>NZ_JAUSWY010000001.1:4200000-4500000 GCF_030815585.1 Arthrobacter pascens
CCCAGCCGCGCTGGATATGCGCCTGTCCGTACCCGGTGGACAGCGCCGGGTCCGGCAGCAGCACGGCGTAGCCCTTGGCGGTGAGCAGCCAGGGATTCCACCGCCAGGTCCAGGCATTCCACGAAGCCAGCGGGCCGCCGTGGATCCACAGCAGCAAGGGCGCTGGCGAGTCCGCGGACGCTCCAGCCGGCAGTGCCAGATAGGCAGGCACGCGGGTGCCGTCCGCCGCCGTCGCAGCCAGCCGATCCAGTCTGCCCGGGTACTTTGGCCTCTCTGCCGGCGCCGGAAGCCGCGTTGTCTCTCCGGTTTCCAGGTCGATCCGGACGGCCTCGGGCGGGAATTCGTAGGAACTGCGCAGCGCATAGGCACTGCGCCCTTCCGGTGAAACCACGACGTCGGTGTACGCCGCAGAGTCCTGTGTCACCCGGGTGACGCTCACTTCAGCGGCAGAGCCCGGAACGCTGATCCGGAAAACCGGCGACGCGCCGTCGTCGTCCGCTGTGACCAGGAGGGCTGAACCGTCCGGCAGCCACGCGACGGGCTTGGCCCAGCGGTCCCAGTCGTGAACCAGCGGGGTGAGCCCGGAGGTGCCGGCGTCGTCAGTGCCAGACGCGCCGGCGCCTGACTCCCCGGAAACATCCAGAAGATGCAGCTTGACCTCGGGCGCCTGGTGCGGAGTGGTATCGCTCTCGCTGACCACCACCAGCGTCCTGCCGTCCGGGCTGACCGGGCCGGGGAAGTAGCTCATCCCCTCCCGGTCCAGGAGCACCTTCTGGCTGGCGGATACCACGTCCACGGCCACCAGGACGGAGCGGCTGTCCGCCTTGGCAAGCGGTTTGGTGTAGCTCGCGTAGATGGTCCTGCCGTCCGAACTGACCACCGTTTCCGCTTCGCGCAGCCGCGGACCGGCGTCGGGCGTCAGGTTGCGGAGGATCAGCGGCGCGGCCGCGTCCACTGTTGCAGGCTTGCCCGGCTCCTTCTCGTCACCTGGCTCAACGGCGAAGATGCGCGGCTGTCCGGGGCCGAGGTCCGCGTCCCAGTAGCGCACGGGGTATTCGCTGTGCAGGATGGCCGCCACCTTGTTGTCCTTGCGGGACTTTCGGCGTTCGGCGTCGTCATCCTCGTCCGAGGAGCCGGCCAGGACCTCCGCCGTGACAAAGGTTGCCGCTACATTCCGGGCGGCCATAACGGCGCCTACGCCGCCAGGGCGCGAGAGGACAACGCGGGCCTCCCCGCCGTCCGCAGGGAGGAGCCAGAGCGCATTGACCGGATCGCCGTCGGGGCTCTCCGGGTCCGGGCGGGCGGACGTGAAATAGACGTCGCCGTTGGCCGCGAACGCAGCCCCTGCTTCCCCCTTTGCGCTGCGGGTGATGCGCCGGGCGTGCTTCTCTCCGGCCGGATCAAGCTCCCAGAGGGCCGTGGCGAATTCGGTGCCCTTGCCGTTGAGCGTGGACACCGTGGTGACCAGCCTTCGGCCGTCCGGGCTCAGGGCCAGTCCGCTGACCCTGGGGATAGCCAGGTAGTGGTCAAGATCGTGGAAGGGGGTCTCAGGTTGCTCGCCCAGGATCGCTGGGGTGTCAGTTGCCATGCCCCGATTCAACACCTCCTGTGCCGCGGATCACAGCAAGTTCACTCAGAGTGAATGAATACTTCAGATCCTGGGTTGCGGCGCTTGTGGTTTGCTTGGCGTCGTCGGGGAATTCGGCTGGGGGCTCGGCTTGCCCGCTGCGCCCCGGGGCCATTTGTCGCTTGCCGCTCCTTCATCGCTCGGAACGCAAGCTACACAAATGCCAGCGCACCTTCGCTTCGCTTGGGGTGAGCCCACCAGGCCGGGTACCCAAGAGCTGCGGCTGAAGTCTCGTTTACGACGGATCTCGAGTTGCACGAACGCCCCAGCCTTGATAACCCGGACGGTCGTGTCCGTGGTGATTCGGATAATGTCGGAGGCCGCCGGAGGCTGTTGCACATAGGGTACCTTCACCGGGCATTTTTACGGGCGGGGTATACGCGACACCCTGAACGGCGATCCTGCAAAAGCGCAGTTCAGAGGGCACTCGTCGCGATGAGGGACCGGCTTACGGGCGGTGCTGGCCCACGTTTTCCGCGACCCCAAACATGTCCGCCAGGTAGGAAGGCGGCCGCATGTACCGTTTAGGAATGACGATCAACTTTGAGGTGCGTCGCGCTGAGCCTGCAGATGCGCCAAGCATGGCGAGAGTTCACGTGGACACCTGGCGCGAGACTTACCGAGGGTTGATGAGCGATGCCGTGCTGGACGATCCCGCGCTCTTGGACTGGCGCGAGAGATTCTGGAATGCGGCCCTAACGGACCCAAGATATGAGCAGAACACTGTCGCCGTCGCCTCGCATGAAGGCACGTTGATCGGCATTGCAATGTCAGGCCCCTCCCTTGAGGGCGCCGACGAGCCGCAACAGTTGTACCTCCTCTACGCCTATGCCGCGTTCCACAGTTCGGGAGTGGGTACGGCGCTCCTCAATGCAGTCATCGACCCCACTACGCCTGCTGCGCTCTGGGTCGCCGACCCTAATCCCCGCGCACAAGCCTTCTACCGAAAGAACGGCTTTGTCGCGGACGGGGCAGTGAAGATCGAAAACGACGTACGAGACATTCGCATGGTCCGTACAGTAAACGCCCGGTAAACGATCCCTCAGGGTGCTTCCGAACAGCTTCAAACGTCGACCCCTGACGTCACGCAGACTTGAACCGCGAGGCTACCGACTCATGCATCCTCGCCACATCAACGTCACCGGTTGTCTGCTCCATAAGCACCTTGGCTAACCGTTTCGGCCAGAGCACTTGAACGCCACGAGTCGAGAACGCGCCCCCAATCAGGGGCCAGTCTGCTTCGACGAAGCACAGCACCCCGGTAACCGGAACATCCCCGACGAGGTCGCGCACGACGTCGACCTGTTTGAGCACCCCATCGACCAGTTTTGTGCAATCACGCCGGCCAACGAGGAGCTTCTCGACGCGTGGGCGAAGGATGCCACCCTCGATCTTCAGTTCAGGCCGTCCCTTGTACCGCTTGGCATCGATCACCCAGATTCCACCGGGAGTGATGGCAATGTGGTCGATGTTGGCCTTCGAGCCGGGGATGCGTCGGTCGTGGAGGACAGCCAAACCAGCGGCGGCCAGGGCATTTAGCCGAGCGCCGAGGCGTTCCTCACCGATCGCGCCTCGATCCCAGGACTTGGTGTGCTGTCGCTCGTCAGAGAGGGCGACTGCGAGGCCACCGAAGTGACCCCACTTCTCGCGGAGCTTTTCCTCGTCCTTCGCCTTGCGGCGCTCATATTCGCGTCGGGCGGACGATCCTGCTACTCCGGACTCAGTGGACAACGACTCATCACAAGGTGGTTCCAGGTCGGGGTGCATGGTTTCCGTGGCCTCAGTGGCACACTCCAAGCAGCGGATGGTCTTCGTCTCGCTCTCATAGATCGCTTCTGTTCCGGCCGGAAGAGGGGCACCGCATAGCCGACACGCTCCGGCGTACCGGAGCCTCATCTGCTTCATGAGGATGAACTTTGGATCAACGGAACGGATCCAGTCTGCTTGTAGATCACGGCGGGTAGGCCGGGGATGCGCTTTGCCATGGCTCAATCCTCACCCACGGCAGGAACTTTTTCGGGGCGTGCCGCGCGTAGCGGCATCCAAAGACCTCGCGAAATGTACCAGTGAAGGATGCCTCTAGGGGGGGCGTACGTGACGCACCGGGCCGGCTCCGTAAGGAACAATGGTCGCAGTTCCAATCAGGAGGCAGAAGCTTTGAAAAGGTTCTATGTTGCGTCGAGCTTCAGGAATATCGTCAACGTCCGGTACGTCGCGCAAACCTTGGAAAGCAAGGGCTACGTCAACACGTACGACTGGACCCAGAACGCGTCGGCGCGCGATGCGGGTACAGTCACCCTCGGTGATCTGCGCTCCATCGGGCAGCATGAGAGAGATGCAGTGATAGGTGCCGACGTCGTCGTGATCCTGCTTCCAGGCGGGAAGGGCACGCATGTTGAGCTTGGCATCGCGATCGCTCAAGGCAGAAGGACAATCCTGCATTCGCCGGACGAAGTCATCAACAACCTTGAGACCACCAGCACGTTCTACCACCTACCTGAGTTGGAGAAGTGCCACGGAACTCTGGATGACCTCTTAGCTATGATCGTCGGCCGAGAAGTGACCGTTGCCGCTGTTTGACTGACTCGATCGTGTCGCACTGAGGGATGCTTCACCGGGCTCAGTTCACTCCGATAGGCCATCGGTTATGGTGCAGTGTCCCCTATTACCAAGATTCGAGGTGTCCATGGATCCCGCCGGTAGGTCCCCGCTCCATTACGCAGCACTCACCGATGATGCCGCGGAGGTGACACGACTGATCGCCGCCGGCGAGGCGCCCGATTCGTCCGACAGCCAGGGATTCACGCCGCTCCATCTTGCATCGCAGGAACACGCCCTGGCCGCGGCGGCCGCGCTGCTCAACCTTGGCGCGACGGTCGACCCCACCAACTCCTTCGGCAATACACCGCTCTTCGTTGCGGTCTTCAACTCACACGGGCGGCCCGAGATGATCGATCTGCTACGCTCACGCGGTGCAGATCCGCTGCATTCAAACCTGACCGGGCAGACGCCTGTGGGACTGGCCAGATTAATCGGCAACTACGATGTGGCACGGTACTTTCAGGATCTCCGCTAACCCGCAGTCGCTAGGAACGCCCGGAAACCCATCCCTCACCGGGTGCACTGAGGACGGTCTGCCGCGCCGGGATATATTTCCATCATGGATAGTCAGACCACAGTGAGGGCGCGAGCAATCTTCCTCTGCGAGCAGACGGGGCTGATCCCGGCACACGAGCTGCCTGAATTTGCCACTGAACTTCTCGTCCTGGGGTACGACAGCCCTTCACTTCGCGAACTGGCAGGCCTCCCGACAGGAGACCGGGCCGACTCGGCAGACATGTGGAATGCAGTCCGCGATGAACTCAGCGTCCGGCACGAAGACGAAGAGAAAGCGGCGAGGTTTCTCCTCAAGTACTGGGCTCAGGAGACTGTCGAAGGGCGGATTGACGTCCTCGCCGGGTCGAGGCTCATGTACCGGGCAGGTTGGTTCCCACTGGGACAGCCGGCGGAGCTGAACGAGCTCGTGAACCTCATGGACGTCTGGGACGAAATGCCGCAACGTCGCGAGCAAACCACCGCGGAGCTTCTCGTCTTCGTCCGGAAGCTCTTGGGCCGCGAAAGCTGATTCAAGCCCGGCCGCTGGGCCATCTTCCACCCAGTCCGGAAGGCGATCCCTCAGCGGGCACTACTGGCTTTCCGCCAGGTACCGTCAAGAGGCGGATCAGGCAGGGGCTGTGGGCTGGGCACGGAAGATTTTGCATGCCCATGGACCAGTTTACGAGTATCCGGTCCACGGGGCTGGTGCCAAGCAGCGCGATGCGGGAAGCCGCGCAATGGATCCCGAAAACCGAGCGTGCCTGCCGGCTCAGGGACGCCGCAGACGTCATGTCGACCAGCATGGGGTATTCGGCCCCGTCCGCAATGGTGTTCACGGCGGCCATTACCGCGCGGGCATCGGCTGCCTCGATTTTGGCTGTCGGGTTCCAAGGCAGATGGATGTCGTCGACTTTGAGTTCGGTCGGCTGCACAGCTTCCACCATGGGCAGAGGGCAACAGATTTTTGCACCGCTTTGGTGGCCTATTACGGCTTTCGAGGTCTTCGATATGGGATTTCCCCCTCGTTGGCGGTCGCCACGTCAGTGGCATTCGCGTCCGAGAAGGCACCCTCGCTGTGGCTTTGGGAAAGCACCACGTCACCATCGCGCATTTGTTGCCCATCCTGGCGCTCGATGGTGCAGCCCCGCCTACGGCTGGCAGAGGGACGGCCGCTACTGCGGGCTAAAGGTTCATCCACTACGCTTGCTTTTGGTCCGTTGTGGGCCTTGACTCGGCTACGCCGGACTTATTGGGGGGCATATCCATGGTGGGAACTGGCAGTACATCAAAGACGGCGACTGGCCTGCCCCTGGTTCGGCCAGCGCTGCTTGTTGTGCTGTCGCTGGGACTGGCAGGGTGCACTTACGCGGGTGCTCCAACCCAGGCGGAACCCGCCGCCGCCCAGACCACCCCCGCTGCAATTGCGTCTTCCGCCGCGAAGCCTGCCCTGAGTGGAGAAACCGTGCGGGACTCGTTTGGCAACGCGGACTTCTACACCACCGTTCCGGGAGACACCCTCCAGGCCGTGGCGTCGGCGTACAAGCTATCCGAGGCGAAGGTCGCCGGGTTCAACGGACTCCAGCCCGGAACTCCCCTCACTCCGGGCACAGGGCTCCGGCTGATTCCGACCGGTCCCATGCCGGGCGCCAAGGGCGCTGCCACGGTTGACGCAAACGGCATTCCAACGGGTTACACAGTAGAGCCCGATGACAGCCTGGCCGGCATCACCTACCGGTTCAACCTGACCTCTGAGCAGTTGGCGGAAGCGAACAAGGTCCCGTTCACCTACGAAAAGGGAAACGTCTTCTTCATCCAGGCCGGCAAGGTCATCCAGCTGCAGAAGAAGCCGGTAGACAGCAGGTCCGGCTCGGGCGCCTCGGTCAACAACTCATTCGGCCAGACGGTCTACTACACCACGGTGGATGGCGACTCGTTCGACAGCCTTGGCTACAAGTTCCGGTCAACCACGGCACAGATCCTGCTGTACAACCCCTCGTTGTCGGCGGATCAGCCCATCCCTGCCGGTACGAAGGTTCGGCTGATACCCGGCGAGCTGAAAATCGAGGGCGCGCAGGGAACGGTCACCACCGATGCCCAGGGTATTCCGCTGACCTACACCACCGCCCCAGGGGACATCGAGCGGCAAGTTTCGTTCCGCTTCGGCGTGAGTGACCTGCGCTCGGCCAATCGTCCGAGCACGGGCACGGCCGGGGCTTGGTATGACTTCGCAGACCTGCCCACCGGCGAACTGGCGCCGGGGCAGACCATCAGCGTGGCGCTGGACAAGCCCATCAACAAACCCGGGCCCTGACCTCCGCCCGCCCCCGGAATGGAACCGCACACAGCGCCGGGAAGCAGGAACGCCACAGCCTGCCGCACCGACGGGAGCTTCCCTAACGGGGCGAAAATGCATGCCCCGATCAGAAGGTAGGCGGCTATGTACCCGGGCAACAGTTGAATCAACGAAAACGGGCGCCATCCGAAGAGCAGGAGGGTCAGGGCGAGGACCATTACGCACACCGCGGCGAACACCCACGGTTGGCGGATCACGCTCGGTCTGGCATCCCCCAATGTCAAGGATCGCACTCTACCGACTTCGACCCGTCCAGAAACCTAGTCAGACACCAAGGTGGTGCAACAGTGCGGCGCCCGGTAAGGATCCCCTTGCGGGCTGCACCGCGTGCCAAATAGCGATGCGAAAAAACCGCCATTTATCGCTGAAAGTCATAGGTGGGGCCTCCGCAAACGCTTGAGAGTGTCCCGTTGAGGGTTCGGCTAACGCACACCAAAGGCGCGGTGATCCACCGCC
Organism: Arthrobacter pascens; assembly: GCF_030815585.1. Lineage (NCBI taxonomy): Bacteria > Bacillati > Actinomycetota > Actinomycetes > Micrococcales > Micrococcaceae > Arthrobacter > Arthrobacter pascens. The sequence continues at coordinate 4,207,533 of NZ_JAUSWY010000001.1, forward strand.
TAACGGGCGGAGCTAAGGGTAGTGTGACGTCGAAGGAGGGGGGCAGAATGTGTTCTCTGCGTCATGAATCGGATCATCAGCTTGCCGAGTCACTAGCGACGTCCCTCGACCGCGACGGCCAACAAGTAACAGCGTTCGTACCGCCTGGCTACGAGCGGTACGTTCGCATTCTCAATCCGATCGAGATTGCACCCGGCTTGGTGATCATGTGGTCTGACGTCGTAAAACGTGGTGGCCTGGAGACGAGCCCATGGATGCAATGGGATGAGGTGACGGTCAGCCCCGAAGCCATGCCCGCCAACAATTGCCAACCCGACATGGGCAACCCACACCCGAGCCTCGCCAAAGCTCTGATACGCGTGCTCGACCTCGACTCCAGTCGCTACAACTTCGCAACGTGGGAAGGTTATGCCGAAGAGGTCGGAAAATCGGTGATCGAGTTCTCCCCAGCCCACCGGGGAATGGTCCTGTACTCGGGCAAGCTGGTTGATGAAAAGGGAACTGCTATCGTTCCGATCACCGACAGCGGACGCGTTCCCATGTACTGGTGGCCGGATGATCTGCACTGGTGTATCGGCCAAGATATATACGCTCGAAGCCTCATCATCGGGTGTGATGGCGCCACGGCCGGGAAAATCCTTGCCGATCCAGAACTGGACGCATACCTCATCCGAGAAACGGATACCGTGCTGCCTGAAGACTTTTGAGGGACGCCTCCCTCATGCACGCTGAGGGATCGACTATCGGGCGCCTTGAGACCCGCACGGCTCGTGGGATGCTGGTACTCATGGAACCCCTGGGCATGGAACGGCGCGTCATTGAGGCAGCAGAGGTGCTGGCTCGATCTCTCGGTAACGACCCAAACCACACCGTGGCAGCCGCCGCCTTGGACACCAACGGCCGGATACACACAGCTGTGAATGTTCATCACTTCACCGGTGGTCCCTGCGCCGAGCTGGTCGCCCTGGGGGTAGCCGCAACCGCTGACGCTGGTCCATTGGTCGCGATGGCGGCCGCCGGCGATGGAGGACGTGGTCTGATCTCGCCGTGTGGCCGCTGTCGGCAGGTGATGCTTGATCTGCACCCCGATATTCTCGTCGCGGTCCCAACCGTTACTGGCCCCCAGATGCGCCCCATCGCCAAGCTTCTCTCGGACACATACTTCTTTCCAGATGCGAAGGCCGAGCGAGTGTTCCGCTTCAACCGGCGCTACTATGACGCGGTCGCATCCTGCCGGAAAACATCCTCGGTTCGATGGGACGAGCGGATTGCAGTTGGTCCTGCGATTTTCTACTTCGAAGATGATGCCGAGTGTCCACCGCTGCGTGGGGAGATCCTTGACGTCCAGCGGTATCGGATCGATGACTTAACTCCCGAACGGCTTCGCCTTTCAAACGGTGGAACAGTCGAGGGCTACCTCGAAGGTCTTCGAAGCCACTACCCCCTTATGCCAGTCGACGCATTCGTCGACGTCGTGGACTTTCAAGTAACTCCGGCGGACACCGGCCATGCGGAAGAAGGGCAAAACGCCACCGTACGATGAGGGTTCCTCAAACGCGCAGAAGCTTCGCCAATCGGCCAGGTTGAGGGGAAAGTGAGTCGGTCGTTTTTTCGGTTCCGAATCGATAGGGTGAGCCATGAGTTCTCCGCAACGGAGGCGCATCGCCCTCCCTTCCCTGATCGCCGTCGTGTTAGTTACGGTATTCCTGATTCCAGCATTGCTACCAGCGGAGTTACGCGACCAATGGGAGTGGATCATCATCGTCCTCCAAGGCCTTATCACGGTGGCCATGGTGGTTTACCTCGTATGGTTCGTGCGGAAGCAGCGCGACGATTACTGGCTCGAACGCGGCAAAGACCCTAAACATCCCGAGCTTTGATGTGCGCCCCTCATTCAGTTGCGGAGTTGGCTGTCCCTCAGGTGTCGCGCTGGGGGTTCGGCTAGCGGGCACCATGGGTACGGTGATCGACCGTCTTTCGGGCGCCTATGCACCGACGCGGACGTAATCCTCTGTATCCACTCGACGTCGTAGAGAATCCGTCGGCTGAGCTGTCTGCGGTGCGTGCTCGTCGCTACTGAGCGTGGTGAACGTAGAGGTCGCGGAGCAGCGCGATCTCGGCTCCGTGGTGCAGGATCTCCTGGTTCTCCCACCACACGATCGTCGAAAAGGTCTCCTCGGCATCGCTGCCGTACGGGTAGCTGCTGAGCCCGGTCCGGTCATAGTCGGCCTCATCGACACTGAGTAGTACCTGGCGCCAGCCGGCTGCGGCGTGACGGAACCTCTCGATGGCGCCGGCTGCATCTGGTCGTGATTCGTACGTCGCTCTATCGAACGTTCGGTCGCCCCCGAGGTGGTTCGCTCGGCCCAACAGCGTCTCGGAGATGTGGTCAAGCCGCCAGGCAATCGTCGTGACGGGCGGAGGCCACGGACTTTCGGGGGCGCCGTCTCGCCCCCACTCACCCGCGCCGATGAGCTTGATGGCGCCCGGTCCGGGCCCATCGGCGCGCCTCCGCACCGACCAGCACGCGTCGACCGGTTCCCAGAAGTACTCGGCGTCCGTCAGTACCGGTACGTCGACGTCGCTGCCATCACCCGAGTTGCTCGTGGGCCCGGCAAGGCGAGTGAGGAGTCGTTCCGTCGCCCAGTCGTACTGCTCGAGCAGGGGCTCAAGTCGCTGATTGGTCATCATGGCATAGAGCCTAGCCTCCGCGAGAGGCCGTTAGGCGCCTACGCACGGTTGACGTTCCCCAAACGGCACGCACTGCCAAAACATTTTTCGCGTATTTTTAGGTTTTGTGTAACCTTTTCGGTTGTCCCGGACAATACAGGGCATGGGGAACCTTGAGAATGACGAGGACCGCCTTTGGTCCCGCAGCCTAAGTGGTGACGGCGAGGCGTTCGGTTTGCTGTACGACAGGCATCGTGACCGGGTATTTCGCCACGCTTACAGGCTCGCAGGAAACCACCACGACGCCGAGGACGTTATGGCGGCGGCGTTCCTTGAACTCTGGCGGCGTCGCGCCAAAGTGCGTGTAGTGGAAGGTTCGATCCTTCCCTGGCTGCTCGTCACGACAACACACATGGCCCGCAATAACGGGCGGGCAGCCCTCCGTTACCGGAAGCTGCTGGACTCACTACCGCGCACCGAGGAGTCCTCAGAACCCCTGGACGCTGACCTTTTCGCCAGTCCCCAAGAGAATATGGACAAGGACTTCGCCAGGGCTCTCGGAACGCTGAGCGCTGAGGACCTGCATCTGGTGAGTCTGGTCGTGTTCGAGGATTACCCTCTTGCTGCTGCAGCGGCAGTTTTGAATCTGACTCCCGGAGCGGCTAAAACGCGCATGCACCGGGCGAGGCAACGGATGAGAGCTGCCCTCACTGGCGAAACCGGCGCGGGCGCTCCTGCTGCGCGCAGCTACGCAACTTCGGTCTTGGAAGGAGAACGGTCATGAACCAGTTTCAGGTCGATGACCGGTTCAGCAACGCACTTCGAGCAGAACTTGTCTCTCAGGTTCAGCAGGTTTCCCCAGCCGGTGTCCGCAAGAACCCTCGCCTGTGGCTCGGGACCGGGGCGCTGGCCGGCGTCTGCCTGCTGGGCGGTATCGGCGCAGCGGCGGCCGGATTGTTCCAGATCCCTGGCGGGCAGGAAGTAACTCCCCTGGCTTCGCCCGTTACGCAGATCCACACGGGAACAGCCACCGTGGAGCTCGGGGAACCTCCGGAGGGAACTACCGGTATTGAAACTGAATTTTTCTGCCTCACAGCTGGTCGCTTTGAGTTCTCCGACGGTGGTGGCAGCACCATTTGCTCCGCTGCCGATGCCGCCGGCACCGGAAACCGGTCATTTGGCACCTCCAGCCTGCTTCCCGGGCAGCGTAGTGTGACGGTCAAGACGGAACCGGGTAACCGGTGGCAGCTCACCGCAAAATACGTGAAACAGGAACGGACCGAGCTGGGCGTCAACGCCAAAGGCGAAACCTACGGCATGGAAAGCCCAGAAAACGGAGTCCCAGATCTGATTGCCGTCATGGCAACCAACGGAGCATCCGGCTACGCCTACGCGAAGGACTTATACGGCGGGCCAATGCCCACTAGCCCGGAGGACGCAGTAAAGAACTTCAACACCCCACGCCCGCCACGGGAAATCCCGGTATTTCTCAGCGACGGCGAAACAAAAGTCGGAATCTTCCTTGCAGCAGGATCGGGCGGCGGAATACCCACGCAACCGGCCAGATCGCCGATGCCATCACAAAACCCGACAGTAGATCCAGCAGGCTAATCCTCGTTCACCTGCCACCCCCTGTCCGCAGAGGGTTCCTCAAAGGCGCACCTCGGTGAGACCGGTGACGCCCCATGTCGACCCTGCGAAGCACACCGAGAAGAGGGCATCTCGTAGATGCAAGTTGCCACCCTCATAAGAAGACCGAGGCTAAGGTAGCTTTACAACGCTCCCAAGACTCTCCCACTCTTTGGTCTCATTGTTTAGAACGGTCGTCTCAGCACCGGAGCCTTTCACCTCTCTGAGCCCGAACTGAAACCCATCCATTAAATATTCGTGGAGTTTTCCGTCTTTGGAGGACTGCGGCAAGAGGAAGACAACATACTCTTTGCCGACTTCGATGTCGATATCGTCGATGAACTTCTTTTCGACGTACTTCTTCTCAGGAGTCGGCCTCCGGCCGTTGTTCTGACTGACGGCCTTATCTTTCTGTTGCTGATTGAGGCTGCTCCAGTACTCATCGAAGGTTACGATTCCACCGCCCCGAGAATAGTTCAGCTGATCACCAGGCTTTACGTCACCCTTGTAGACTTCGCGGACCGTCATCTTCCCGATAGTCTGCGCGATTACGTATTGATTCGTGATTGGGCTGAAAGTCCGTCCACCGTCGATGGAGTCGATGTGAACACGGGCCGCGACGGGAAGATTGTTGTATCCGTAGTACGGGTCTTTCGCGTCCCAAAGAAACTCAACCTCGGTTTGGCCGTGCTGAATTTCGTCACTTGGGATGCTGGCATACGCATCATTAGAACTCCCTGTTTCAGTCTGTTTCACCTGCTGATTTGACGCATGATCGACAGGCTGGCGGGCGTCGGATGCGCAAGAAGAAACCCCGGAAAGTAGCAGCATGGCCGCGACCATGAAAGACACTTTCAGCTTGTTCATCTGTTGACCCCTCCTTTGAGTACATAGATAGTGGGCAAAGCCCCGAAGTCCGCAGTCGAACGTGCAAATGCAGCGCGCATGTCCCGTAGAGGATTCCCCCAACAGGCCAGGGCCTGGAACTGACTACGGTGCTTTACCCTGGGCTGCGAAAGCGCTCGGGCACCGTCTCGTTCAGTGAGAAAGGGCCCCACGCGTCGCTCTTGGGCAGGGTCTCGTCGATTTCATGCCACCGCTCCCATGCCGCTTGGCGCGTGACCCCGAGAGCGGTGGCGATCTCTGTCCAGGAGAGGCCCGCCTTCCGTGCGTACTTCACGGTCGTGAGTTCGGTGTGGTCGCACGTCTGGCGGACCTGCTGGATAGCCCTCAGAGTGGCGGTTACCTCTGCCTTCCAGCTCTGGGGGCTCGAATTGGACGATCCCGTCGAGCGAGGCCCCTTCATTGCCCTATGGACGGTTGGGCCGCCGCTGTATCTAGCCATAACGTTAGCGTGTCCTTACGACGGCACCTCGTCAAGGCACCTTGGCAACAAAGCCCCATAAGATCCAGCAGGCCCCGTGTGGAGCGCCCGGTGAGGGATCCTCTTGCGGGCTGAGAAGTGACAAATAGCGCTGCGAAAAGACCGCCATTTATCGCTGCGATCCATGTTCAACGATTTCCGCTGCAGTTTCGCTGATATACGAATCAAACTGGACTGGCAGCTGGCCAAAGAACGGATCGGGCCAAAGACGGCTTTCTCTGTCCCGGAAAGGCCCGTTGGAGCTAGGGTTAGGGCATCCGCAACCGCTGGCTTCTGGGGGAGATCATGATACTGACGCAGATTGCAGCCCAAGTCACAGAGCCGGTGATGCAGCCACCCTTCGGCATTCTGGGCTTTCTCCTTATTGTGAACGGGATCCTGTTCATCAGCGCCCTGATAAGTATCGCCAGGAACAGGACTTACACCTCCGCACGGACTGTCGTATGGGCTCTTATTGTTCCTGCTGTTCCGGTACTTGGTCCTGTCTTGTGGTTCGCAATTGGGCGGCGGGCCGCCCGGGATAACCTACGGCTCGCCGATAGATGACTCACTAATCCATAGGAACGTGCAGTCTCAACGCCGGCTTGGCGCGACGTGTCCCGGTCAGGGTTTCCCCTAGGGGCGACGTCAAACTTAGCGTTGCTGTGTTTGGATGGAGCTGTTAGCTCCGGGGCGTGAATTGGACTTGGATGTGCTTGAGCTCAGTGTGTGGAAGCACAGCGGTCACCACGCCGCCGCCTGCCAGTTGGGCTCCGATACCGTAGACGAACGGGTCCGTATCGACCTCTGCACCGGGCATGTCGACTCCGTTGATGACGGTCCTGGCCTGGCTGTTGACCATCCGGCCGGTGACTGTGGGTGCGTGTTGGTCCCACGGGTTGCTGCCCGGCCAGAGCTCTTGCCGGTATAGGTTCATGAGGATGTGGTTGACATGGTCAGCCAGTAGGCTTCGAACCGAAGAGCGCTCGGATGGAGCGCGGTGCCATGTGGTTCGCACGGCCTCACACAGTTGCGGGTAGCGCAGTCGCTCCACCTGCTCGATCAGCCAAAGGGGCCGCGGCCATGGCGGAACTTCCTCGATCGATCTGCGTGTCTTCTCGTCGAGGTCTGCGAGGTTTACCGGGTCTGAGCGGTCATCCGGGTTTCGCCAGAGCGTATAGGTGATGCTCGCCGTCATTTCGCTGTACCCACGATCATCTAGGCCGTAGCTCAAACCGACGCTGTCCGTATCCTCCAATGACGGTTGGGGCATGAGCCCCATCACCGGAATGGGCATGAGTTTCAGGCTCTCGGCCCATTCCCCACGGGGGTCGGGAGCGTCTGCGGGGAGAATTCCAGCCACTCTCATACCCCGACTATGAACCACACTGGGGTGCCTGTAAATGGGATTGAGTTTCGGGCCCAAATGTCCCGGTGAAGGTTCCCCAAGTGGGATCGTAGAGACTGCTGGCCGCGATTTGTCGACTTCTGTGATTCGTGATGGAACCACTATGGGGTTGCCGGACACTTATAGGTATGGGGGACACAGGGAGGGAATCCACGGACGGTGAGCTTTGGCTGTGCGTCATGGATGGTGACGGTGGCGCTTTTGCTTCCCTCTTTTTACGGCACCGGGACCGGGTCTTCGTCCACAGTCTCCGGCTGGTGAAAACACCTTTTGAGGCTGAAGACGTCACGGCCATGGTGTTCCTTGAGGCCTGGCGCTGCAGATCCAGAATCCGGCTGGTCAACGATTCGATACTTGGTTGGCTGCTGATTACAGCCACGAACGTGGCAAGGAACAAGATCAGGTCCACACTGCGCTATGAACGCCTCCTGCGGAAACTTCCGCAGGACCAGACGGTGCCGGATCACAGCGACTCCGTGGCTGACACCGTTGACCAGGATCGGCGGTCTGAACTCCTGCACCAGGCCTATCGTTCGCTGGGCCGGCGGGACCAGGAAGTTATTGCGCTCTGCGTTTTGGAGGACATGAGCACAGCTGAGGTGAGCGAGCTGCTGGGCATTCCATCGGGCACCGTGAAGTCCCGGCTCTCACGCGCCAAACAGAAACTGTCACAGCTGATGAACCCACAAGCCGGGTTCCTGCCGGCACCGCGTCCACTCAAGCCCGAAGAGGAAACACCATGAATGAGATTCCGCGTTCACAGCGCTTCAGCGCGGAACGCAGCGCAGCCATCGAGGCACTCCTGGCCAACGTCGCGCAGGACGGAACCCCGGAAAACCGGCACTTCCAGAACACCAAAGGCAAGCGGATTCTGCTTTCCGGTGTCGCCGTCGCCCTTGTGGCAACCGGAGGTGCCGTCGTCATGCAACTGCCTGTCACGGACAAAAGCTCGATACTTTGCTTCGCCCGAGCAGAACTGAACGGCAACCAGTTCCCCGGCACCACAGTTACCTTGGGGGAAGGAACACGGGTCGGTGAGCCATCGACACAACGCAACCCAATCCCTATCGAGGACGCACTGGTCGCCTGCCGGGACATATGGGCACAACACGTCCTGGACCCCAATACCCCGAACGGTAGCGCGCATCCATCCCTTCATGACCGGAGCTTCTCTTATCCGATTCCCGATCCATTGACAGTATGCGTGCTCAGTGATGGCCGGGCCGCTGTCATCCCAGGGGACGACAAAGTGTGCACTTCACTTGGGCTCGCGTTGAAAGCCGACACGGTCCCCTAAGTGGACCAATCCCAGCATTCGTCCCGCTGAGGGTTCCCAAACGGGACACACCCACTCGCGGGGAATGGCCGAGGGAGGACCGTCCGCTTCCAAAGGAAGGAGACTTTGGCTTGCGTGATCAGCCGCCTCTTTGCCGGAAGTGGGAAGGCACAGGTGACTATTTCAGGGATCTTTGGCCGAGGGCCGTTGTCGTTGCGATGATGAGCGCGACAATCACTACGCAGGTGAAGCCTGCTGCTGATCCCCAGGAGTCGATGGCTGTTCCAGAGAGTGCAGCGGCGGCGGCGATGCCGGCCGCACTGGCGGAGTTCATCCATGTGAAGGCTTGGGTCAACATCCGCGGTTCCATATTCCGTTCGGTGAGGGCTGAGGACAGGACCATCATGGGAGCGACCGCGATACCGACCAGGACCAGGAGCCCGGCCAGAGACCAGATGCTGTCCGCCACCATGAGGATGGCCGTTGCGGCTGAGAAGTAGACCGCGATTCCTAACAGGAGGCGCCCGGGTGGACACTTCCATTGTCGGGTGCCGTAGATGAGGCCGCCGAGCAGGCTGGCCACGCTCATCACACCGTAGAGCACGCCCCCAAGCTGGGGGGTTCCATGCTCGACGGTGAATGCGGTCACCGCCAGCTGCATGGAGCCGAAGAACAGTCCCAAGCCGATATTCACCGCCAACAGGGTGAAAAAGGCGGGCATCATGATTCCTCCGTCGAGGACCTTCGCCAGAGGATGCGTGCCAAACGGCGGTGCAGTCGTTCGTTGGGCCGCAAGAGTGAGCCCGCCGAGGACTATCAGTGCAGCTGCACAGACCGATCCGGCGAGGGGATGGACAAAGGCGGCTATCAAACCCACCAAAGCAGGTCCGGCAAGGAAAGCGACATCATTTGCTACCGTCTCCAAGGAGAAGGCCGCCGCCAGCCGCGACCTGTCCAGGAGATGGCTCCATCGAGCCGCTGACAGCGCGCCCAGCTGCGGGACAGAGGCCCCGGCAGCGACGGCAGCCAGACAAGTACCGACAAATGACACATCCAGAACCACAGAAGCAACCAATGCGGCAGCAGCACCGCCATGCACAAAGAGCAGCAGTGGCAGCATCCGAGTCTGTCCGCGGTGATCGATGTGCCGGGCGACCTGCGGTCCCATGAGCGCCTCGCTTATGGCGAAAGCGCCGGTGACCACCCCAGCCGAGGCGAATGACCCGGTGTAATGCTGGACGAGCCAGAGGATCCCCAGCCCAGTCATGGAAATACCAAGCCGACCAACTCCTGCAGCGAAGAAGAACTTCGCTGCACCTTCGACCTGAAGCACGTCTTGGTATCTCTGAACGCCCCGTAATTTCCCAGAAAATGGTTGATCTGATCGATCATCAATGATTGGCACTCCACAGAGTCCTATTTCGGCGGCCGGGGTGAGTCAATCGCCAGAAACATCGGGTCTGGACACTTCGACTGGTCACCGGCAGGATCCATCAGAAGAGTGCCCTAACGGGCAAACCACCCCTGCATCGCCGCACAGATTGGCTGAATCGGAATCAGCCCTGCGCAATGCTCCATGCACGAGGCGCGAATGTCAATGGCCATCGACACCCGCCGTTCAGGCACAGCTGGCGCAAATGCGGAACGTAGCGGAAGATTTGGCCCAAGTCTGCCGCGAGAATCGCCACTGTCACAATGAAGACCAACAGCCCCAGAGAAGTCGCTCGGTTCTGGCGTGAATTACTTGGCTACCGAATCGCGCCCAACCACAGCAACTCGGTAAAGCTGATCGGAGACGACGGGCCGGCCCTGCTTATCCAACCGTCGGATAACCCGATCGAACAGGGGGCGATCCACCTGGATCTCCGGCCGGAGGATCAGGCGGCCTGTGTGGATCAAGCCCTCAAGCTCGGGGCCACTCGTGCGGACATCGGGCAGGCCGGCAACGAGGGATGGGTCGTCATGGCCGACCCAGGCGGCAACCTCTTTTGTGTTCTCCAGGATCAGGCCGACTACCGAGCCTCCCTGGCCAACGATCCGGGAACCGCAACGTCGATCGATTAGGGGTTCGAGGTGTGCCGGATCTGTTGCAGTCAGGGTTCCCCTAAGGAACGAGGGAAGCGTCCCGGCCGACCACCGGCTATCGGGTGTACAGACGAACCCGGTTTTGGGGCTGGTGGGCGAGAATAGAGGCATGAACTTGGAGCGTGTGTCCCCTGCGGACGTCTACGAGGTACGTTCATTCCTTCACGAGGTCGATCTGACCCTGGCGGGCATTGACGAGCCGACCGTGCGGTTATGGATCGAACGCGGGGACGGCGGCGAGATCATCGGGAGCACAGGATTCGAACTCAGCGAAGACAGCGGTCATGCGCTCATCAGGAGCGTGGCGGTAGCGCCGAGCCACCGCGTCGTGGGGGCCGGCTCGAGGCTCGCGCGCTACGCCCTACAGGAGGCGCGTGCCGCCGGCGCATCTCGCGCCTGGCTGTTTTCTCGCCGTTCGGGTCCGTTCTGGCAGAAGCTCGGGTTCACCGGTGCAGATCGAGATGAGCTTGCGGCGGCGCTGCCGAACACACATCAAGTGCGACTTTTCGTGCAATCTGGTCAGCTCGAACGCGAGGTCGCGTGGTTCCAGTCCCTCGAAGACAGCGCCCGCTGACCGATCCCTTAGGGGACCGTGCCGCAGAGGGTTCGGCTAACGCACACCAAGGGCGCGGTGATCTACCGTCCTACGGGAGCAGTCGTTCCCATCGGCCTGCTGGCCTACGTCAACGCAAGGCACGTGCCATCCTTGGGGTATGGCACGAACTTGGTTATCGCTGACTGTGGAACTGCTCGGCGGTCGTGGCGAGGAGCTGTGGCCGTGGCCCGGGCGCGTCTTCGCGGTCGGACCGTCGCACACCTTCATGGATCTCGCCAACGCCATCAACGATGCCTTCGCCCGATGGGACCGCTCACACCTGTCAATGTTCACCCTGGCCGACGGCCGGGTAATCACCGACGAAGAGACGGGAGCCGAGATGGCCGGATCGATCGGCGGGCCGATCATCGCGCCCATCGACATCGCTGCTGCCAAGGTCGCCCGGACGCTGGAGCCGGGGGCTGAGTTTCAGTTCACGTTCGACCTCGGTGACGCCTGGACGCACCGATGCGTGGTTGGGGAGGAGAAGGTCGACCCGCTTGAGGTATTGGGTATCCGCCCTGATGCCCCCCTGCCGTACTGGGGCTGGGGCAGCATCCCGGACCAGTACGGGCGCCGGTGGGCAACCGACGACGGGGAGAGCCGGGCACAGGGGAAACCGAGCCGGCCGCACCCGATGCTGCTGCATGCGTGGCCCGCGCAGGTGCAGGTGCCTGGGCTCGACCTGTCCGAGTTGCGTGAAGCCATCGCGGCGGCAGACGCGGCTCGCTTCCTCGCTGCGGTGACGGGACGCGACATCGATGACGCTCTACAACAGGTGGGGGCCGGCATACCGATGGCGCTGGAGCAGAGACGCCAGGAGGCCGAGTCGATGGCACTGTCGGTCATCAACCGGCTGACGTGGCGCGGCGGCGCTGGTGACCGGCTGTTGGCCGAGGACCTGTTGGCCGGTCTGCGCCGTGTGCCGCTGACAGGCAGGGTGGTGCCAGTAGACCTAGACATGCTCAGCACCGTGTTGGAAGGGGATCCCGACCTGTCGACCGGTGGCTACCTCGACCTGCACACCGGGCAAGTGTACGACGGCAGCGCCACTGACCCGATGATAGTCGGGGAGGACGCCGCCATCGATGTGGAGGAGGAGGGGCCAGACCGTTGGCTTCGGCTCCGCCCCATCGGTTCGCGGAACGGCTGGCGGGACATGGCGGCCTTCGCCGAGCGGCAGCACGATGAGGCCCTCCGGGAGCGACTGGAGCGGGCGATCGAGGGCAAAGGTGCCTTCTTCCGGTTCCGCGACGTCGTCCACGGCGAGAACCTTGGCGAACAGTGGTACGCCTTCTCCACCGACCGCCAGATGGGCCGTTCCCGCGAGTTCCTCGCTGACAATGGCATCCGCGTGGGCTGACGACCCGGGTTCGGTCATACCCACAACCGTGGAGCAGCTGAGTAGACCGAACCTGAGGTCGAACGCGGTCAGAGGGTCGTCCCAGTGCAGGTTCCCCAATTGGAACAGCAACCAGGCGGAGGAGCGGCCGAGATAGAACGCCGCAGATGCCGCTAGGGACAAAGCCCTCCGTACATCGGTACCGAGGCGGCCGGCGCAAAAGGCACCGGTGCCGCGGCGCCCGGCCACCGAACCAGCGTGGTTAAAGCGAAGGCCCCGCCTGCTCCCTTTCGGGAGCGGGCGGGGCCTTGGCGTTTGTAGCTAGGCGCTCGGAGCGATTTCCGGGATGCGCGGCTTGGCGTTGCCGGCGAAGGTGAACTTGGCTTCGTCACCGTCGCCGTCCACATCCACTACAACAATGTCGCCAGCGTGGATCTCGCCGAACAGGATCTTCTCAGAGAGCTGGTCCTCGATCTCGCGCTGGATGGTGCGGCGCAGCGGCCGGGCACCCATGGCGGGATCGTAGCCGCGTGTTGCCAGCAGAACCTTGGCCGCGGTGGTGAGCTCGATGCCCATGTCCTTGTCCTTCAGGCGCTTCTCCAGGCGTCCGACGAACATGTCCACGATCTCGATGATCTCGTCCTGGGTGAGCTGCGGGAACACCACAACGTCATCAACACGGTTCAGGAACTCCGGGCGGAAGTGCTGCTTGAGCTCCTCCGTCACACGGGCACGCATCCGGTTGTAGCCGGTCTGGGTGTCCGTGCCGGACTGGAAGCCGGTGGCAACGCTCTTGGAGATGTCCCGGGTGCCCAGGTTGGTGGTCATGATGATCACGGTGTTCTTGAAGTCCACCACGCGGCCCTGGGAGTCGGTCAGGCGGCCGTCTTCAAGGATCTGCAGAAGCGAGTTGAAGAGGTCCGCGTGGGCCTTCTCCACTTCGTCGAACAGGACCACGGAGAACGGACGGCGGCGGACCTTTTCGGTCAGCTGCCCGCCTTCCTCGTACCCGACATAGCCCGGAGGCGCACCGAAGAGCCGTGACACCGTGTGCTTCTCGGAGTACTCGGACATGTCCAGCGTGATCAGGGCGTCCTCTTCACCGAACAGGAACTCGGCCAGGGCCTTGGCCAGCTCGGTCTTGCCGACGCCGGTGGGGCCGGCGAAGATGAACGAACCGCCCGGACGCTTGGGGTCCTTCAGGCCGGCACGGGTGCGGCGGATTGCCTGCGACAGGGACCTGATGGCCTCGTTCTGGCCCACCACGCGCTTGTGCAGTTCGTCTTCCATCTTCAGCAGGCGCGAGGACTCTTCCTCGGTCAGCTTGAACACCGGGATGCCCGTGGAGTTGGCCAGTACCTCGGCGATGAGATCCTCATCCACCTCGGAAATATCGTCCATGCCGCCGGACTTCCAGTGGCGTTCCTTCTCCGAGCGCTCGGTGATGAGCTTCTGTTCCTTGTCGCGGAGCGAAGCGGCACCTTCGAAGTCCTGCGCGTCGATGGCGGATTCCTTCTCCATCTTGAGCTGCGCAATCCGCTCGTCCATGGCCTTCAGCTCCGGCGGGGCAGTCATCCGGCGGATGCGTAGCCGCGCACCGGCCTCATCGATCAGGTCGATGGCCTTGTCCGGCAGGAAACGGTCCGAGATGTAGCGTTCGGAGAGGTTCGCAGCCGAGGCGAGGGCGCCGTCGGTGATGGTGACGCGGTGGTGTGCCTCATACCGGTCACGCAGGCCCTTGAGGATCTCGATCGCGTGCGCAACCGAGGGCTCCTTGACCTGGATCGGCTGGAAGCGACGCTCCAGTGCGGCATCCTTCTCGATGTGCTTGCGGTACTCATCCAGCGTGGTGGCACCGATGGTCTGCAGTTCACCGCGGGCCAGCATGGGCTTCAGGATGGACGCGGCATCGATGGCACCTTCGGCGGCGCCGGCACCAACGAGCGTGTGGATCTCGTCAATAAAGAGGATGATGTCCCCGCGGGTGCGGATTTCCTTGAGGACCTTCTTCAGCCGCTCCTCGAAGTCACCGCGGTACCGTGAGCCGGCCACCAGGGAACCGAGGTCCAGGGTGTACAGCTGCTTGTCCTTGATGGTCTCCGGAACGTCACCGCGGACGATCGCCTGGGCCAGGCCCTCGACGACGGCCGTCTTGCCGACGCCAGGCTCGCCGATCAGCACCGGGTTGTTCTTGGTGCGTCGCGAAAGGACCTGCATAACGCGTTCCATTTCGGACTCGCGTCCGATCACAGGGTCCAGCTTGTTCTCGCGCGCAGCCTGCGTCAGGTTACGGCCGAACTGATCCAGGACCACGGAACCGGCGGGCGTGCCTTCGGGCTGGCTGGAACCGACGCCTGCGCCGGTGGTTTCCTTGCCCTGGTAGCCGGAGAGGAGCTGGATAACCTGCTGGCGGACCCTGTTGAGGTCGGCGCCGAGCTTCACCAGCACCTGGGCGGCAACACCCTCACCCTCACGGATGAGACCCAGCAGGATGTGCTCCGTGCCGATGTAGTTGTGGCCCAGCTGCAGTGCCTCACGGAGCGAAAGCTCCAGCACCTTCTTGGCGCGGGGCGTGAAGGGGATGTGGCCGGACGGGGCCTGCTGGCCCTGACCGATGATCTCCTGCACCTGCTCGCGGACGCCGTCGAGCGAAATGCTCAAGGACTCAAGAGCTTTGGCGGCAACGCCCTCACCCTCGTGGATCAGACCCAACAGGATGTGTTCGGTACCAATGTAATTGTGGTTCAGCATGCGTGCCTCTTCTTGGGCAAGCACAACTACGCGACGGGCACGGTCCGTAAATCGCTCAAACATTTCGCCACACTCCTAGCTACGACGTACTTTGATGCTACGTGGCAGACCCGGCATTGTGGAGCGTGTTCGCCACAGGGGAAACCGGGACAGAACCGGGAATAACCTCCATCACCATCCGTTTGGTGCTACTTCCGGTAGTCGAACGTCGCCGTATGCACCTTCCCGTCACCCAATCCAAGCGCCCCCGTCACTCAACCCCAGCTCCGTGTGGGGAGGCGCCGCCGATCCATTAGCATCGGCGTGGCGGGAAAACATGGCATAGACAGGCGAGGCCGAGTAGGCGAATTCGAGCGGGCGGACCAAACCGGAAGGTTAAAGCGGATCGTCGGCCGATCCCGAGGAAATCAGCCGACGATGAATACCTACTATACGCTTGGATGCCGCGAATCAACAAGGGTTTTCCGTGCGGCCGCAGCCGCAGTTCGGATAAACCATTCGAGCCACAAAACCCTGCCTTCCCCGGCAGAGGAAGGCAGGGCTTAAAGGGACCCTTGGAAGCCTGTTGCTAGGAATTTGCCTTTTGGTAGGCTTCCTGGATTTCGGCCTGAATTCGGCCGCGGCTGTTAACGGTGTAGCCGTTTTCCCGCGCCCATTGACGGATTTGCGCGGAGTCGTTGCTGCGCCCCCCTGCAGTCGCCTTGGTTCGGGTGGCGCGGCCTGCCGACGTCTTACGGCCTGCGCCAATAAAACGCTCCAGGGCCGATCGCAGCTCAGCCGCGTTAGCCGCCGACAGATCAATTTCGTAGCTGACCCCATCGAGGCCAAAACGGACATTCTCGTCCGCGGATCCCCCATCCAGATCATCTACGAGGATGATGTTTACTTTCTGTGCCATTTAATTGTCTTCCTCTTGGAAAGGTTCGGGTTTTCAGAAAAGCAGGATGTTCCTGTAAAAAGTATGACCCTCGCTATGGCAACGCGTCAAAGCGCCGAATGGTTCCTGGGGATATTCGGAGAAAGTTCTTTCGATTTATTTATCGGTATCCGTATCCGTACCGTTCAATGGCGTCGCGTTGAGTGCATCCGCTTCGGCCTGGGCACGTGCCTCGGCCTGTCGTTCCGCCTTATCGGCATTAAAAATGGATTTCATGGCGAACCAGAAAAGCAGGCCCACCACCAGCGACGGCAGGAGTACGGCTATGTATTCCATGGTCAGTGCCCCTCAGGCTTGAGGAGCGGGAAGAGGATGGTTTCCCGGATGCCGGCGCCGGTGAACAGCATGACCAGCCTGTCGATACCCAGTCCGATGCCACCCATGGGAGGGGCGCCGTATTCGAGGGCGCGCAGGAAGTCCTCGTCCAGCTGCATGGCTTCGACATCGCCTGCGGCCGCGTGCCTGGACTGCTCCGTGAGCCGTTCCCGCTGGATGACGGGGTCGATCAGCTCGGAGAAGGCCGTGCCGCGTTCCATACCGCCGATAATGAGGTCCCAGGCCTCGATCAGGCGGCCGTCCTCACGGTGCGGGCGGGCCAGGGGCTGGGCGGACGGCGGGTAGTCGTACACGAATGTGGGGTTCAGCAGCGTGGGTTCAACGATCTCTCCGAACAGTTCCACGGCCAGCTTTTCGGCATCCCATTTGGGATCCATTTTGACCTCGTGCTTTTCGGCGATTCCGCGCAGCACCTCAACGGAAGTGTCCGGTGTTACCTCCTGGCCGACGGCGTCGGAAAGTCCGGGGTAGACGGACAGCCAGGCCCAGTCGCCGTCGAGGTTAATCTCCCCGGCGTCCGTCTGCAGGGTGCGTCCGGCACCCACTGCATCGGCGGCGTCCAGGATGATCTCCTTGATGCGGTCGGCCATGACAAACTGGTCCGCCCAGGCTTCGTAGCACTCAAGCGTGGTGAATTCAGGGCTGTGGGTGGAGTCCACGCCTTCATTGCGGAAGACGCGGCCCATGTCGTACACACGGTCGATCCCGCCCACCACGGCGCGCTTGAGGTAAAGCTCGGTGGCGATGCGGAGGGTCATCTTCTGGTCGAACGCGTTCATGTGTGTCTCGAACGGGCGGGCCAGGGCGCCGCCGTGGACCAACTGGAGGATGGGGGTTTCCACCTCGACATAGTTGTGGCGGTGCAGGCTCTCACGGATGGAGCGGGTGATGGCTGCGCGGGTGTAGACCATTTCGCGGGCTTCATCGCGCACCATGAGGTCCACATAGCGCTGACGGACGCGGGTCTCCTCGTTCAGTTCCGCGTGCAACACAGGAAGCGGGCGCAGAGCCTTGGAGGCCATGGACCAGGACTCGGCCATAACGGAGAGTTCGCCTCGGCGGGAGGAGATGACCTCGCCCTTGATGAACACGTGGTCGCCCAGGTCAACCAGCGCCTTCCAGTCAGCGAGCGTTTCCTCGCCCACATTGGCGAGGCTAAGCATGGCCTGCAGCCGGGTTCCCTTGCCGTCCGCACCGCCTTCCTGCAGCGTGGCAAAGCAGAGCTTGCCGGTGTTGCGCACAAACACCACGCGTCCGGTGACGCCCACAACGTCGCCGGTGGTGTCGTCAGCCTCAAGATGCGCATACTTTTCGCGGATCTCGGAGAGGGAGTGCGTGCGCTCCACACCCACCGGGTATGCCTCGGTTCCGCGCTCAATCAGCTTGGCGCGCTTTTCCATGCGGATGCGCATCTGTTCGCTGGCGTCGAGCGGCTCTGGGGCATTCTTGGGGGCGGGGGTGTTTTGGGAAGTCACAATCCCCAAGTTTACCGGGAGTTCGGGCGCCCGGCTTCCGTCCGTCGGCGCACCTCCCACGCCCCAGTTATTGTCCAGATAATCCACGTTTCGCGGCCATTTGGAGGCATGATCTGGACAAAAACTCAGGTGGCTATGGGCTTAGACTCGGGCTGTGGAGACCTGGACAGTTGAAACGAACGACGGCGGCCGGCTGGAGGTGCACTCCTTCCTCTCACCGGCCAGCAGCTTTGCGACGAGCAGTCCAACGGGTGGGGAGCCGGCCACGGCGGGGCCTGCCGGCGTCGTACTCATTCACGGCACCCTGGTGACCGACGCCCTCTACCGGCCGTTCGCCCGGAAGCTGAGCGTCCTGCTGGGCAGGCCGGTGCATTGCTACAACCGGCGCGGCCGGGCAGGTTCCGCGCCGCAGCCGGACAGCTACTCCGCTGCCACCGAGATCAGCGACCTGGCAAAAGTCATGCGGGAAACCGGATCCACGGATGTGGTGGCGCACAGCTACGGCGGGTTTGTGGCACTTCAGGCCGCCCGGACGCTGCCGATCGGACGGCTGGTGACATATGACGCTGCGATTTCGCTTTCCGGAAACCTCAGCCAGCGCTGGCGGCCGGAGCTGGAGGACGCCGTCACGGCCGGGCAGCTGAACCACGCCTGGGCCCACCTGGTGCAAGGCCTCGCGACCGCCGGGCCCCTGTCCTACCTGCCCTTGGGTGCGCTGCGGATGCTGAGCATCCTCTCCGCCCGGACAAATCTGGGCGCGGAGATGAGGCAGCTGCTGCCCACCGCCGTCGCAGAGATGCGGGCCGTGCTGGATGCCGACGCCGAACTGGACGACTTCACCGGCCTCACCACACCCGTCCTGATGCTCAGCGGCAGCTGGAGCCCGGCTTACTTCGCCGAGACGGGCCGCCAGCTCGCCGCCGCTGTACCGTCAATCGAGTTCGCGGTGGTGCCCGGCCAGCTGCACGAGGGCCCCATCCGCCCCGGCAAGGGGCTGGCGGTGAGGATGGCGCGGTTCCTGAACGGCACTGGCGTCCAGGCCCAGAGGCTGGGGCGGCGGCGCAAGGGGGCCGTCTGAAGGGTTCGCCTAAGCGCTTCTGGGCCACCGCCCTAGGATGGGAGCGTGAAAGAGCAGGTATTTCCCACGCACGACGGCGGCCGGCTGGCAGTGTACAGCTACGGCACCGAGGATGCCCCGGGAGAGCGTCGTGTAGTGGTCATCGGCGGCGCGTTCCTGACCGCCCTGATCTACCGCCCGTTCTCAGTTGCGCTGGCCAATGGCCTGGGCGACGGCTGGGCGGTGGACGTCTACGACCGTCGTGGCCGGGGCAAGTCCAGCGAACAGCCGGCTGACTACTCAATGCGCACCGAAATCGCAGACGTCCGCACCGTCTTGGACGCCACCGGTGCCCGCAACATCCTGGGCCACAGCCTGGGCGGATCCGTGGCCCTGAATGCTGTGCAGGAGTTCGCGGGAACCGCCCACGAACCGGACAAGCTGGCTGTGTACGACGCCGCGGTGAACATCGACGGCAGCATCGACACTTCGTGGATGGACGATTTTGAAGAAGCGGTCAACGCCGGCAACGTGGGGCACGCCCTTGCCCGGCTCAAGAAGGGCATGCAGCCAGCGTCTGCGCTGTCCAAGATTCCGGAGCCTGTCCTGGCGGGGCTGATGGCATTGGTCTCGCGCACCAAGGTCAACAGGATGTTTCGGGAGCTGATGCCCAGCGGGGTGGGCGAACTAAGGGCCGCTTACGATGAAGCCGAGCATTTGCGGGACTTCGCGGTCCTGCCCGCCAACACACATTTCATGGTGGGCGGCAAGAGCCCCAGCTACTACAAGGTCACAGCCCAGCGGCTGCACGCGGCCGTCCCCGGAAGCACCTACGAGCTCTCCCCCAAGGGTTTCCACGGCTCCATTCCGGCCGCCGTCAAGGAACTGGTCACGGACATCTCGGAGTACTTCAAGGGCTGACCTTCAGCCAGAGTTAGCCATTCGTGCTGCCAGTACGCAGGTACCTCGGATAGGCTCGGAACATGACGCGCGAGAACATCAGGACACCCGACGGCGGCACGCTGGAGCTTTTCTCCACGGGCTCCGAGCTGGCCTCGGCCGGCTCCGGCGTGGTGGTTGTGCCGCCCTCCATGGTTACCGCGGCTGACTACACCAAGTTTGCGCAGAAACTCAGTGCAGCCCTGGGCCGCCCTGTCCACACGTTCAACCGGCGCGGCCGGGGCTCCTCGTCCCCGCAGCCGGAGGACTACACGCTGGATGTGGACATCCGGGACCTCGACGCTGTCATGAAGTACACCTCCAGCACGGATGTCTTCGGGCACAGCTTCGGTGGTGCCATTGCCCTGCACGCAGCCCGCACCCTGCCAGTGGAACGGCTCGCCGTCTACGATCCCGCGGTGTCCGTAAACCACAGCGTCAAGGCTGACTGGACCGCAGAATATGAGCGCGCCACCGCGGCCGGGGACGATGACCGCGCCCTCGCCGTCATGACCAAAGGACTGGAGGCTGGCGCCTTCTCGCGGATGCCGCTGTCCATGCTCACCATCGCCAACAAGCTCACCGCCGGCACGCCCGTCGGCAGGCAGATGCGCGAACTCATGCGCACCGGCGTGCGGGAAATCAAGGCGATCATCGCCGCAGACATGCCCGCCGAGCCGTTCCTGGAACTGCCGCTGGAAACCCTGATCATTGTGGGCGAGAAGAGCCCGGCATATTTTGGCGTTGCCTGCGGCCAGATCCACGACGTCCTGTCAGGATCCAGCTACACCATCCTGCCGGGGATGGGCCACGACGGCGTCCTCCGCGCGCCGGACAAGCTCATAACCGAGCTTAGGGACTTCTACGCCGGCTAGCCCCCAACTGACTGGCAAAAAACGCTGTCAAACGCGGTTTTGAGTGCGTTAACTGCGAGTCACTTGGGTTAGTGGCCTGGAGCTGCGCCTTGCGTCTTGCGCATCATCGCGGAAAGCACGACGGCGGCAAGGGCTATTACGGTAGCCGTCAGGAATGCGGCACTCATCCCGGCAACCAGGCCAGACGCCGCAGTTACCACGGCGAAGATAGAGACGAGCAGGGCCGTGCCGGCAGCACCGGCAACCTGCTGCGTGGTGCTCATGATGGCCGAACCATGCGAGTAGAGGTGCGGCGGCAGCGGGTTCAGGCCGGTGGTGAACGCTGGCGTGAACAGCAGCGCCAGGCCAAAACTCAGCCCGACGTGAAGGGTGACGATCCACCAGACGGGAGTGCCGGCGTCGAGCATTGAGAACTGCCACAGCGCCAGCACCATCAGGACCGAACCGGACACGGTGAGCGGCAGCGGGCCCACCTTGTCGAAGATCCGTCCGATGACCGGGCCCAGCAGGCCCATGGCCAGGCCGCCCGGAAGCAGCGCGAGCCCTGTCTCAAGGGAACCGAGGCCGCGGATCTCCTGCAGGTAGAGCGGAAGCAGGATAACGCCGCCGAAGAGCGCCATCATTGCCACCACCATCAGCAGCACGGAGACCGTGAACATGCGGAAGTTGAACGCGCGGAGGTCCAGCAGCGGGGCTTCGGCTTTCTGCAGCCGGAGCTGGCGGAGCACAAACACCGCCAGGCTGGCGATGCCGATGACCAGCGCGGCGATGGCCGCTGTGCTGGGTCCGGCCTGGCCGCCGTGCCCGCCGCCGATCTGGCTGAGGCCGTACACCAGTCCGCCGAAGGCCGGGATGGTGAGGGCGACGGAGAGGAAGTCGAGCTTGGTCTTCTCTGTTTCGCCAACGTTGGTCAGGTACTTGGCCCCGATGGCGAAGGCCGCGAGGGCCACAGGCAAGACAAACACAAACATAAAGCGCCAGGTGAAGTGTTCAAGGATCAGCCCTGAAACCGTAGGTCCCATCGCGGGAGCCACCGAGATGGCGATGCTCACGTTGCCCATTACGGCCCCGCGCTTGGCCAAGGGAACCAGGGTGAGGATGGTGGTCATCAGCAGCGGAAGCATGATGGCCGTGCCGCCGGCTTGAATGATCCGCGCCAGCAGCAGGATTTCAAACCCAGGAGCCGCAGCGGCAAGAGCGGTGCCGCCCGCGAATAGTCCCATGGCAAGCATAAAAACCGCCCGGGTGGACAGGCTCTGCAGGATGAAGCCGGTGGTAGGGATGACCACGGCCATGGTGAGCATAAAGCCGGTGGAGAGCCACTGCACGGTGGGCGCGTCCACCCGGAGGTCCACCATGAGCCGCTGCAGGGCGACGTTCATGATGGTCTCGTTGAGGATCACCACAAAAGTTGCCACCAGCAGCGTGGCGATGATGGTCACCGATTCGCGGGACATCTTCTCCGGCGCGGTCAGCTTCCCTTCGGCAGCCTGCACGGGTTCACCGTGTGCGTTCGGAGATAGTTCTGTAGACATGGATGTTCCCCCGGGGAGTTTTGAGATAGGTGGTGCGCGAGCGATGTCGCTGCAGATTCCAACACTCTACCCGTTGGAGTAATTCCTCCGCACTGGTTTTTTCTTAACCCTGGGGGAACAAATATGCCTAGGCGGTCTGGCCGGCGTGCTGGCCTTCCGAGATCTCCTCAACGAGTTTGCTGTTGAAGGCGGTGAGGTCCTTCGGGCTGCGGCTGGTCACCAGGCCTTGGTCCACCACCACCTCCTGGTCGCTCCAGTTGGCACCTGCGTTCTTCAGGTCGGTCTGGAGCGTGTGATAGGAGGTCACGTTGCGCCCACGGATGACGCCGGCGTCGATCAGCAGCCACGGCCCGTGGCAGATGGATGCCACCGGCTTGTGCTGTTCGAAGAAACTGCGCGTGAAGTTCTGGGCGTCCTTGTCCACTCGGAGGTGGTCCGCGTTCACCACGCCGCCCGGGAGCACCAGGGCATCGAAGTCGGAAGCATCGGCTTCCGCTACGGTGAGGTCCACGTTGAACGCGTCGCCCTTTTCCGTGCCGTTGTAGCCTTGCACGCGTCCGCCGGCCGGTGCCACCAGGGTGGGCTCGCCGCCTGCTTCTTTCACGGCCTGCCATGGACTGGTGAGCTCGACCTGCTCCACGCCGTCGGTCAGCAGGAATGCGACCTTCTTGCCTGCGATGTTGTGATCTGACATTGTTCCTCCTCGTTTGAGTCGTTTGAGGTGGGGCCCGGCGCGCTTTTGGCACGCGTGCGTGCCCGCTTGGAGAGTTGTTTGCCTGACAGCATCCAGCCTAGGAAAGCTGAAAGTCATAAGCAAGCTGACTAACTGGTTTGCCGTCGTGCGCACTCCTCGACGAGCACGGGCTCCTGTCAGGGTCCCGCCACTCCCCGTGAACTCGGCGGTCTTTTGCGCCGTGGCGCTGGATACTGCTGTGCGTGATCTAGGTGGCTGTAGTCGAACGCTCACCCGGTGAACCGACACCTGAGGGCCCACGCCCGAGGCGTGAGCGGATGCTTGAGGGCCTGCGCCAGACCCTGGAAGGGCCGTGTCCTTGGCCGGGCTCGCCGAGGTCGTCCGGGTGAAAGCGAAGGTCGCTGCGCTGGCGACTCGGTTGGTCGCAGGTTATCCACATAAGCCATCTGCTGCGCCGTTATTGTCGGAGGCTGCTGGGATGCTGTGGGTATGGAAAACACGGCAGCAGTAGAGGTGCAGGAGGCCATCGAGGCTTCCGTTGCTGCTGTGGGTGTGCTTGTGCGCCGGAAGGGGCCCGGGGGCGGGTCTGGTGTTGATCTACTGCGGCAACAGGCTGATGACTGGCTGGAGGTCCTGGCGGAGGGTGCCCGACTGCAGGCAAAGTCGGCAGCCCTGATGGTGCACGCCGCAGCCGGGTTCGCCGACACCACACGGGCCATGGCAGCGCCGGAGGCGTTGCCGCAGGAGCGCACCGCGCAGGAGATGGCCATCGTCGCCGAGGAGGTCGAGCCTGTCAAGTTATTTGTGTAAGAGAGGTGGAGCCTCATCGGTTTAGGTAGGGTCCGAGTCTGTCGGGATAGTTCAGAACGAGGACGCCAAGGGCTTCGCTCCATCCTTGCGTGAAGGTTCCCTCTATGAGTTTGTTGACCGTCTTGGCACGGTTCTCCCGGGCTCGGCCCTCAAGTTTGGCCCGGTCGCTGGCGCGTTTGTCCTCGATGTTGCAGATCGCCAGCCAGAGCAGTTTCACGGCGGCCTGGTCGTTGGGGAAATGCCCGCGGTTCTTGATGATCTTGCGCAGCTGGTAGTTCAGCGACTCAATCGCGTTGGTGGTGTAGATGATCCGACGCACCGGCGGCGGGAACGCCAGGAAGGGGGTGAATTTCTCCCAACCGTTCCGCCAGGTTCGTACAGTCGCGGGATACTTCCGTCCCAGATCGGAGGCCTCGAACGCGTCGAGTGCCTCCTGCGCTGCATCGGCCGTCGGGGCGGTGTAAACCGGCCGCAGGGCGGAGGCGACCTTCTTCCGGTCCTGGTAGCCGATGAAACGCATCGAGGCACGGATCAAGTGAACGACACAGGTCTGGACGGTCGCGGCCGGCCACGTCGCGCCGATCGCCTCAGGGAAGCCAGTAAGCCCGTCGCAGCAGACGATCAGGACGTCCTTCACACCGCGGTTGGCGAGTTCCGCGCAGACCCCTGCCCAGAACTTCGCGCCCTCGGTGGCTTCGACCCAGATCCCCAGAACGTGCTTGATGCCGTCCATGTCCACGCCCACGGCAATGTGCGCGGCACGGTTCTGCACCTGGTGTCCGTCGCGGACCTTGATAATGATCGCGTCCAGATACAGGATCGGATAAAGCGGCTCCAAGGGTCGCTTCTGCCATTCGAGGACCTCGTCCAGGACCTCGTCGGTGATCTTGGAAATCGTCTCGTGGGACAGCTCCGTGCCGAGCGTGGATTCCAGATGGTGGGCGATGTCCCGGACTGTCATCCCGCCGGCGTAGAGGCTGATAATCATGTCATCCAGACCACCCGTCCGGCGGGCACCCTTCGGCACCAGATGCGGGGTGAAGGACCCTTCGCGGTCCCGAGGCACGGCCAGATCCACGTCCCCGGCAGAGGTTCCAAGTGTCTTCGGATACGACCCGTTGCGGGAGTTGGGCAGGAAACGCCCGATCGGATCGCCCTTGTCATAGCCCAGATGCCCGGAGAGCTCGGCCTGCAGCCCGCGTTCCAGCGAGGCCTTGATCAGCTGCTGAATGAAACCGTCTTTGCCGTCGAGTTCCAACTGCCCGGAATCGATCTGGTTCATCAGCTCATCGAACGCACCCGAAGCCTTCAACGCATCCATGCTGCCAGCCGCCGCGGCCTTGCGGGCCAACTGCTCTACCAGCTCTTCACGCGGTTTCGTCATAGCCACAATGATTCTCCAATCATCCAGCGACTACAGCCCTCCTACACAAAACAATCTGACACCCCCCCCGAGGTCGCCTGCGTTATGACCGTCAGCGAACGCACCGCGGGGGCACTCCTGGCCGAAGCCCACGAACTGACAGCCTCGCTGCCCCTGACTCTCGCCGCGTTGCAGGCAGGGTCGATTTCGTGGCAGCACGCCCGGGCAATGGTGGATGAAACGAGCACCCTCGACCCGCCGGCGCCCAGGCGCTGGAAGCCCACTTCCTGGACCCCGACGCCCCTAACGCCGCCCGCGGCGGCCCCGCAGGAGAACTCGTCCCGTCCCGGTTCCGGCACAAGGCCAGGACCTGGCGGGAACGCCACCACCCGGACAGCATCGAAACCCGCCACACCAAAAGCGCCCAGGACCGGAGGCTCGAGTACGCCCCGGACCGCGACGGCATGGCCTGGCTCAGCGCCTACCTGCCCGCCGACCAGGCAGCCGGCATCTGGAACCCGGGCCACCGCCGCCGCACGAGCGTTGCAGGGACCCACCGAGCCGCGGACCCTCACCCAGCTCCGCGCCGACACCGCCGCGACCTGGCTCCTCCGCGCCGGCGGCGAATCCGCTTCCGGCCTAAGCACGGCTCACCCAACGGCGGAGAACAGCACCATTGGCGGGGTCGGTACTGGCGGGGTCGGCACTGGCGGGGTGCCGTCACCGGCCGCGCAGGTCCTCATAACGGTTCCGGTGTTCTCGCTGCTGGGCCTCACCGACGAACCGGCAGTGCTGGACGGCTACGGACCCATCCCGGCAACCATGGCCTGCCGGCTGATCGCCGACGGCGCCGATTCCTTCCACCGGGTCCTGACCGACCCCCGCACCGGAGCCCCGTTGGAGATCGGACGGACCAGCTACCGGGTACCGAAGGCGATGCGCCAATGGCTGCGCCTGCGCGACGGCAAATGCCCGTTCCCCGGCTGCAGCAACCACTCCCTCGACAACGAAGCAGACCACCTCCTCGCCTGGAACGACGGCGGAACCACCGGCATCACCAACCTCGGCCAACCCTGCCGCAAGCATCACCGCCTGAAACACACAACAAGCTGGACACCCACCGGAGCCGGACCCAACGAACCACCCGGCTGGACCTCCCCCACCGGACGCCACTACCAAAGCGAACAACAAGACTGGGAACCCACACCCTGGCCTGAGGCACTCGAGGACCTGCAACTCGACGCTGCTCTAGAGCCGGGCTTGGAGTCGGACGCGCCCGAAGATCTCCTGCCGGATGAGGCCTGGCCGCTGGAGTCCCTCGAAGATCCCTGCCGGACTGGCATGTGTGGCAGTCAGCCTAGATCCGAGGGTGGTCCGGCAAGTGCGCCCGGCAGCGTAACTGTGCGCGTCCCGGGACTGCATGCTCCCAGGACGTCCACGCGATGCGGTGTTTCGGTGTAACCCGGAACAAGGGATTGCCGCCGCGATTCAGTGCGGACGAACATTTGAGGCCCGGACGGATCCGGGCCTCAAATGTTGGTTCGGGCACGCATGCTGGGCGGCACCATGCAAATGGCTCACCGCAAAATGACTCAGCCTGCCTGATCGCTCAGGCGAAGACGAGCTGTTCTCCTGGCTGGCAGACGAAGAAGCTGGGCTGTTCTACCGGCGCAAACGGGATGATCAGCCACTGGTTCCCGTAGTACTCGACGTACGAGTCCGCCGGGCAACGGGAGTATGCTTCTTCGCGGGTCATTCGCTGCCTTTCTTGATTTTCGGAGATGGGTTGAAGGGGACTTGAATTGTTAGCGCTAACGCTGATTTAAGTGTGAGCGCTAACACAAGAGCCGTCAAGAGGTCAGGCAGAAAAAATTCGGCACGGTCCGCGACCCGGTCTCACGCCGGGCCTTGGAGGATGCATCAGCCCCTGCCTTTGAGCAGGCTGTTGTGCTTAGGTAGAAGCATGGCGGCACCCATAGAGGATTATGCTCTCCTGTCAGACCTGGCCACCGGGCCGCTGATCTCCCGTCGCGGGAGTGTGGATTGGCTTTGCTTCCCCCGCTTTGACTCGCCGTCCGTCTTCGGGGCACTCCTGGGCAACGAGGACCACGGGCGGTGGTTACTGGCACCCGCTGAGCCCGATGCCGTCGTCGTAAACCGTCAGTATCTGGAGTCAACCTTCATCCTGGAGACGACGTGGCAGGCCTCGAGCGGCCAGATCCGTGTGACGGACCTGATGCCTCCCGGACAAGGCCGGTCCTCCCTTTTGCGCCGCGTGGCAGGCCTCAGCGGAACTGTCCTGGTGCGTCAGGAACTAAGCATCCGCCCCCAGTATGGGGTACTGATGCCGTGGATGAGCCGCGTTCGCAAGAACAACGTCCCAGGAAGCGGGGACGCGCTGCTGGCCATGGCCGGGCCTGATGCCTGGGCCTTACAAAGCCGCCGTTTGCCGGAGGCGCATGGCCGTGAGCATCTTGGGAATTTCGTGGTTTCAGCCGGAGAGACCGTCGACTTCGAGTTGACCTGGTTCCCTTCATACCGTGGGGTCCCGCCCCAGCTTGATTTTGACGCAGCTCTAGGCGAGACAGCGAGTTATTGGACCCGTTGGGGTGGAAACTGCCGCCAGGACGGAATCTACGGGGCCGCGGTCAAGCGTTCACTGCTGGTGCTGCGCGCCCTGACACATTACGAGACCGGAGGTATCGTCGCCGCTCCAACCACCTCCTTGCCCGAGGATTTCGGCGGTTCGCGCAACTGGGACTACCGCTATTGCTGGCTTCGCGATGCCGCGTTGACGCTGGAGTCCATGTTGACCCATGGGTATGCATCGGAGGCCCTCAAGTGGCGCAACTGGCTGCTTCGAGCGCTTGCCGGCGACCCCGAAGACGTTCAGATCATGTACGGCGTAGCTGGTGAACGCGACCTGCCAGAGAAGGTGCTGGGTCACCTCCCGGGGTACCAGGACGCCAGCCCGGTGCGGATCGGCAACGCTGCCGTCTCCCAGTACCAGGCGGACGTTGTGGGTGAGGTAATGGTGGCGCTTGAGAGGCTGCGCATGGCTGGCGGCAAGGAAGACCCGTTCTCCTGGGCGCTTCAGCGGGCCCTGCTGGGATTTGTCGAGAAACACTTCGACGACAAGGACTTCGGCTTGTGGGAGATGCGGGGCTCAGCCCAGTACTTCACGCATTCCCGGGTCATGATGTGGGCGGCCTTCGACTGTGGTGTCCGGGCGGTCCGGGACCATAATCTCCCGGGCCCTGCGGAGCACTGGGAGGAACTGCGGCGGCGTTTGCGGTCGGAAATCATGGACAGGGGTTTCAACCCGGAGCTCAACTCCTTTACGCAGACATACGGCGGCCGCCAAACGGACGCCTCGCTGTTGGCCATGCCGCAGGTTGGCTTCCTCGCCTACGACGATCCTTACATGCTTGGCACAGTCGCTCAGCTGGAAAGGGAGTTGCTGACTGAGCATGGCCTCTTGCTGCGCTACCGGACCGAAACCGGTGTCGATGGGCTTGAACCAGGCGAGCATCCTTTTCTTGCCTGCTCCTTTTGGCTGGTTGAGCAATACGCCCACACCAATCGGCAGGCAGAAGCCAAGGCACTCATGGACAGGCTGGTGGGGTTCTCCAATGAGCTTGGCCTGCTCAGCGAAGAATTCGCACCGGGGGAGAATCGGATGGTAGGCAATTTCCCGCAGGCATTTTCCCATTTGGCTCTGGTGCGGGCAGCTGACGCGATGCATGGCGTGGAGCTGCTCAGCCTGGCGGTCCGGTACTAAAGGGTCAGGCGCCGATGTGCCGCGGCCTCAGTATGCAGGCCCCTCATCGGCCTCCGAGTTTGTGTCCTCCGAAGTTTCCATCAGGTGGGCCAGCAGGGCCCGCTCGGGGAAGCCCGGATACGCCGCAACGTATTCACGCAAGCGGTACTGAACTTCCGCCAGGCCCGGAGCCGGGTCGTCCAGGATGGAGTCGATGATCTCCTGTGCCTGCAGCCCTATGGGCGTGACCGGCTGGGTGGGCATTTGGTCAAGAACGTCGTGGAACTCGACGGCGCTGGACAGCCCGTCCTCTACAGTGCTGATCATAGGTGTTGCTCCTGGTGATAGGCATCGGGGAGGCCGGCGCACGGCTGCGCCCGGAAAACTGAGCCTCGAAGCTGGCTTCGGAAACGGTCGGACGGTTACCCGCCAACGGCGTGCTGCCCTGGCGGGCAACACACAGAGCATAACGGTCAGCGCCTACGTACAAAGGCAATTCCGTCAGCTGAAAGCAAGCGTGTCACGAACTCAGCGGCACATTGTCGATCAGCCGGACCGGCCCCACCCTGGCCGCAATGATGGCCAGTCCTTCGCCGCGGAACGGCGTCTCCCTGCAGTTCTCGGCCAGGGGCTCCAGCGTGAACGGGTCCACCACGTCGAAGTAGTCCGTTTCCACCAGCGGCTGGGATGCCACCAAGGCCTGGGCTGATTCGAGGTCCAGCGGCTCGTGGGCGTTGGCCCGCTCCTCAAGAAGTCGCAGCGCACGGGACAGTACCAGAGCCGCTTCGCGCTGCTCCTCGGACAGGAAGCGGTTCCGGCTGGACAACGCCAGGCCCTCGTCCGAACGCACGGTCGGCACGGCAACGATCTCCACGGGGAAGTTCAGGTCCGCCGCCATCCGACGGACCAAGGCCAGCTGCTGGGCATCCTTCTGGCCGAAGTAGGCCCGGTAGGCCGGCAGTCCCCCGCCGCTGCCTGAGACAAATGCACCGGTGGCCGGCAGTCCTGCCCCGGGGATGCCGTAGTGCAGCAGTTTGGCCACCACGGTGAGGGCGCCGTCGAAATGCCCGGGCCGGGCAGCGCCCTCCCATTTCTCGCCCAGAGGACCGGCAGTTACGCGCACAAGCGGCTCGCCACCGGGGTAGACCTCCTCCACCGACGGCGCAAACGCCAGGTCCACTCCCTGCTCCTCCAGCAACGCCAGGTCGGCCTCCAAGGTCCGCGGGTAGCGGTCCAGGTCCACGGCATCGCCGAACTGCAGCGGGTTCACAAAGATGGACGCCACTACTACGTCGTTCTGTTCGACGGCGGTGCGCGCCAGCCGCGCATGGCCCTCGTGGAGCGCTCCCATGGTGGGCACCAGGCCTTGCGACACGCCCTGCTTCTGTGTCAGGAGCCGCGCGCTTTCAGCTTTCAGTTCCGCCGCCGTTGTCACCAGTTTGATGGCCATGTCACGGTCCTTCCGGGGATCGCGGCCCGCTGCTGCCAGGCCAGCTGTCAGGGCCGTTGTCAGTACCGCTGCCCTCAGGCCCGCTGCTGTCGGTCCCGCCAGGCTCCAGCGTCGCGCGGATCGCTTCAAGTTGATCCGCCTTCAGCAGCCCGCGGCTTTCGGCCCGCCGGGCGGTTGCGCGCGCCATGGCGAGGTATGCCTCAAGGACATCGCCCTGCGAGCCGGCGTCGTACTCGCGCAACGCTTCAGCGTGGGCCGCCACGGTCCCCACATCGCCGCGGGCCACCGGACCGGTCAGTGCCGATTCGCCCGAGGCCAGCGCGTTCTCCAGCGTGGCACGAAGCAGCGGTCCCAGCATCCGTTCCGGTGCGTCCACGCCTACGTCACGCAGCAGTTGCGACGCCTGCGCCACCAGGGTGACCAGGTGGTTTGAGCCATGGGCCAAGGCTGCATGGTAGAGGGTACGGTCGCCCTCGGCGATGGCCACGGGCTCGGCACCCATCTCCACCACCAAGGCCTGGGCAATCGGCAGCATCGCAGCATCAGCGGTGACACCGAACGTGCAATCGAGCAGCCTTGTCAGGTCCAGGCTCATGCCCGTAAACGTCATCGCGGGGTGCAGGGCCAGCGGGACGGATCCGGCCGCCCGCACCGGGTGCAGCACCCCCACGCCGAACCGCCCGGAAGTATGGGCCACGAGCTGCCCGGGCTGCCAGGCACCAAGTTTGGCGAGGCCGTTCACCAACCCTGCCAGGGCATCATCCGGAACCGCCAGGAGCACCAGCTCCGAACGCTCCACGATCTCCTGGATCTCCAGGACCGGAACACCGGGAAGCAGGGCATCGGCACGTTCGCGGCTTGCGTCGGACACTGCGGAAACCCCGACGACGGCGTGCTCGGCTGCCCGCAGTGCCGCGCCGAGGACAGCGCCTACCTTGCCGGCACCGATAATTCCTACGCCAAGGCGCCCTGGCTTAGCCATGCTGTTGGCCTCCCTGGATCGGGGTTTCAGTAGTGGTGGCCGGACTCTCCGCGGCCTGCTCGGCCAGGCTCGGGTGGCCCTGGGGAGTCACCTGGGCCAGCCATTGTTCGCTGGTCTGGCGCCTGCGGGCCAGGCGGGCGCGGGCTGATTGTTCGTCAAACAACACCCGGGCTTCGTCCACGTCTGCCTGGATCAGGCGGGGCGAGACGGGACCGGCGGTGGTGTGGAGAACCAGGTCCACCAGCCGGAACCGCCGTGCCAGCGGACCTTGGTGCAGGGCCATGGACTGCGTGCGCTGGTGCGGCACCACCACAAGTTCCCGCCACCAGCGGCCCGAGCGGATCAACAGCGCCGTGTCCGTGGCGGTAAAACCGTTCCGGCGCCATCCCAGAGGCGCCAGAAGCCGGCCCCGGAGAGGTGTGGTGATAAAACCGCCGTCGGAATCCGAGCCGGTCAGCCCTGCCCCGAAAACCTTATCCGGCTCCCGGGTTCCGGGATCCGGCAGCACCAGCGACAGCATGCTCATCACGTCGGGTAGCCTGCCCACCGGCAGCAGCGTGGTGCGCGAGGCTCCCTCGCCGCTGCTCCCCGCAACGCCATAGCCAGCCACGTTGACCTGGATGCGGTACCAGCCAAAGATCCGCCACAGCGGCGGCTGCGCCACTTTCAGCGCCTGGATCCGGCCCGGCGGCAGCGTCTGTGCCTGCGTATCCAGCAGCCCGTACCGGAGGCGGATCCCGTCCGGCGAAATTGCGGCCGTGAAATTGTAACCCTTGTTGAAGGACCCCCAGTAGGTCGCGGCGAGGCCCAGCGCCGCCGGAATCAGGTAGAAATAGAAGCCGCGGTTCTCGGTCACCGCAGACAGGATCACCGACGCCACACCGCCCACAACCACAAAGAAGCTCTGCTCGCTCAGCAGCAGCGAACCGATAAGGCGCGACGGCGGCACGGACAGCACCGGGTATTCCGGCGCCTCGGGTGCATCCTCCCGTGGACGCTGGGGATCCTGCACCACACCGGCGGCCCGGGCAAGGATGGTTGCCCGCAACTGGCGGGCCTCATCCATCCGCAGGTAGGCGAGGCGTACGGCTGACTCGCCGGCGTCAGCCACTTCGAACTTGAGTTCCGCCAGGCCAAAGATCCTGGCCAGCAGGGGCTGCACGATGTCGATGGCCTGGACCCGGTCCAGCCTCGCCTGCCGCTGTTGCCGGAACAGGAACCCGGTGTTGACCCTGACGTAGCCCTCCGATACCTGGTATTTGGTGAAGTACCAGGTCAGGAAAAACCCGAGCACAGCAATCAGCAGCATCGCCCCGCCGGCCGCGATCAACCATGGCACCCGGCCGGCGAAGCCGTCCTCCAGGACCGGCCTGCCCTGAAGCACCCGTTCGAAGATATCCCGTCCGAAGAAAAAACCGATGGCGGCCAATGCCACCCAGCCTCGCACAAAGGGCGACGCCGGATGCACGCGTAACCACTCGCCGTCGGCACCCCCGGGTTCGGCAACAACGGGCCGTGCCGGTTGCTGTGCCGGTTGCTGTGCCGGTTGCTGTGCCGGTTCAGGAGTAAGGCCGTCAGCGCTCACAGCCCTGCCAGCCTGGCTTCGCCGCGGGCGGTGAGCTGCTCGCGCAGGCGCGCCCCTTCGGCGGCGGGCAGGCCTGGTATCTGCGCGTTTGTGCCGGGAGATGCGGTGTGCAGCTTGAGCGTGCACAGCCCCAGCCCGCGTTCCACGGGTCCCACCCCGATGTCCACATACTGCATGCGGCCGTAGGGAACGGCCATGGTCCGCTGGAAGAAGATGCCGGTGCGGATGAGAAGGTCGTCGTCGCGTTCGGCATATCCGATGGCGCGCACCTGGCGCGGAATCAGGACCAGCCGCCACACGGCGAGGACCAACATCACTGCCGGCACCAGGATGGCGAGCCACAGCGGAGGCCACACCCACCAGTCCAGGAGGACAAAGATCAGTGGCAAGCTCAGGACCAGCACCGTGACCAGGTTTCCGACGGCCCATTGCACCAGGCGCACTGTGATGTATTTGGGCGAAACCCGCTGCCAGGTGATGCCCGGCGGATCAATCGCCTCGGTATGCATATTCGCCTTCCCCTGCGGCCTCGCCGCGTGCGCCGCGGCCTTGTTTGCCTTCGCCGGGCGTTTCGCCGTCCTCCGGCGGAATCTTGCAGAACCGTTCAACCAACAGGCCCACTACGATCATCGCCAGGCCTCCGCCGGCCATGGCCAGTGCCATCCAGGTGATGCCCTGATCGCTGCGGAGGCTCCAGACCCGCAGCTGGTCCAGGAAAATGCCAGTGTGCCAACCCAGCAGGACCGTGCCCGCGTACGCGCAGGCCTGGGCAAGCACCAGGGTGCGTGCCGCGAGGATCGGGTCGAGGACAGTCTTCTTCTTGGTGCTGTCGCGGTTGCTGTTGCGCCACCTCAGGACACGGATGCCAAGGGTCAGCGTGATGGCCACGATGACGCCCATGGTGGCCAGGGCCGTGAGGGGCAGAACCGGAGTGGCCATGCTGTAGCGGTTGGTCAGGACGGTGGCGGCCCATCCTGCTACGGACAGGATGAGGCCGATCAGCAGCAGGCGCAAAGGGTTGATTGGTTTCATGGCCTAGTCAACCGCCCCTGCCGTCGGGACGCCATCAAAGTCGCCGAAGCCGTCGAACAGCGCGAGGTCGCCAAAATCCGCGGCGCGGGAAGCCAGGGCGCTGATGCGCTCACCGTTCAGCGTGGCACCGGGCTCTATCAGGGACCACGGATACAGCACAAAGGCGCGGCTGGCGGCACGTGGGTGCGGCAGCGTCAGCACGGGGTCCACGCTGGTGAGGTCCCCGTACAGAATGATGTCGACGTCGAGCGTCCGCGGCCCCCAGTGCACCTCACGGACACGGTGGTGCTTGTTCTCCACGGCCTGGCAGTGCTCCAGCAGTTCAAGCGGCGGGAGGGATGTCTCCACGGTGATGACCATGTTCAGGAAGTCCGGCTGGCCGGCCGGACCGCCCACCGCCTTGGTCTGCACCACCGGGGAAACAGCCAGCAGCCGTACCTCGGGTGGATCCACGAGGTCGGCGACGGCCTCGGAGAGGGTGTCGTTCCGTTCACCAAGGTTGCTGCCGAGTGCCAGCACGGCCTTGACGTAACCAGCGGTCATGGCCTCTGCCCGTCCTGGCGGGAGCGGAAAACGCTGACCGCCACGTCGCCGAACGGCACCTCAATAGGGGCCTTGGGCTTGTGCACTGTGATGTCCACGGCCTGGATCGGGAATTCGCTGAGCAGGTCATCGGCGATCCGGACGGCCAGCGCCTCGATCAGGTTCAACGGTTCGCCCGTGATCCAGCCCTTGATGCGGTCAGCCACCTCACCGTAGTGCGCCGTGTCCCGCACGTCGTCGGATTCCGCAGCCTTGGCAAAATCCAGGTGCAGCACGGCATCCACAACAAACGGCTGGCCCTCGCGGCGCTCAAAATCCAACACGCCATGATGGCCGACGGCGGTGACGCCGCTCAGCGTGATCCTGTCCATGGGTCCGCCGCCTACTGGGTGGTGCGGGCGGCAGCCATGCGCGAGGCGACCTTGACGGCGTCAAGGCTGGGACCGACGTCGTGCACCCGGACAGCCCAGGCACCGCGGACGGCACTGATGGCCGTTACCGCCGCGGTGGCGGCGTCCCGCTCCTCGGGGGCGGCAGACTTTCCCGCCACTGTGAGGAGCGTGCCCAGGAAGCGTTTGCGCGAGGCGCCCACCATGACCCTGTGTCCCAGGCTGTTCAGCTGGTCCAGGTTCTGCAGGAGTTCCCAGTTCTGGGCGTCGTTCTTGGCGAACCCCAGGCCGGGGTCCACGATGATCTGTTCCGGGCTGACGCCGGCAGCGTAGAGCTTGTCCCGGACGCCGGCCAGTTCAGCCACCACTTCGGCGGCAACGTCGCTGTACTCGGCGAGGGAATTCATGGTGCGCGCATCCCCGCGCCGGTGCGTGAGGATGTAGGGCACCCCTGACGTGGCCGCCAGCTCGGCCATCTCCGGCTCGATGCTGAGGCCCGAGACGTCGTTGATGATGGCTGCACCGGCTTCCAGCGCGGCCGCTGCCGTGGCGGCGTGGGTGGTGTCGATGCTGACCAGCGCGCCGGCTTTCACCAGCGCCTGGATGACGGGGACCACGCGCCGCTGTTCTTCTTCCGGGCTGACATCGTCCGCTCCGGGACGCGTTGATTCTCCTCCGACGTCGATGATGTCCGCTCCTGCGTAGAACATCCGCAGGCCGGCCGCGATGGCGGTGTCCGGCGTCGGGTGCTTGCCGCCGTCGCTGAAGGAATCCGGGGTGACGTTCAGGATGCCCATCACCAGGGTGCGGTCGGTGGGCAGGTCTTCAAATTTCGCGGCCGCGCGGGGTTTGCGCAGGATGGGCAGCGGGGATGTAGCGGGCCCGGTTCCTGGGGCTGCAGCTAGTGAGTCCATGG
Organism: Arthrobacter pascens; assembly: GCF_030815585.1. Lineage (NCBI taxonomy): Bacteria > Bacillati > Actinomycetota > Actinomycetes > Micrococcales > Micrococcaceae > Arthrobacter > Arthrobacter pascens. The sequence goes on from NZ_JAUSWY010000001.1 coordinate 4,243,330, forward strand.
TCTGATAATTACCTTCCGAGTATGAGGCTCATGGCTTCGGCACGGGTGGCCGGGTCATGAAGCTGCCCGCGGACCGCGCTGGTGACGGTCTTCGCTCCGGGCTTGCGGACACCGCGCATGGACATGCACATGTGTTCGCATTCAACGACGACAATCGCGCCGCGGGGCTTGAGGTGGCTGACCAGTGCTTCGACGATCTGCGTGGTGAGCCGTTCCTGCACCTGCGGACGCAGCGCGAAGATGTCCACGAGGCGTGCCAGCTTGCTTAGCCCCGTCACTTTTCCGTCGTGGGACGGGATGTAGCCCACATGTGCGACCCCGTGGAACGGGACCAGGTGGTGCTCACACGTGGAGTAGAACGGGATGTCCTTGACCAGGACCAGTTCCTCATGGTCAAGATCGAACTTTGTGGAGAGGATCTCCGCCGGATCGTGGTGCAGCCCGGCGAAGACCTCGGAGTAGGCCTTGGCCACACGTTTTGGCGTGTCCTGAAGGCCGCCGCGGTCCGGGTCCTCTCCGATGGCGATCAGGATTTCCCGCACGGCCGCCTCGATCCGGGGCCGGTCCACCTTGTGGTGCTTTTTGGGGTGGGATCCGTCCTCCGCCGGGAGTCCGGCGGAGGCGGGAGCGTCGTCGTCGTCGAAGTGAGTCACAGAAGAAGCTTAGCCGTGGAGGCCGTCTGGGCCCGAGTCGGTGACTCCGCTCTGGAACGGGGCATCCTCCGGGACACCCTGCGGGTGCGGGGGCTGCGCGTCCAGCGGTTCCTCAAGTCGCGCTTCCTTGGCTTCCTCCTGTGCCTCGCGTTCGGCCTTCTCCTGACGGGACTCCACCGGGCCGGCCTGCTGGACCGGCCGGGTTTCCTTGGAAAGCCAGACCTCACGGAAGTCACGCTTGCGGATCTCCGAGAAGATGTGCGCGATCTCGGCTTGGTTCAGGGTTTCCCGCTCCAGGAGCTCAAGGGCCAGCTGGTCCAGGACGTCACGGTTCTCGGTGAGGATGGCGTAGGCCTCGTCGTGCGCCTGGTCGATCAGGCGCCGTACTTCCTCATCCACCACGTAGGCGATCTGGTCCGAGTAGTTGCGCTCGTGCCCGGCGTCGCGGCCCAGGAACGGCTCGCCGCCGCCCTGGCCCAGGCGCACAGCACCCACGCGTTCGCTCATGCCGAACTCAGTGACCATCTTCCGGGCCGTGGAGGTGGCCTTTTCGATGTCGTTGGAGGCTCCCGTGGAGGGATCGTGGAAGACGATCTCCTCGGCGACGCGGCCGCCCATGGCGTAGGCCATCTGGTCCAGCAGCTCGTTGCGGGTGATGGAGTACTTGTCGTTGTCCGGCACCACCATGGTGTAGCCCAGGGCACGGCCGCGGGGCAGGATGGTGATCTTGGTGACCGGGGCGGAGTTCCGCAGCGCGGCAGCTACCAGGGCGTGTCCACCCTCGTGGTAGGCAGTGATCTTGCGCTCGTGCTCCTTCATGACGCGGCTGCGCTTCTGCGGGCCGGCCATAACGCGGTCGATGGCCTCGTCCAGGGCACGGTCGTCAATGAGGTTGGCGTTGGAGCGCGCCGTGAGCAGTGCGGCCTCGTTCAACACGTTGGCCAGATCGGCGCCGGTGTAACCGGGAGTCTTCTTCGCCACCGCCTTGAGGTCAACGCCCGGGGCCATCGGCTTGCCCTTGGCGTGCACCTGCAGGATCTGGTCACGTCCGATGAGGTCCGGTGCGTCCACGGAAATCTGGCGGTCAAAACGGCCCGGACGCAACAGCGCGGGGTCCAGGACATCGGGACGGTTCGTGGCGGCGATCAGGATGACGTTGGTCTTGACGTCGAAACCGTCCATCTCAACCAGGAGCTGGTTGAGGGTCTGCTCGCGTTCGTCGTTGCCGCCGCCGATGCCGGCACCGCGGTGACGGCCGACGGCGTCGATCTCGTCCACAAAGATGATGGCGGGCGAGTTGGCCTTGGCCTGCTCGAAGAGGTCGCGGACGCGGGAGGCACCGACGCCGACGAACATTTCAACAAAGTCCGAGCCGGAGATGGAGAAGAACGGCACGCCGGCCTCGCCGGCAACAGCACGGGCCAGGAGGGTCTTGCCGGTTCCCGGAGCGCCATAGAGCAGCACGCCTTTGGGGATCTTGGCCCCCACCGCCTGGAACTTGGCCGGTTCCTGCAGGAACTCCTTGATTTCCTGGAGCTCCTCAACGGCTTCGTCCGCACCGGCAACGTCCACGAACGTCACCTGCGGCATGTCCTTGTTGACCATCTTGGCCTTGGACTTGCCGAACTGCATGATCTTGGAGCCGCCACCCTGCATCCGGGTCATCAGGAACCAGAACAGCGCGCCCAGCAGGATAACTGGGATCAAGAGGGAGAGCAGGCCGGAGAACCAGTTGCTTTCGATGGGCTGGTCCGTGTAGCCGCTGGCGGGCTTGGCGTCCGTGACGGCCTTGACCACGTCCTGGGCACGGGCGTCCACGAAGAAGAACTGGACGCTCTTGCCCTTGTCCTGACCGTCGACCTGCAGGTTGTCTTTCAGCACCAGGTCCACGCGGTTTTCACCGTCGAAGATCTTCGCCTGCTCAACTTTGCCGCTGTCGGCAAGGAGCGCAAGGCCCTTATCTGTGTCGATCCGCGCCGCGCCGCCGGGAGCCAGCGTTGCAAAGGCCACAAGGAGCATGCCGATCACAACAACGATCCAGATGCCCGGGCCCTTGAAGAAATTCTTAGCTTTCATCTGTTCGGGGCTGGCCCCGTCCCTCCTGGTAGTGCCGCACGGCGAGTGGTTTGCGCGCGTGTGTGGTGCTGCTTCAGCTTCTAGCTATACACCGTTCGGAGTAAATCACGCACGGAATCGCTCAAAAGTTCCCTCTGGGCGTAGCAAGAGGAGGAGGGGCCGCGCACGGAGGCCGGTTCCCGCCGGCCGTACTAGCTGAGAGCCGATACGTCCAGCTTCCTGATGGTGGCGGGCCCGCCGTCGGCGAACACCGATGTGCCCGATTGTCCGGCGTAGGGAAACACCAGGTCGGTCAGGACCACCTTCCCGCCTTGGGCGAACACCTCCACCGAGCAATGGTCGACGACGATGCGCAGCGTGAGCACGCCGCCGTCCAAGGCCAGCGGGGAGGACTCAGCCGAAGGAAAGCTTGGGTGGAACCCGGTGTCCCCCGCGTTGCGGCGGTCCAGACTCAGCAGCCCGGCGGTTGGGTCGTAGGCCAAGACAGCCGCAGCGCCGCCGTCGGAATCTGCCCACAACCGGAAGCCGACCTTCTGCGCTGCGCCCGGAAGGATCTCCGCCTCGATGAGCTGCGCCGTGCCGGGTACGACGTCCGGGAGCCTGAGTACACGGTCGCAGAGATCCATGCCGCTGATGGACTGTATGTTCCGACGGCCCGGGAGGACGGGTTTCTGGACCAGGCAGGGCCGGCCGTCCACCATTTCCAGGGTGACTTCCCGGGCCAGGGACATGCCGGACCGCCAGGGGAAAGTGGGCAGCGAGTTGGCGTAGTCCCAGTTGTTCAACCAGCCGATCATGATGCGCCGGTTGTCGGGGGCGTTGCTGAAGGACACTGCTGCGTAGTAGTCGCGGCCCCAGTCCAGCCAGCGGCATTCACGGAGCCTGGCGGCGTTGGCGGGATCGGTCCCGTCCACCGGGGATTCCAGCAGGGAAGAAGGATCCGGGGTGAAGGTGGCGCCATCGAAATCTCCCACGAAGTACTGGCCGCCGGACCCGCCGGCCACGGCGCCCGGATTGAGGTTCACCACCAGCACCCATTTGGCGTGGACTGGATCCCCATCCACAGGCAGCGGGAAGAGGTCAGGGCATTCCCACTCTCCCCCGACTGCGTTGGCCGGCCCGAATTCGCTGGCAAGCGCCCATTCCCGCAGGTTGGCCGAACGGTAGAAGACCACCTTCTGCTCCCCGGCCTCGACGGCGGCCATCACCCACTCCGGACCGTCCGGGCCGGGATAGCTGAAGACCTTGGGATCGCGGAAGTTGGCCGAAGCCCGTGTCAGGACGGGGTTCCCGCTGAACTTGGTCCACGTCATGCCGGCGTCGTTGCTGTACGCGAGGGATTGGGCCTGCGTGCCGGCATGCGGTGTCCCGTCCTTAAAGGCGCTGGTGTAGATGGCTACCAGCGGAGGGTTGGCGGCAGTGCCAAATCCGGAGGTGTTGGCCTGGTCCGCCACGATGCTTCCGGAATAGACGTCCTCAGTGGCATCGCAGGCGATGGCGACCGGCTGCTCCGTCCAGTGCACCAAGTCAGTGGACGTGGCGTGGCCCCAGGACATGTTGCCCCATACATTCGCGTGCGGATTGTTCTGGTAGTACAGGTGGTACGTGCCGCCGTAGTAGACCAGGCCGTTGGGGTCGTTAAGCCAGGTGTCCCTCGCCGTGTAGTGAATTGCCGGGCGGTAATGGGGCGTATCCGCCTGCGCTTTCACGGCAATTGGCTGCAGCTGTGCCAGCGGCAGCTGGGGTGGCTGCGGGCGTGCGTCATCGAGGCGACTGGACATGATGGTGTTGATCCTTGGTCTGGTAGGTAGGAGTGCCGGGTCTGTCAGGACGGTGAACGGCGGTCAGTGATCAGCGCGGCGGCGCGGGTGCCGCCACGGATTCCCGTGTCACCAGGGGGCAGTCCAGAATGGTCGGGTGGAGGGCCATGAGGGCCAGGTCAGTTTTTCCTTCGATGGCGTCAATCAGGCTGTCGGTAGCCCACGCGCCCATTTCGTAGTGCGGGAGGGCAACGGTGGTAAGGCCCGGGTGCAGGTTGGCGGCGATGAGTTGCTGGTCATCGAAACCCACCACTGACAGGTCGTCCGGGATGGCCAGTCCCAGCTCTGCCGCGGCACGGTAGGCGCCCATGGCCATCCGGTCGTTGTAACAGAACAGCCCGGTGGGCCGGTCCGGCCTGTCCAGCATCCGGCGTGCTGCCTCGTAGCCTCCCGGCACTTCTGACAGCTCGGATTCAACAGGTGCCGTCTCGCCGTCGAGCCCTGCTTCCGTCAAGGTGGCCCGGAAGCCGCGGAGGCGGTCGCGGGTGGCCGGAACGTCGTCGGTGTTGTTAAGGAAACCGATACGGGTATGGCCCGCTGCCAATAAACTTGCGACGGCGGCCCGGGCGCCGCCTTCCTCGTCCGGCACTACGGCGGTGAGGCTTCGGCCCGTGCTGACAGCGTCCACCAGGACGGTGGGTACGTTACCCAGGTTCGCCGGGACCTGCACGTCCCGGTGGTACATGGTGGCGTAGAGGATACCGTCCACCCGGCGCTCCAGGAGGGCCTCGACGTCGGCCTCCCGGGATTCGGCACTGGCCGAGCCGGACGTGTTGATGATCATGAGGTTGTAGCCGCGTGCGCGCGCGGCCTCGTCTGCGCCGAGGATGATCCGCCCGGCATGGGGCGTGGTGGCGATGTCCTCGCTGACCAACCCCAGCATGCCGGTCCGCTGGGTCCGGAGTGCCTGGGCCAGGCGGTTAGGACCGTAACCCAGCTGCTCGGCGGCCGACTTCACCTTGTCCCTGGTATCCGGGCTGATCCGTGCGTAGGACACGTCGTTCAGGACGTGGGAAACCGTGGTCACAGACACCCCGGCGGCGACTGCTACGTCCTTGATGCCAATGTTCTTGTTGCTCAACGGTCTCCACGTCCTTTTGGTTTGGTTTCAGTGCTGGTCAGGCCTGGCTTTTAGGCTACAGACGGGTAATCGTTTCCCGGGTTGCCGGCGTTGCCGTGTTCGATGGCGGGAAACCGACCGTGGGTGTGGCCCTCAAGGCGTTAACAGCCCTATCCGCGATAACTTGGGCATCACTTCCGGAATCAAGGATCGTATTCCTGGCTGATTCGGAATCGACCATGACGGCCGTAACGGCGAGGCCGTCCGAAGCCTCGGTCGCCAACAGAGCGTCCACCTGAGCCGAGAAGCAAGAGTCACTTGACTTGGATTGAACGTCCATAGCCACCACGTGGTTGCTGGAGACGAAGTTGCCAACCCCCGCCATCAGCCGGATGATGACAGGCGTCGCACCTGCCGGCCGGATGCTCTCTGAGTCGATGATCTGGGAGAAGTGGTTGGCGACGACAGAGTTGTTGCTGCCGCTCACACAGAGAAGCCCGTGGAGGTCGTTCAGTCCGTTGTCGACTCCCACGAAGGGCGTCCAGGGCTCATGGTCACGCAAGAAGTGATTCGTGGCCACGAGGTTCTCCGTACTATTCGCTGCGAGAATCAGCATGCCAGGGTAGAACGAATGCAAACGGTTGTTCGTGACGCTTGACCTCGTGACGCCCTTGAGATGGACGCTGCTCGCACCACGGGGGAACACGTTGTTCGCGGTTATCAGGAGCCCGCCATGGTTCTCGGCGTAGATCGAGTGGCCCTTAGGGCCTGCTCCGACCAGGTTGTCGGTGATCGTTGATGCCTGTCCCCACCCGCGCAGCTCGATGCAGCTTCCGCATTCGGCTATGAAGTTGTCGTGAATGGAAAGCGCGTCCGCCTTGTAGATGGTGAGAGCGTTCTCAAGGTAGACGAACCCCATGCCATTCACGCGGAATGAGTCATTGGCGTCCGCGACGTAGATCCCGGTCTTGCCGTTGGCGTAGGTGTTCTCCGGATGCATCCCCGAGCCATCCGGGGTGAAGTGCAACCCGTCGATGCAGAAGTTGGAGAACTCCACCGAGCTGATCCGCGGGCTCCCGCTCCGCTCAACGTAGAACGCGGCTCCCTCGGATTCCTCACCGTCTCCGGCGAGGGGAATGTCAACCAGAACGCGACTCCCTCCGGGCCACAGCTCATGCAAGTCGGGCCATTCGTCTTCGGGAACGTTGAACCGGATGCTCGACGACGTAAAGCCGTGTCCGGAGCCATGGATCCTGAGGAAGCTGACATCGATCACCACCTGCGTGCGGAGGTGGTAGTCCCCGGGCGGAATGTAGATCACCGCGCCTGGCTTTCCTCCATTGTTCTCATCGGTGACCGTCTGCCGGTCCTTGATGTCAGCGATGATGCTGTTGATTACTTCGCCGACGTCCTCCGACGGATTACCGACGGGCCATGTAGTCACGTCGTAGCAGTTGTTGCTTGACATAAGTTCTTCCCTTTGTGTGGTGGTTTCTCAGCCCTTGACGGCGCCGAGCGTCATGCCCGCGACGATCTTGCGCTGCAAGAGAAGCGTGAGGACGATAACGGGGATCGAGTAGACGGCGGCGAGTGCCGTCATGGATCCCCAGTCCAGTCCGAACTGCGTCTGGAAGTTTGCGATGACCACGGGGGTGGTCTGGGACCTGACGGCGGTCATCAGGAGGGCGAACAGAAATTCGTTCCAGGAAGCGAGGAAGGCGAAGATGGCCGTTACCGCAATGCCGCCGGACACTACAGGGATGACCACGCGCCACAGGGCGCCCAGCCTGCTGCAGCCGTCCACGGTGGCCGCTTCCTCCAAGTCCTGCGGAACGGCTTCGAAGAAGCTGGACATGAGCCAGATCGAGAGGGGCAGCGAGATGGTGGTGTGGGCGATGGACAGGGCGATCGGTGTGTCGGCGAGTCCCGCTGCCGACATCATCGATGCGAGCGGGATGCCGATGGCCACCGGCGGGACCATCCGTGTGACGAGTGCCGCCATGATGAACACCCGGCCGCTGGGGGTCTTGTACCGGGTGATCCCGTAGGCAGCCGGTACCGCCAGCACCAGGGACAGAACCGTGCTGATGATGGCCGTCTGGGTGCTGTTGATGAAGGAGGCCAGCACCCCGCTGCGGCCCAGCGCGTTGGTGTAGTTCTCCAAGGTCCATTCCCTGGGGAGGATGGTGGGCGGAACGGCGATGGTGTCGATCGGCGTCTTGAAGGACGTGAAGAGCAGGTAGAGGAACGGGAAGCCGTAGAGGATCATGGCCGCCGCGAGGAGGATCCAGAGCAGCGTCCTGGTGCTGCGCTTGCCTGCCTCAAGGCCCTCCGCGTGATGACGGGGACGGCGCCTGCGGCCTCCCCCAGTGTCCGTGTGGGTCTTTGTGCCCTTCCGGGAACCCGCCGCTGCGGCCGGCAGGGTGGTTTCAGTTGACTTTGTGCCGCCAAGGCGGTGGTCTGCGAGGCTCATCAGTTGTCCTTTCCTGGCCGCCAGATGGTGGCGACGGCGAAGAAGGCGACGCCGAGCATGGCCAGCAGGTAGATGGTGCCCATGGCGCTTGCCAGCCCAGGATCGCCGAAGCGGATCATGGTGCGGTAGATCAGCAGGCTCATGGTTTCCGAGGCGGACTGCGGGCCGCCGTTGGTCTGGATCAGGATCGTGTCGAAGGCACGGGCGGCGTCGATGCCGCGCACTACCAGTGCCACGGCGATGACGGGCCGGAGCAATGGAAGGATGATGCGGAAGAGCAGTGCGGGGGCGCGTGCCCCGTCCAGCTTGGCAGCCTCGATGAGGTCGCCCGGGATGTTCTGCAGGCCGGCAAACAGCACCAGGCACATAAACGACGTGGTGAGCCAGATGTCCGGAATCGCCACCGAGAACAGCACGATGTTGGGGTCGGACAGCCAGCCGATCTGGTTGGGGTTGGCCAGCAGTCCGGCTTGGTGCATGAGGGTTCCGATCAGGCCGAAGTTGTCGATCATCAGGAACTTCCACAGCAGGCCTGCCACGATGGGCGCGATCATGAGCGGATACAGGAACACGGTCCGCCAGATCTGGGAGTTGCGGCCCAGCATGGTGAACAGCAAGGCCATCCCGAGCCCGAGCGCGAACTCGAGGGTGACCACCACCAGGGTGTAGGCCAGCGTGCGCCAGCCGGCTCCCATAAAGGCTTCCGAAGCGAAGGCCCGGAGATAGTTGTCCATGCCCACGAAGTCACGGGGACCGCCGGCCATGGGCGAGATCTTGAAGAAGCTGTCAGTGACCAGGCGGAGCAGTGGGTAGGCCACAAATATGGCGAGGAACAAGGCCGCCGGGGTCATCAGGAACATTGCGAAGCGGCGATCGGAGATGCGCACGGTTTTCTCTTCCGCTTGTTGGGGTTCTGCTTGTTGGGGCCGCGGCCGGCACCGATGTGGCTGGTGCCGTACGGTCAGATGCCGGCCGCGGAGTCTTACTTGAGGAGGTCCTGGATCTGCTTCTTCGCGTCGGCCAGGAGGGTAGTGGAGTCGCCGCCGGCCACAGCTTTCTGCAGGAGCGGCACCAGGACGGTGTCCACAATCTGCTGCCACTTTTCGGTTGCCGGGCGGGTAGCGGTGGCGTTCCCGTTGAGGGTTTCGATCAGCGGGCCGAAGCTTTCATAACCGGGCTGGTCCTGGTACTTCTCGAAGGCGGAGATGCGTGAGGCGAGGCCCAGGCTGGACTCGATGCCCAGGCTGTTGTGGTCGTACGCGCATTTGATGAACTTCTTGGCGTTGTCCGTGTTTTTGGTGCCCTTGGGAACCGTCAGGTACCACGGGCCGGGAACACCTGCCACTCCCGCGCTGCCCCCGATCATCGGAGCCGCGCCGACCTTGCCGGCCACCGGGGAGTCCTTGGGAATCTGGCGGTAGGCGTGTGCCCAGAACCGGGTCATAGCGGTCTTGCCCTGGTTGAACAGGTTCTGAGCCGCTGCCCAGTCAACCTGCGCAGCCCCGGGAGGGGCGGACGGTGTCAGGCTGGTGTAGAAGTCCAGCGCCTCCTTGTGGGCCGCGTTGTCGATGACCACGTTGTTGTTTTCATCCAGCACCATCGGGGAACCGGCCTGGAGGACGTGGGCCAGCCATTCGGTCTCCACTCCGCCCTTCACGTCTGTGCCGTACATCCCGTCCTTTGTGAAGAACTCGGAGATGTCCTGGTACTGCTTCCACGTGGTGGGCGCGGCCAATTCGTAGCCGTACTTGGATTGGAAATCGGCCTTGTTCTGGGGGTCCTCGAAGAGATCCTTGCGGTAGAGGATGATCTCAGCGTTGGTCCAGGCGGGCATGCCGATGAAGTGGCCGTCCACGTTCGCTTCCTTCACGAGCGCGGGGAAGATGTCCTTCTTGGCCTCGTCGGTGAAGAGTTCGTCGATGGGCTGGACTGCGTCCTTGAAGCTAGGCAGCCACACGGAGTCCAATGCCGCGACGTCGAAGGAGACGTTGCCGGAGGAGAATTCGCTGGAAAGCCTGTTGAACATGCCGTCGTAGGGCAGCTCGACAAAGTTGACGTCGATTCCGGCGTCCTTCTTGCACTGCTCGGCCACGCCAGTCAGCTCGGCGTGGCCGCCGGCCTCCACTAGGACGTTAACGGTGCTGGCGGCGCTACCGGACGAGGACGGGCCCCCGGCGCCGCACCCAGTGGCCGCAAGCGCGACGGCGGTGCAGAGGCCGCCAATAGTGGCGAACCTGTTGATGGTTTTTCGAGTGGACATCGCTGTCGACTCACTTTCTCTCGAACGGAATGGCGAGATGAACTGGTGGGATGAAAAATCGTTTTGCCAAAACGACTTGGCAACACATTAGAAGGTGGTCCGTCAGAGTGTCAAGGGTCACATGTGTACAAATTTCCACCCTTGACCCCGAGTTGGCCGGGCGCCTACAGTGAGCCTCGGTCGCCGACCAATCGTTTTGGCACATTTTGGCGGCTTTGGCAAGGTTTGGCAGGCTTCGCCAGAAACTTGCTGAGGAAGGCAAAATCAAACTAGATGACCCGGTCGGCAAACATTTGGCCGACTTCGATGGCCTCATGCGTCCTCCCGGGCCCATCACCATCCGCGAACTCCTGAACCACACATCAGGGATGCCGGAGTTCACCCGGGACTTGTTCGCATCCAAGCCCCTGAACGAGGTACTTGGCACGACGCTAAGCCTCACTGAACGGCTTTCCTGGTCGGCCAAGACGCCGTGGACGACTGGCCCTGTCCCGGAGACCGATTACTCGCACTCGAACTACGTTGCGCTGGGAATGCTGGTGGAAAAGCTTCGGGGGCGACCCATCGGCGACGTCATAAAGACGGATATCATTGAGCCACTGGGATTGAAGGGGACGTCCATGAAGTGGCTGGACCGCCACCCCCGAACATGGTCCACGGTTACCTACTCATAGACGCCAAGCAAGTGGATGTTACATACCCCGCGTACCAAATTGGCTCACCGTCGGGCGGTATCGTTTCCACCGTTTCGGACCTGAACACGTTCTACAGGGCACTAATGCAGGGCGAACTCCTGAAGCCAGCCACCGTTGACGAGATGAAAGGAGCCGACGCTTCCTTCTACGGAATGGGCCTGTGGCGCTGGAACGACGCCTGCACGAACGGCTTCGCCTTCGGCCACCCGGGCGACATCCTCGGATACGGCACCGCCTCCATGACCAGCGCCGACGGCAACCGCCAAGTGAGTATAGCCATCACCTATCCGCCCGCCCCGTATGTCGAAGGCGGAGAAAACCCGTTGGACGCGGAAATCGTGGATATCGCGCAAATCACCCTCCGCGACATGTGCTGATCCGCTGGTCGGAGCGCACTTACAGGACAACGGAGGAGAATGGCACCAAGGTATGACGTCCGGCCAGCGCATCAACTGCCGGAGAACCGCCACTTTAGGCTGCGAAATAACCGCCAAACGACGTTAACAGTCACCGTGAAAAGCTGCCTCAAATTTAGCGTTTCCTCCACACTGCTTCAGGGCGCTCGTGTCATTTCGGGGGATTGCATGAGTCGAAACTGATCTCCGTACAACTCTTCATTGTCACGGGTTCCGTGCCGGAGGAGACTTGAGTCGACGGCATCCCATCTCGGGCCGCCCGCGGGGCCACCCGGCTGCGGGGCCTCACAGTACCCTGTAGCGGCTTGGTGGATCGATGAGCTCCATGACACCCCTCGAAAAGGCCGCTCACCGGTCGCGCCATCTCTTGCCCTTGGTGGCTATCGCACTGATTGGATGTCTCGGCGGGTGCGAGAATAAGCCCGACGGCGTCTCCCTCCCCTCCCCCGCATCGACCACGGAGGCCGACACGGTCGCACCGTTCCCGGACAGCGGCGTCCTCGACGCCGGCACATACCTCGTGACCGGCTACCCGGTGCCCTTCGAGATGACCGTCCCAGACGGCTGGAGGACCTACAACGGCGCGGAACTGGGCAGGGACGACCCGGATTACCCGGATGAATGGAATGTCTTCCTGTCTTTTTGGCCCCCCCACAATGTCCCGACGGACGCATGCGCGTGGCAGGGCACGCTCGTCGAGATCGATCCGACGGCTGAGGCGTTCGTCGATGCGATGACGGCGCAGGCGTCAACGGTAACCACCCCTCCCGTCAAGGTCGTGGTGGGCGACTACTCCGGCTTCGAGTTCGACCACGCCGCCGAGAGCGACGTCGACTTCCCCGCCTGCGACGGCGGCAAGTTATGCGTCATCTCGGATTCCGCGCAGGACTGCAACGGACGCCAGTACACAACTAGGGGCGAGCGCGCAACCTACCTAGCGGTCGACCTGAACGGCGAACGCGCCGTGATCGAGCTGGGCCAATCCGACCCCTCGATCGATCCGGCGCTGATTGAAGAGGCGCGCGCCATCTTCGACTCGATCGTGTTCAGGTCCGACAAGTGACCAGCTGATGCGATAGGCGATCCCGCCCGCGGGCGCCCCCTCCATCCAATCCGCTTCGGTGTCTCGAAACCTCTGCGCCTCTTATCCCTAGGGTTACGAGACGTAGGCTACCGCCAGATCTCTCGGCTAGTTAGACCCGGGCGGTGAAAAGCTGCCTCAAATCTGGCGTTTCCTCAACACTGCTTCAGGGCGCTCCTGTCATCGTGGAATTGGGCATCGCTCCCTCGAGCTGGGCTGACACCCCCTTAGACGAAGGAACGCGTCGCGTCCTCAGCGACGGCCACCGCGTTCTGTACGACACAGGCCTCCTCGGAAAGGCTTCCGCAACCGTCACCAGGTAAGGCATCCGCTCCCCGTGGAACACTGGCCTACAAGCAAAACGTGTACCCAGTGCAACAACCCCTTCCAATCAAAACGGAAGCTGTCGTCACATCAGCGTTCGTTTGTGGATCCCCCGTCGGCGACGGATGCAGCGGCGCTGTGGACGGCCGACACCGTGACGCGCCAAGAATCTCATCACGCCGCGTGGCTGGCTGCCTCTAGCTCTGACGAATACGAGCGAGATCCCGTCGGATGTATCGCAGGTGCGCCCACTCCTCCTCCAGGATCACGCGAATGCAGTCGCCGACGCTAGGACGCCAGTCACCGCCACCCCACGGGTTCTCGCGTTCCTCCGCGAGTAAATCCGCCGTCACCGTGGCCAGGAAATCCGTTACCTGTCGTTGTCGCTCTGCCCGAACCGCGAGGATCTCCTCGTACGCCGGCGGGTCCACGCGGAAGATCGACATGTCAAAGCCCATCTCGCCGGCACCGGTGAAAATCTGCCCGATCTCGTGGAACGGTTGCTCCTTCCGCAGGATCCCGCCGCGAAGCCAGGCATCGGTCGCCAGGATGAGGTGCCGCAGGGTCTGAGACAAAGACCACTCGTCCTCTACGTGCGCGTCCACTAGGTCCAGCGGCGTACCCGTCACCGTCTCCTGCCACGCGGACTGCACAGCGTTCCACCCCTCACGAAGGCCTTCAGGCGTCTGCGCCTTCTGCAGCTCGCGGCCCGGGAACTGCCGGTTGAGCTCGGCGTCCACGAGCGGCACCACGTCGACCCCGTTGACGAAGAGGCTGCCGAAAAACAGGTCGTGGCTGTCGATGTCGAGCCCGTCAACGTCGACGCCTCGCATCGATACACCGCTGACATCGGAGAATCGCAGGGTGGCGCCCTTGAAACTCGCCTTAACGAAGGTCGCGCCTTCGAACTCCTTCGTGCCGAAATAGGTCGTCATCGCCCCATTATCCGGTGCAGAGGGGCTAAGAGTAAGAGCTACGCCAGAAAACCACCACCGCTTTAGGCCGGTCCCACCGGTCTCGAAAAGATGGGGAGGTTGACCGCCCGAGAGCACGTTAGGGATCCCTCAGTGACGTTAGGTCTGATCCGACGCTGTCATGAGACGGCCAATCGCGTCCGCTAATTCTGCGACCGTTCGGCGGCCGTCAAGTTCGACAGTTGCCCCAGCTCGAAGCAGCGGTTCAATTTCAAGGACGTACTGGCGGATGCTGCACTGATCTGTGTTCGAGGTGCCGTAGGGGTTGTTCGTGCGGCCTGACACGCGCTCTATTAGGACTTCTATCGGCGCACTGAGCAAAGCAACAGCAGTGAAACGGTCGTAGAAGCGTCCTTGATTTTCGACCGTTCCAGAGATGACTAGAGATGGTTCGGATGAGAGGAGATCTGACATGCGTGATTCATCCCACGTGCCATCGGGGAGCACCCAGCCGTCGTAGTCGGTATCGAGTGTTCGGTAACCCCGACGAGACAACTCAATGAGTACCGTTGTCTTCCCCGTCCCTGACATGCCGGTGATCAGAACGAGAGACATGTTAGCCAGCGTATCCGGTACAAAGTGGCCAAATGCCATGAGGAAGAGGGCAATCCAGCGGTGACGGCCTCAAATTAACCAGCAGGGAGGGTTCCCCCTCCAACTCGGTGTCTCAAAATCTTCCTGTCTCGAATCGCTAAGTTTCAAGACAGCCGGCATGAGCAGACAGCTGATATGTCTGCCCGTGCGGGCCGCGCTCTTCACCATTAGAGGATCAGCTGAGAGCAACGAGGGTGACATTTAGCGCTGCGAAAAGACCGCCATTTATCGCTGCAATTCATATCGTTGCTGCGCTCGCAAAACACCCTCCCGTAAGACCCGTCCGGTGAAGGGGCGGGCCTTATACGGCACCCTCCGCGGGGCCGGAGCAGCGTCCATTTGAAGAACTGCACGCGGTCAACCATCATTTCGAAGGCAACTGCACGGAGAACCTTGGGGCGGCCAACCACTTCCTGCGCCAGATTGAGCCGTTCGATCCGCTCAAGCCCTACAGCAACGGATTGGATGATCTCTTCGGCCTGGTCCACGTCGCCGGCAGCAACAACACGGTGACCAACAACCATTTCTGCTATGACGTCCCGGCGGTTTCTGTGAACCCGCCAACCCAGCCGCCCACCATCGTGCTGGTGGCCTCGGGCAGCAACAACTTCACCGCCACGAACAACACGTTGGCCTCAGTGCCCGTGCGGACAGTAGTCCTTGACGGCGCCACCTCCGGCACGAAGGTCCTCGATTGTGGAACGTCCGCTGAGTTCCAGACCCACGGCAGCCCGCACTCGTTCAGGCCGACACCCTAGGCCGGACCGGGCTCGCGTCGAGTTGGCAGAGGATGGCAATCCGCGGTTCGGTTGCCGCGAACGCCAACTCGGCGCGTCTCAGGTGGAGATCACTCGTAAACGTGCGGCGCCAGCGTGCCCACGAAGTCCAGGTTGCGGTACTTCTCGGCGTAGTCCAGGCCGTAGCCCACCACGAACTCGTTGGGGATGTCGTAGCCCACGTACTTGACGTCGATCTGGACCTTGGCGGCCGTGGGCTTGCGGAACGCCGTGCAGACTTCCACCGAAGCGGTCCCCCGGGATTCGAGGTTGGTCTTCAGCCAGGACAGCGTAAGGCCGGAGTCGATGATGTCCTCCACAATCAGGACGTCCTTGCCCATCAGGTCCGTGTCCAGGTCCTTGAGGATCCGGACCACGCCCGATGACTGGGTGCCCGAACCGTAAGACGAAACTGCCATCCAGTCCATGGATACGTGGCTGTGGAGCGCGCGGGCGAGGTCGGCCATAACCATCACTGCGCCCTTGAGCACGCCAACGATAAGGAGTTCGCGACCTTCGTAGTCTTTGTCAATCTGGGCAGCGAGCTCGGTGATCCGCTGCTGGATCTGTTCCTTGGTGTAGAGAACGTGCTTAAGGTCTGCCTGGACGTCGTTTGAATCCACCAATGGCTCCTGTGTAGATGCGGGGGTGCGACTATTTTTGGGGCGGTTTTTGAGGCCGGAATACTAGCTTCCCACAGCGGGCGCCTTCACGGGGAACGGTGGCACCGCCGTCGGGCTGGACACCGCGTGCAGCGCGCCGGCCAGCGGCGTCCAACTCGGCCAGTGACAGCCGGTAGACGCTCACGCCGCCGGGGAGCTCAACTGGACCGGCGGATCCCTGCCGCCGCAGCAGTGCTTCCGCCGCCAGCAGGCGCTGGTAGCTGGGCTGTTGGCCCCCGACGACGGCCGCGGCCTTGGCGATGACCCGGAACCTGATGGCCGGCGCCAGGTCTGCCAGCGCTTCCTCCGGAAGGCTTAGTTCCGGTCCGGAACGCTCTGCCAGGGCGGCAAAGGTGCTTTCCGCCACGTCCTCAAGATAGTCGGCATCGAGCTGCAGGATGGATGCCGTGCGTGCCAGTGACTCGGCAACGCCGGGCCCCAGCTTTTCCTCAAGCAGCGGCAGAACTTCCACCCGGGTCCGCGAACGGGCAAATGCCGGATCAGCGTTGCTGGGGTCATGCCAGGGCTGCAGCTCTTCAACGTCACAGATCTCCAGGGTGTCCGCGCGGCGGAGCCCCAGAAAAGGCCGGAGCAGGATCCCACGGGCAGGCCTCATCCCGGCCAGGGACCTGGTGCCGGAGCCGCGTGCAAGGCCCAGCAGGACCTGTTCGGCCTGGTCGTCCAGGGTGTGCCCCAGCAGGATGGCAGCTGCTCCCTGTTGGGCAGCGGCGGACTCCAGCGCGGAATGGCGGGCATCCCTTGCGGCTGCCTCCGGACCCATCCCGGTGCTCGCTACAGTCACGGTGAGGACATCCACCGGGGAGAGCCCGAGCTCCTTGAGGGCATCCGCAGTCTGCGCGGCGACCTGGGGCGAACCGTCCTGCAGCTGATGATCCACCACCACCGCCCCGACCGTCACGGGGTGCCCGTCAACGTGGCCGCGGCGGGCGAAGTAGGCAGCCACTGAGGCCAGGGCCAGCGAATCCGGTCCGCCGCTGCAGGCCACCAGCACGTGTGCAGGGTAGCCGGCCTGGGCGAGGGCGTCCCGAACCATTTTGCGCGCCTTGCCGACGACGGGCGCCAGCCTGCCGGGCCGCCGTCGTCCGCTTGGGACCTCCGGCAATTAGAGGCCCATCCGGTCCAGCCACAGCTTGGCGTCGTGGATTTCGGGTTCGGTGGGCAGATGATCCGCGGATTCCCAGACCCTGTTGAACCCCTCCATCCCGGCCACGTCAACCACCCCGCGGACGAACTTGGCGCCGTCGGAGTACTGGCGCATCTTGGCGTCCAGCCCCAGCAGACTGCGGATGAACTTTTCGATCACACCGCGGTCCTTCCCGCGGTCATTGAAGCGCTGCCGGATGGTCTTTACGGACGGCACAATGTTTTCATCCACGGCGTCCATCACCACGTTAGCGTGGCCCTCCAGCAGGCTCATCACCGCTGTCAGGTGGGACAGGGATGCCTTCTCTTCCGGGTTCTGCAGGAGGTCCAGGATGGCACCGCGACCCGGGGTGTCGCCCGTAGCGGCGCGGTCCTTGAGGGAGCGTGCGGCGGCAGAGGCGCGTTCCATCAGGGAGTCCACGTTTCCCAACAGATGCGCGCTGAGGTTGTCGATCTCCGCCAGCATGTGGTGCCTGAGCCACGGCGCCGCAGCGAACTGCACCCGGTGCGTCTGCTCGTGCAGGCAGACCCACAGCCTGAAATCCTCCGGCGTGACGTTGAGCTCGCGCTCCACGGCGACGATGTTGGGAACCACAAGCAGCAGCCGTCCGCCAGCCGGTGCGTTGGAACCCTCGGCCAAGGCAGCGAACGGATCGTACTGGCCCAGGACCTTGCTGGACAGGAAGGCCAGGACGGCGCCCAACTGGCTGCCGGTGATGGCGCCGCTGACGCTGGCGGCCGCAGGGCTGACCGTGCCACGGCGGCTCTCCAGCATCTTTTCAATAGCGGGCCTGAGCATCACCGCGAAGCTTTGGGTGTTGGCCTTGGCCCAGTTGGCGCGGTCCACTACCAGGACGTTTGAGTCACGGAGGTCCCGGGCGGCCTCCAAGCCCGTGATTTCGTGCACGTGCGGGACAGAAGCATCCGCCAGGTGGCGCAGGCTGTCCACGGCGTCGCCGATCTCCGCCGAACTCAACACAGGGCCGGCGGACGCGAGGCGCGCCGCGGTGGAGGCGGCGAGGTCCCAGTTGATCAGGGACTGTGCCGGGGTGGACGACGCGGGCGCTGACGAATCACGTGCAGTGGACTCCATAAGTCCCATCAGAACACAGCGGACGGCGGATCGTCCTTAAGTTCGCTCACCGGCGAACGCCCCAGCAGCCTGGAAGGCGACCTGGGGTCAGGTGCCGACGTAGGCCGCGAGGTGCTTGCCGGTAAGAGTGGGGCGCTCGGCGACAAGGTCTGCGGGTGTGCCCTCGAAGATGATCCGGCCGCCGTCGTGCCCCGCGCCGGGACCCAGGTCGATGATCCAGTCAGCATGCGCCATGACCGCCTGGTGGTGTTCGATGACGATGACTGATTTGCCGGACTCCACCAGGCGGTCGAGGAGGCCCAGCAGGTTCTGGACATCGGCGAGGTGCAGGCCGGTGGTGGGCTCGTCGAGGACGTAGACGTCGCCCCTCTCTGCCATCTGGGTGGCCAGCTTGACGCGCTGCCGCTCGCCGCCAGACAGCGTTGTGAGGGGCTGGCCGAGGGTGAGATAGCCGAGTCCGACGTCCACGAGCCGGTCGAGGATCTTGTGGGCCGCCGGCGTCCGGGCCTCACCGTCGCCAAAGAACACCTCGGCCTCGGTCATCGACATTGCCAGCACTTCGGCGATGTTGCGGCCGCCCAGCTTATATTCCAATACTGACGCCTGGAACCTCTTGCCCTCGCAGACCTCGCAGGTGGACTCGACGGTGGCCATAACGCCCAGCTCGGTGAAGATGACGCCGGCGCCGTTGCATGTGGGACATGCACCTTCTGAGTTGGAGCTGAACAGTGCCGGCTTCACGCCGTTGGCCTTCCCGAATGCCTTGCGGATCGGTTCGAGGAGGCCCGTGTACGTCGCGGGGTTGCTCCGCCGCGATCCCTTGATGGCGCCCTGGTCAATCACCACAACACCGTCGCGGTCGGCCACCGAGCCGTGGATCAGGGAGCTCTTGCCCGAACCCGCAACACCTGTGACCACGCACAGCACGCCAAGCGGAATGTCGACGTCTACGTCCTTGAGATTGTGCGTCGAGGCACCACGCACCTTGAGCGTGCCGGCCGGTGTACGCACCGATTCCCTGACCCTGGCCCGGTCGTCGAGGTGGCGGCCGGTGACGGTGTCGCTTTCCCGCAGCCCCTCCACGCTTCCTTCGAAGCAGACGCTGCCGCCGTCGGTGCCTGCCCCTGGGCCGAGGTCAACCACGTGGTCAGCGATGGCGATGGTCTCCGGCTTGTGCTCGACAACCAGCACGGTGTTGCCTTTGTCGCGCAGCTGCAGCAGCAACTGGTTCATCCGCTCGATGTCATGCGGGTGCAGACCGATCGTCGGCTCGTCAAAGACGTAGGTGACGTCCGTGAGGGACGAGCCCAGGTGCCGGATCATCTTGGTACGCTGGGCCTCTCCCCCGGACAGCGTGCCCGCCGGCCGCTCCAGCGACAGGTAACCCAGCCCGATTTCGGCGAACGAGTCGAGCAGGTGCTGCAAACCTTTCAGGAGCGGCGCGACCGAAGGCGCCTTCAGCTCGCGGACCCACGCGGCAAGATCGCTGATCTGCATCTCGCAGAGGTCGGCGATGTTCTTGCCCTGGATCTTCGAGGATCTGGCCTCCGCGCTGAGCCTTGTGCCGTCGCATTCGGGGCAGGCCTGAAACGTGATGGCGCGCTCCACGAAGGCCCGGATGTGGGGCTGCATCGCCTCGACGTCCTTGGAGAGCATCGATTTCTGGATTTTCGGGATCAGGCCCTCGTAGGTGAGGTTGATGCCCTCGACCTTGATTTTGGTCGGTTCCTTGTAGAGAAGGTCGTGCAGTTCCTTCTTGGTAAACTTCGCGATCGGCTTGTCCATGTTGAAGCCGGCGCCGCTGAAGATGCGGCCGTACCAGCCGTCCATGCTGTAGCCGGGGACTGTCAGGGCGCCTTCGCCGAGCGACTTGCTGTCGTCGTACAGCGCAGAGAGGTCGAAGTCGGAGACCGAGCCCATGCCCTCGCAGCGCGGACACATGCCGCCCAGATAGACCGCGTTTTGGACGACGCTCTTCTCGACCCTTCCGCTCTTCTCGGTGCTCATCACCCCGCTGGCCTTCCGCGTCGGGACGTTGAACGAGAATGCCGTGGGCGGGCCGACGTAGGGGGCGCCCAGCCGGCTGAAGAGGATTCGGAGCATGGCATTGGCATCGGTGGCAGTGCCCACTGTGGAGCGGGGGTTCGCGCCCATCCGCTCCTGGTCAACGATGATCGCCGTCGTCAGCCCCTCAAGGTGGTCGACCTCGGGCCGCGCCAGGTTGGGCATGAAGCCCTGTACGAATGCGCTGTAGGTTTCGTTGATCATCCGCTGCGACTCTGCAGCGATGGTGCTGAACACCAACGAACTCTTGCCCGAACCAGAGACGCCGGTGAACACGGTCAGCCGGCGCTTCGGCAGATCGACGCTGATGTCCTTGAGGTTGTTCTCACGCGCGCCCTGCACGCGGATCACATCGTGGCTGTCGGCAACGTGCAGCGCAGGCGACTGCGTGTCCGTCCTCGTGGCAGTGCTCATCGTTTCTCCATCCGTTAGGCGGGCCGGCCTTCGCGGTTTCCATCGGCGTTGCCGGGCTCGATGTGACCAGCTTAGAGCAGTGTTCGTCTGGTTATCCTTCGCCGGAACGGCCGCGGCAAAGGTCACCTTCGGTGTGCTGGCCGGATTTGTCAACGGATTTGGCGTGCCCTCTCAGGCCCCGGCTGGTGGTGGCCGGGCAAGCGGCCTGCCGTCTAGCCCGTTCAGCCCGAGTAGGAACTTGCGGTCCCTCCCTGGAGCCGACGGCGGGGAGTTGCCCGGGTAGGGTGGTGCCTGCGGCAAAACCTAGGGTTCGGCTTCTGTCATCCGGCGCTGGGAACCCCTGATCTCGATCGCAGTTTTGGTGCCAATCGAACGGAGCTAACGGTGGTCCTGGCTGTAATCATTGCTTGCGAGATCGGCTTTTGGGTTGCTGTCCTGGGCGGACTGGCGGCCCGGTATCTTCTTGGTTCCCGGCACGTCGGCACAGCCCTCTTGGTTTGCGCTCCGCTCATTGACGTTGTGCTCTTGGGTGCGGTCACCGCTCACTTGGCAACTGGGGCCACGGCCTCGTGGCACCACGGGCTGGCTGCCCTCTATATAGGATTCTCCGTGACCTACGGCCACCGCATGATTGCTTGGGCAGACGACCGTTTCTCGCGTCGCTTCGCCGGCGGATCGCTGCCGGTGAAGCCAACCGGAGCGCAGTATACGAAGCAGTGCTGGACCGATGTTATTCGGACCATGGTCGCCGCGATCATTGCTGCCGGAATCATCGCGGCAATCACATGGTGGATAGGTAACTCCGCCCGCACCGAAGCGCTCACCGGCTGGTACGGCGTTCTCGGCATCATTGTGGCGATCGAGTTAATCTGGGCAGCCAGCTTCAGCATCTGGCCGCGAAAATCAGTGGAGTCGCCGGCGCGAGGCAAGAGTGCCGGCCAACCGGCCGAAGCTCGGGAATAGACCCTTGATGCGCTCCTTAGCGGGTAGTTTCGAGCCCCATGAGCACAGGAAAAGGTCTTCAGACGGCCACGTGCGGTGGGCAGGATCCGGGTTTACCGTGGATAAATGGATTACCTGAGAGGTCCTTTGTATCTGGACGTCGCTTCGAAGGGTCTGTGCCTGGCCGGCGTCGTGATGATGATTTTCGGGCAGGGCGGATGGTTTGCTGCCGGGGTAGTCGCCGTGGTGATTGGCGTGCTGTTGGGCGCGTGGTCCATGGTTGCCGTCCGACGAATGCGGCGAAAGGGGACAGACCCACAGCCGGAGCACAGGATGCCGAAAGCAGGGACCTAAACCAGGCGGGCACCGTGGTGTTAAGAGGCACCTGCTTCACAAGCCACCCTGAGGAGGACCCGATGATTCCCTACCGTCCCGTTGCGCCGCTGACCGTTGGACCCGGGAAGGGTTGGAAGTCGGTGCTCGCCGCCGTCGTCATGGCAGCCCTGCTGGGAACGACGGCCACCGCCGCTGTCGCTGCGGAGGCTGGGACCCCCGCGGCGGCCGCTTCGTCCACCACTGCCGAAGATCCGGCGGCCAAGGGTGCCGACCGGGATCCCGCCGTTTCCTAGCTGCAGCCGCAGGCCGCGAGCGCGGTGGCGGCTCGGTCCAGGGCCTCCTTGTTGCCGTCTGCTCCGGGCCTGAGGCCGTTGCCGATGAAGGAGAAGACCAGCAGGCGGCCGTCCGCGTCCACCACGTAGCCGCTGAGCGCGATCACCGAGTTCAGAGTCCCTGTCTTGGCCCGCACCAGACCGGCACCGCCAGACGTTGAATCGTCCCCGTACCGCGTGTCCAGGGTTCCGGTGAGGCCAGCCACCGGAAAGCCGGCCAGAGCAGCGCGGAGCCGGGTGTCCGTGCCTGAGGTGATGGCGCGCACCACTTCCGCGAACTGCCGTGCCGAGACCTGGTTGTCCAGCGCCAGCCCGCACACATCCGCGAGCCTCATGGTGTCCGTGGGAATGCCCAGCTCTGTGAGCTGGGCACGCACCGTGGCGGTGGCGGCATCGTTGGTGGCCGGCTGACCCGTGGCCGCGGCAGCCATCCGTCCCAAGACCTCGGCCAGGTAGTTGTCCGAAGTCTGCAGCATCAGGTCAACCTGTTGGCTCACCGTCGCGGACTGCACTTCGGCCAGGACTACAGGCCGGGCGGCAACCGCTTCTGGAGGCCCTGAATCTGCAGCCCTGGACGCGGTGAAACGTTCGACGCCGGCTTTTACCGTCAGGCCCGCGGCGGCACCCGCCGTCTTGAGCTGGACCGCAAAGGCCTCTGCGGCGGAAACCGCGGAATCCTGCGGGCGGGGACCGGTGGTTACGGCGGGGTCAAAGCGGGCAGAGTTCAGTGCGAGCGGATACAGCGGTGCCATTTCCCCGGCTTCCACATCCCCTTGCGCCCAGGCCGGGTTCAGGGCCGGTCCGCTGAAGAGCGAATCGTCCACCAGGACCGTCACCTCCCCGGCGGTTCCGTTCTGCTTCAGTGCGGCCACGGTGGATGCGGCCAGCGTAGCGAGTCCCGCGTGGCCCATCACCTGGTCCACCGCCGACTCACCGGCACGCAGAAGGACGTCGCCGCCGCCCGTGAGCACCACCTGCCCGGCCGAGGGACCGGCCACGACCTTGGTGCTGAACCGCCGCTCTGGCCCGATGGCCCGCAAGGCGGCGACGGCGGTGAGCAGCTTCATGTTGGAGGCCGGGATTCTGTTGTCAGAACCGCCGCGGTCAAACAGGACCTGGCCGGTGAGCGCGTCCTGGACCAGCCCCGTAAAGTTGCCGCCGCCGTCGGCCTTTAACAGTGGCTCCACCTGCGCCGTGACGGCGGACGCGAGCGGAACTGGCGCTGAATCCTGCAGCGGGGGCAAGCCCTGCCGGGGGGAAAGAGTCGCAGGGACCTGCTGCCACGAGGGAGGGCCGGGGGTGGCGGCAGGCTGTTCCGGGCCCATGAAGGCCGGCGCGACCACCAGGGCCGCTGGGATGGCGAGGGCCACGATCAGCACCAGCAGCAGAGCCACTGGCCATGCCTGCCGCAGGCGACTGACCAGGCGCCGGAGCGCTTTCGGGACAGCCCCCGGGCCGGATGTTTCGTTCATGTGGTGCTGGTCCTCAAGTCCTGAAATTCCCCACAGTTCCTGAAACTTGGGCCTCTCGCTATATCCTCAATAGTAGTCGGCGGCACCGACACTCCATTTGTTGAACGTCACCTGTGCCGCGAACCCCCTGCAATTGCCGAGGAGCATTCCATGAAGCATGACGTCACCATCGAGATCCCCAAGGGGTCCCGCGTCAAGTACGAAGTCGACCACGAGACCGGCCGCGTCCGCCTGGACCGCGTCCTCTTCACCTCCATGCAGTACCCCACACACTACGGATTTTTCGAGAACACGCTGGGCGAAGACGGCGACCCGCTGGATGCACTGGTGCTCCTGCAGGACTTCGATCTGCACCCCGGCGTCATTGTGGAGTCCCGCCCCATCGGCGTCTTCAACATGACCGACGACGGCGGCGGAGACGCCAAGGTCCTCTGCGTCCCGGTTGACGCCCGCTTTGACCACATCCAGGAAGTCACCGATGTCAGCGAATTCCTGATTAAGGAAATCGAGCACTTCTTCACCCGCTACAAGGACCTGGAGCCGGGCAAGTGGGTCAAGGCCGAAGGCTGGGGCGACCGCGCCGCCGCCGAGGCCGAGCTGGAAGCGTCCATCAAGCGTTACGTCCCGGCAGCGCACTAACAACTAACCATCGACGGCGGTTGGTACGGTCCCTTCGACCGCGCCAACCGCCGTCGTCATCTGCGAGTTTTTGTCCAGATATCGGGCTTTCCGCAGCACTAAAGTCCGATAACCTGGACAAAGACTCCGAAGGAAACTGTGGAGTCGTTGCCCCGTGAGTTCCGAACCTTCGTTTGAACCGCCCTGCGGTCCGGTCACCGGCTGGCGGGACGGTGACGTGGTGCGCGCAACGGGAATCCCGTATGCCACTGCCGGCCGCTTCCAACCCCCGGTGAGTGCACCGGCCTGGACCTCGGTTTTTGCCGCGACATCACCCTCCCCGGCCTGTCCACAGGGCCCGGTGCCCTTCCTGGACGACATCCTGGGCACCCGGTACGGCGAGCTCCCCGGAAGTGAGGACTGCCAGTGCCTTTCGATCACTGTGCCGGGCGACCTTACCGACGGCGAGCTGGTCCCGGTGATGGTGTGGCTGCACGGCGGTTCGTATACTTCGGGTTCCGGGGACCTGGCGATCTTTGACCCCAAGGCCCTTGTTGCCGAGAACCGGGTCATCGTCGTCTCCGTAACGTACCGCCTGGGCTTGTTCGGATATTTGGCAACAGGCACGGGCCGTCCCGCGAACCTCGGTCTCCTGGACCAGCTCGAAGCGTTCCGTTGGGTGCAGCGCAATATCGCCGCCTTCGGGGGCGACCCGGAACGCGTCACCGCTTTCGGGCAGTCCGCAGGAGGCGACGCGGTAGCCCACCTCATGGCGACTCCGGAAGCGCCCACCTTGTTCCAGCGGGCCATCATCCAGAGCGCACCGCTGGGCATCACCCGCGGCCGGGAGCGAATGAGCCGCGCCATGGGGATCGCGGCGGAGGCCGTCACGGAGAACACCCCTGCTATGGACGTCGTGGCTATTGAGGACCGCGTTTCCCAGGTGGCGCGGAAATACGGGCTAATGGCGGCCATGCCGTTCGGTACCCAATACGGGCACGCCCCGTTGCCGCCGGAAACCGGGGTTGAGTCGGCATGGAACACAACAGCTCCTGACATCGAGGTGCTGATCGGGCACACGTCTGAAGAGGCACGCCTGTTCCTGCCACGCAGCCCCCTGGTCAGCCTGCTGGGCAAAGTCCCGGTTCTCGGCAGTGCGGCCGTCAGGATGATCAGCTGGGTGGTGACGGAAGCGGTGTATGGCAGGGCAGCCCGGAAGTTCGCACGCCGCCACGCCCGCGCCGGCGGCAAGGCCCACAGCTACGTACTCTCCTGGGGAGCACCCGGCAACTACTACGGCGCCGCCCACACCGTGGACCTGCCGCTGCTGTTTGGAAACCAGAAGACCTGGGCAGCTGCCGGGCTTCTCGACGGCGCCACCTGGGAAGAGATCAACGACGTCGGACGGGCGCTGCGTGGGCTGTGGGCATCTTTTGCCCGCGGGAACGGCCTGGGCGATAGCGGCGGCATCCCCCGCGCGTTTCACTACCGCTCGGCGTAGGCGCCGAGCGACCAGTTCCGGATTTCCTCCGGATCCTCGCCGTGGGTCCGGGTGTGTTCGCGGGCTAGAATTTGCCGGTCCTGCAGGGCTTGGCGCAGCAGCGAGTGCTTTTCGGCCAGGCCCGGCACCCGGTCAATGGCATCGATGGCCAGCTGGAAGCGGTCGATGCCATTGAGCATGGCCATGTCGAACGGCGTGGTGGTGGTCCCCTCCTCCTTGTAGCCGCGTACGTGCAGTCCCTCCTGGTTGGTACGGCGGTAAGCCAGCCGGTGGATCAGCGCCGGATAGCCGTGGTACGCGAAAATGATCGGCTTGTCCGCGGTGAATATCCCGTCAAAGTCCCGCTTCGGGAGTCCATGCGGATGCTCACTCGAATCCTGGAGCCGCATCAGGTCCACCACGTTGACCACCCGGATCTTCAGGCCCGGAGCCCCCTCCCTGAGCAGTTCGGCCGCTGCCACCGTCTCCACGGTGGGGACATCGCCGGCGCAGGCCAGCACAACGTCTGGCTCCTCCCCCGGCACCTCCGAACCCGCGAACTCCCAGATGCCCAGACCTCGCCGGCAGTGGTGCGCCGCGTCTGCAGGTCCAAGCCAGGTAGGCGAGGGCTGTTTGCCGCTGACCACGATGTTCACGTAGTCCGTTGATGCCAGGCAGTGTTCCATGACGGAAAGCAGGGTGTTCACGTCCGGCGGCAGGTATACCCGGATGACCTCGGCCTTCTTGTTGATCGCGTGGTCGATGAAGCCCGGATCCTGATGCGAAAAGCCGTTGTGGTCCTGCTGCCAGACGTGGGAGGACAGCAGGTAGTTCAGGGAGGCCACGGGCTGGCGCCAGTGGAGTTTCCGATGGACCTTCAGCCACTTTGCGTGTTGGTTGAACATCGAGTCAACGATGTGGATGAAGGCCTCGTAGCAGCTGAACACGCCATGCCGGCCCGTCAGGAGGTAGCCCTCCAGCCAGCCTTGGCACAGGTGCTCGCTAAGCACCTCCAGGACCCGGCCGGAGCGGGCAAGGTGCTCGTCGGCGTCGTCGATCCGATACTGCCACACCTTGTCGGTGACCTCGTAGACGTTCTGGAGCCGGTTGGATGCCGTTTCGTCGGGGCCGAAGAGGCGGAACGTCTCCATGTTCAGCGAGATGACGTCGCGCATCCAGGAGCCCAGCGTGATCATGGGGCTGACCCGCTCGGTTCCTGGCTCCGCCACGTCCACCGCGTGTTCGGCGTAGGCCGGCAGCTCCAGCGCACGGCGCAGCAGCCCGCCGTTGGCGTGCGGCGTGGCGCTCATGCGGAAGTTCCCGGTGGGTGCGGTCTCCGCGATGTCAGGCCGGAGCCGGCCGTCGCCGTCGAACAATTCCTCCGGCCGGTACGACAGCAGCCACTCCTCCAACTGCTGCAGGTGCTCAGTGTTGGTGCGGACTTCGGCCAGCGGAACCTGGTGGCTCCGCCACGTGCCCTCCACCTGCTGTCCGTCCACCGTTCGCGGGCCTGTCCAGCCCTTGGGTGAGCGCAGCACAATCATGGGCCACCGCGGTGCGCCGTCCGCTTCGTGGCCGTCTTCCT
Organism: Arthrobacter pascens; assembly: GCF_030815585.1. Classification (NCBI taxonomy): domain Bacteria; kingdom Bacillati; phylum Actinomycetota; class Actinomycetes; order Micrococcales; family Micrococcaceae; genus Arthrobacter; species Arthrobacter pascens. The sequence continues at coordinate 4,270,694 of NZ_JAUSWY010000001.1, forward strand.
TGCCGGGAGCGCGGCGTGAGTCCTGGATGGCGCGGATTCCGGCCACGCAGTCTTCGAGCGCCGCGGCAAAGTCGCGGTGCGCGTGGGCAGTGTCGTCCGGATCCGAGACCGTCACAAAGTAGGGTTCGTGTCCGTAGCCGCGCAGGAGCTGCTCCAGCTGCTCCTCCGGCATGCGCGCCAGGATGGTGGGGTTGGCGATCTTGTAGCCGTTCAGGTGCAGGATGGGCAGCACGGCGCCGTCCGCTGCGGGGTCCACGAAGTTATGCGAATGCCAGCTCGCCGCCAGCGGTCCGGTTTCCGCTTCACCGTCTCCGATCACGACGGCTGTGATCAGCTGGGGATTGTCGAACACCGAACCGTACGCGTGTGCCAGCGCGTAGCCCAGCTCGCCGCCTTCGCTGATGGATCCAGGGGTCTCCGGCGCAGCATGGCTGGGGATGCCGCCCGGGTACGAAAACTGCCGGAACAGTTCAGCCATCCCGGCCTCATCATTGCGTACGTGGCCGTAGATTTCGGAGTAGGTCCCCTCCAGCCAGGCGTTGGCCACCACCGCGGGTCCGCCGTGGCCGGGCCCCGCGACAAAGAGCATTTCGTGGGAGTCCCTGCGGATCAGCCGGTTCAGGTGGGCGTAAACAAAGTTCAGCCCGGGGGTGGTGCCCCAATGCCCCAGGAGGCGGGATTTGGTGTCCTCGGCGGTCAGCGGTTTCCGCAGCAGCGCGTTGGAGCGCAGGTATATCTGCCCTACGGAAAGGTAGTTTGCTGCCCGCCACCAACGGTCCACGTGTTCCAGTTCGTCCTGCCCCATGCTGCCGGCCATAACCATCCTCACGTTGCTCCTGCCGCATCCAGCAGCCGATCCTCCATCGCAACATCTGCAGCGCGCGGGCACAACCCTTGGACGGGCCGTGTTGTGTCCTTTGCCCCCGAACCGCGTTGTGATGATCCTCCCGGGCTGCGTTTGCCTGGGGCCGCCATCCGCCCTTGCCCCGAGACTACCTACGGGTATTCTTTGATCCACAATGTTCACGTTGACCATCAACCAAACGGATAGCCGGCGCGACGGCGACCGCGTCCCTCAGCTGTTGAAGGACCTGCGGCACATTCCGGCGCGCCTTGACTTCGACCGGTCGGTGGAGGACGAGGTACAGGGCATTGTGGACTGCCCGCACCAGGCGGTGGAGGCTGCGCTGATCGCCCTGCGGTGCGGTTCCTGGTACGTGGGGATCGGTGTGGGGCCCGTCAATGAACCGCTGCCCAACCAGATCAAGGACGCATCCGGGCACGGCCTCATCTACGCCAGGCGTGCTGTGGACCGCCTCCGGAACGGCAAGGACCGGGTGCCGGTGGCCGTGGAAGGCCCGCTCGCTGACCTGGCCCACGAGGCCGAGGCCGTGCTCCGGCTGATGGGGCACATTGTCCGCGGCAGGTCCGGCGCCGAATGGCGAGTACTGGACCTCATGACTCCAGGCGTCCGCGGCCAGCAGAAAGCCGTGGCCCAGGAATTGGGGATAACCACCCAGGCCGTCAGCAAAGCGGTGGCCAGGGCCCAGTGGAACGAGGAACACGCTGCCCGCCCGGCCGCCGCCCGGCTGCTGGCGCTGATCCTTGAGGTGCGCTGAACGGCACAGTTATTGCAAGGCACCGAAGCCGGGGAGGATTTTCTCGTAACGGGCCTTCGGCCGGCGGTGCCGGGCACTCCCGTAGAGCACCGCTCCGGTCCAGGTTCGGCCTTTCCCGCCCTAGAGGAGGCTGCGAAGCACGTGGGCGGCGCCATCCTCGAACACGGAGTGCGTGACTTCGTCCGCGGCGGCGATGACTTCCTCAGGCGCCTGGCCCATGGCCACTCCACGGCCGGCCCAGGTGAGCATCTCGATATCGTTCCGGCCGTCACCGATCGCCACCGTCCGGTGCGATTCGATCTCCAGCTGGTCTCGGAGGTGCTCCAGCGCGCTGGCCTTGGTCACCCCGGCCGCGGCGATGTCCAGCCACGCAGTCCAGCCCACGGAGTAGGTGACTCCTGCAAGGCCGACGTGCTTGATGGCCTGCTTGAATTCTTCCGGCGTGTTCTCGGTGCTGAACACCACCACCCGCACGGCTGTGGCTTCCAGCATGGTGTGGAAGTCGACGCCGATGGCCTCCACCCCGAAGCTGGCGTCCTGGAAGCGCTCCGTAGACAGGAAGTTGCCGTTCTCGTCCTCAAGGGCGTACTTGGCGGACGGGAGCCGCTCGCGGAGGGCCCGCAGGGCGGGGGCGGGGTCGAAAGTTTCCTTGCGGATGACCTCATAGCCATCGGTCAGCTCCGGATCCAGCCGGAGCGTCACGCCGCCGTTGCAGCAAACGGCATAGCCCCGTTCGATGCCGATCTGCTCAATGATGGGCAGGGTTGCGTTGAGCGAGCGGCCCGTGGCGATCATGACCGTATGGCCGGCCGCTACTACTGCCTGGGTAGCCTCACGGACAGGGGCCGACATGTGGCCGTCGTGGTCCACCAGGGTGCCGTCAACGTCCAGTGCGACCATGAGCTTGTTGCTTGTCTTTGTGTTTTCGTTCTCTCGCCGGTCATCGTTGCCAGCGACTGAGGTTTCAGTCAATGTAGTCATTCATCTAGTAGAGCAGACACCCCCGACTCAGGCTAGGACGCAGACCACAGGCTCTATGAACACCCGGTAAATACTCACAGGGTTATCCCCGTTGTGAGTGTTAACCTCCGGGGCTTCCTCCGCACCGCCTCGCCCTGAAATCCCCCTCTGATGGTCATTTCCCCGCGGCGCTCTCGGGGGAAATGACCATCAGAGGGGGAATCTGTGGGGCTTATCCACATGCAGCCTGCTTGCTCTGGCTGCAGCCGGTGGCCGGGCCCAGCATGGGGACATGGAATCCGACCCGCCTGCCCTCATTCTTGCCCGCCACAGGCGCGCCCTTCGCGGTACCAGCCGTGACTTGAGCCGCGCCTACGCCAAGGGTGCCTTGGTCCGCGTCCGGCACGGTATCTACTACAGCAAGCCGGCATGGACTTCGCTCAAGGCCTGGGAGCGTTATTCCGTGACTACGGCCGCTGTGGCTTGCGCAGACCCTCGCACCGTGTTTTGCTACCTGACAGCGCTGCGTGTTTGGAGACTGCCTGTCCCGGGCGTACCTGAGCACATCCACATCCTTACAGCTTCACCGCACAAAGCCGGATGTCTGCCACCCACCACCCATGCCGCGAAGGACCCGAAGACAGGCCTCACGGGGCTTGAGAACGTCCGTGGCTATGGAATCGCGCGGCACCACTGGACGGCCGACGTCGTGCCGCGCCGGGGAACGACGGTCACCTCCCTAGTCCAGACGTTAACCGACTCCATCGTCCGCATGGAGCTTCCTGAGGCCGTCGCCGTCGTCGACCAGGTGCTGAGCGTCCAACGACCGGAAGGCGAGCGGCTGACCAGGGATGAGTTGACGCGGGCGGCGGCGCTGATTACTTCTGCGGCCAAGCGGAGTCGCATCCTTGAAGTGCTTGCGTTGGCCGACGAGACCGCGGAGTCTGTCGGAGAATCGCGGAGCCGGGCACTCATCCACGTGTTGGGGCTTCCGGCACCTGCCCTGCAGCACACGTTTCACGACGCCGAAGGGTTCGTCGCCAGGGCGGATTTCTTCTGGCGCGAATTGGGTGTAATCGGCGAGTTCGACGGCGACGCCAAGTATCTCGACGACGCGCTGCTGGGCGGCAAAAGCACCCGGGCAGCCATCCTGGCTGAGAAAAAGCGTGAGGACAGGCTCAGGTCGTTGGGCTACACAGTGGTCCGCTGGGACTGGAGGGCCGTGACCAACCCGCAGTTGCTGGGCCAGAAACTCGCAGCGGCGGGGATAACAGCGCAGAAATCCCCGCGGCGTGGTCAATTCCCCGCGGCATTACCGGGGGAATTGACCACATGACGGGGATAACCTGCAGAGGCTAAAGGACCGGGAGGACTTCCAGGCCACCCAGATACTTCTGCAGTGCGGCCGGGACGTTGACGGAGCCATCCGCATTTTGGTGGTGCTCCAGGATGGCCACGATCCAGCGCGTGGTGGCAAGTGTTCCGTTCAAGGTGGCAACGGCGCGGGTTCCCTTGGCCACGCCATCGTCATTGACCACACGCTCACGGATGTTCAGGCGGCGGGCCTGGAACGTGGTGCAGTTGGAGGTGGAGGTGAGCTCGCGGTAGGCCCCCTGCGTGGGAACCCAGGCTTCGCAGTCGAACTTACGGGCTGCGGACATGCCCAGATCGCCAGCGGCGGTGTCGATCACGCGGTACGGGATCTCGCATTTGCCCAGCATCTCCTCTTCCCAGGCGAGGAGCCGCAGATGTTCCGCGGCGGCCTCTTCAACCGTGGTGTAGATGAACATCTCCACCTTGTTGAACTGATGCACACGGATGATGCCGCGGGTGTCCTTGCCATGTGATCCGGCTTCGCGGCGGTAGCAGGAGCTCTGCCCGGCAAACCGGATGGGGCCTGCGGAGAGGTCCAGGATCTCGTCAGCGTGGTAGCCGGCCAGTGCCACTTCCGAAGTGCCCACAAGGTAAAGGTCGTCCTCGGCGAGACGGTAAATCTCGGCGTCGTGCTTTACATCAAAGCCCGTGCCCTGCATGGTCTCGGGGCGCACCAGCGTAGGCGTGATCATGGGGACAAAGCCGGCCTCAATGGCCTGGTCCATGGCCATCTGCAGCAGTGCCATCTCCAGCCGTGCACCTACACCGCGCAGGAAGTAGAAGCGTGAGCCGGACACCTTGGCCCCGCGCTCCATGTCGATCGCGCCGATCAGTTCGCCGATCTCCAGGTGGTCCCTCGGCTCGAAATCCGGGAATTCACGGGGCATGCCCACCGTCTTGACCACAATGTAGTCGTCCTCGCCGCCTTCGGGGACGCCGTCCTCAATGAGGTTGGGGATGGTGCGCAGCAGCTCGTCCTGCTTGGCCTGGGCAGCGTCTGCCTCCGCCGATGCGGCCTTCACCGTATTGGCGAGTTCCTTGACCTCGGCCAGCAGAGCCTTCTTCTCATCACCTTTGGCCTGGGCCACCTTCTTGCCAAAGACGTTCTGCTCAGCCCGGAGGTTCTCGTACCGGATCAGGGCTGCACGGCGGGCGGAGTCGCCTGCGATGATCGTGTCCACCACTGATTCGTCTGCGCCACGGGCGCGCTGGCTGGCACGGAACTTGTCCGGGTTTTCGCTGAGGTCTTTTACGTCGATCACCAGATAAGAGTAACTAATCCGGCGGGGGCGGGGCGGCCAGCAGGAGGCGGGAACACGGGCGCCCGGGCCGGGATACTGTTGAAGCACCATGAGCGACTGGCTTCTTTTCCTCCTGAGTGCCGCGGCACTGGCTTTCGCCATGTCCAGCTGGTGGGGCGTGCGCAGGCTCAAGGCCCTTCATGTCCGGAGTGCAGTCGGTGAGGATGCGCACGAGACAGGTCTCGGCCAGCAGCGGGTAGCGGTAATCCTGAACCCCGTCAAGGCACGCTCTGCCGAGGCTAAAGCCGCCATTCAGCGCGCTTGCCTCACGGCAGGATGGGAGGCCCCGCTTTTCTTCGAGACGACGGCCGCGGACCCCGGATTCTCGCAGGTCCAGTCAGCGCTGAGCTGCGATCCCGACGTCGTCCTGGTGGGCGGCGGAGACGGTACCGTGCGGGTGGTGGCTGAGTCCCTGGCGCATACGGGTGTGGCCATGGGCCTCGTTCCGCTGGGGACCGGGAACCTGCTGGCCCGCAATGTGGACCTGGACGTCTATGACCTCCATTCGAACGTCCAGACGGCCCTGTTCGGCCAGCAGCGGTATATCGACACCGCAAGGATGGGCATCGAGAACTCCCGCACGGGCCACTCCTCCGAACACGCCTTCCTGGTGATCGCGGGAATCGGCATGGACGCCGAGGTGCTGGCGGACACGAATGACGGCCTCAAGAAAGCCGTGGGGTGGCTCGCGTACACCGAGGCGGGAATGCGGCATCTGCCAGGCCGGCGGAAGAAGGTCTCCATCTCCCTGGATGGCGGCGCCGAGCAGGTCCGGAACATCCGCAGCGTGCTTTTCGCCAACTGCGGGCTGGTTCCGGGAGGCATCGATTTCATTCCGCAGGCCATGATCGACGACGGGATGCTGGATGTGGTGGTGATGAGTCCGCGCAGCGCCATCGGCTGGGTGGCCATGTACGGGAAAATCCTCTTCAAACACAAGGGGAACCTGCCCATCATGACCATGTACCGGTCGGGGAAGGTGGTCATCAAATGCCCGGAGCCGATGCCCACGCAACTGGATGGCGACACCTCCGGGGAGGCCACCAAAGTCACTGTCCGCGTGGAGCCGCGGTCCCTGCTGATCCGGGTAAAGGGACAGCTGCAGGCCTGACCGGCCGGCGCATCGGGATCACGGAACGCCAGGCGTCAGGCGCTGGCCTTCTTGGCGGCTTCAGCTGCGGCTTTGGCGGCGGCCCGGGCCTCGGACTGCTCGCGGATCATGGCCTGTTCCTCTTCGAAGCGCAGGCGGTCAGCGCGGTCTGCTTCGTCGCCGTCCCAATCCTGGTTATCGGCAGTCGGCTTGGGATTAACGATCATTCCCTGGCCGTCATTGTCAGTGCTGCTGGTAGTCATGACCCGCTCCCTTCGTTAGGGGCCATCCACCAAGGTGGATCAAGTAAGCATACGCACAGTGCCAGACAGGCGGAAGTACCCGGGGCGGCATTTACCTACGCTGTGGGCGAAGCCCCGGAAACGGTTTCGGACGCGATGGGTTCCCCCTGCAGAATTGCTTCCACCCATTCATGGGCCGCCCGGAATGCCTCGTCCGAGGTGTGCGGGGCAACGTAGGCGCTCTGCGCATCTGCGCGCCCGTACGAACCGAGGAAGCGGGTGGCCGGGCTGATGCGGTGCAACCCTGCAAGGGCATCAGCCACCCTGGCATCACCCACGTGCCCGTCGGCGTCGATGCTGAAGAAGTAATGGCCCAGGTACTGTCCGGTGGGCCGGGACTCGATCCTGCTGAGGTTTACGCCACGGCTGGCGAACTGGTCCAGGATTTCCATCAGGGCACCGGGGTGGTCTTCCGGCAGCGGAACCACCACGGTGGTTTTGTCTGCCCCGGTCCGCTCCGGCACCGCCCCTGGCCGGCTGACCAGGACGAACCGGGTCACGGCACCAGGATTGTCGCCGATGTCCCCGGCGAGCACCGACAGTTCCGGCTGTTCCTGGGCCACGATGGGTGCGCAGATCGCGGCGTCGTAATGCGCGTCGCCTGCCAGCAGCCCCATCGCAGACGCCGCGGTTGATGACCCCGGCACATACTCCGCGCCGGGGATGTTCCTGTCCACCCACAGCCGGCATTGTGCCCAAGCATGCCCGTGCGTGGAGATCCGGCGGATATCGGAGACTGCCACTCCGGGGCGGGCAACCAAAACAAAACTGATGGGCACCAGGACCTCGCGGATGATACGGAGTTCCTGCCCGCTGGCTATGGCGTCAAGGGTGGCCGTCACGCCGCCCTCTACCGAGTTCTCGATGGGGACCATGGCCGCGTCTGCGGAACCGTCACGGACCTTGTCCAGCGCCGCATTCACCGTGGAAGCGGGGATGCGCGTTGCTTCCGCTGCGTCCGGAACCTGCATCAGTGCCGCCTCGGTGAAGGTGCCCTCTGGCCCAAGGAAGGTGTACGTAACGGGGGACGCCGGCATCGAATATTCCTTTGTGGTTATAAATGGAAGGGCTGGGAGTGGCTAAAGGACCAAAGGCTTGAGTCCGTTGTCGGAGACAAGCGGCCTACCGGCCTCGAGCCACTGATCCATGCCGCCGGACACATTGATGGCTGCGTAGCCCTGGCCCGTGAGCCACTGGACTGCCCGGAAGGAGCGTCCGCCTGTCCGGCAGATGACATACAGGTCCTGGTCCGGGTCCAGATCGTCCAGCCGGGCCGGAAGCTGGTCCAGCGGGATGTGGACGGCGCCCTCTGCGTGCCCCGCCACCCACTCGTAGTCTTCCCGGACGTCCAGGATCAGGGCGTCGGCAGGAACGTCGTTGACTGGCACGGTATCGAAATCGCTCATGGGAGTCCTCTTTCGGAAAATCATGGTCTTTACCCAGCCTAGCGCCAGCCGGTCACCGCGCTCCGGAAACTCTGGGCAAGTTACGCTTCTAGATGACTACTAGGAGGACCTTTGCCCGCTGAACAGCCCACCATCCTGGCAACCTCCGGAGGCTACAAGCCCGGCCTCCGAACCCGGCTGGAGTTTGACCGGCTGGCGCATCACGCCGTCGACCTTTCCGGCGTCAGCGGCAGGGCACCGCGCGTGACGCACGTGGGCACAGCTTCCGGTGACCAGCGCTGGTTCAATGCCGAGATGGACCAGGCTGCCCGCCTGGCCGGCTTCGACTTCAGCCACCTGAACCTCTTCACGATGCCCAACCATGCGGACCCGGAGGCCCATCTCCTGGAGCAGGACGTTGTATGGGTGAACGGGGGCTCAGTGGTGAACCTGCTGGCGGTGTGGCGTGCGCACGGCCTTGACGGGATCCTCCACCGGGCGTGGCAGCGCGGCGTCGTCCTGGCAGGCGTCTCGGCCGGTTCCATCTGCTGGTTCCAGGGCGGCACCACGGATTCTTTCGGACCGGAACTGCGCGCGGTCACCAACGGCCTGGGTTTCCTGCCGTACGCGAATGGGGTGCATTACGATTCTGAGGAGCGCCGGCGCCCCCTGGTGCATCAGCTCGTGGCCGACGGATCCCTGGGTGAAACCCACTGCACCGACGACGGCGTGGGGCTGGTGTATCACGGCACCGACCTGGTGGAGGCGGTGGCGGAAGTCCGCGGCAAGGGCGCTTACATCGTCACGGCGCAGAACGCGGACGACGGCGGCGCTGCCGCTTCCGAACTGCGCCTGGAGCCGCGCTTCCTTGGCTGAGATCCATGAGCTTTCCGCGGTCAGGTTGCGGGATGCACTGCAGACGGGAGAGCTCTCGGCAAGGGAGGCCGCGGCGCATTTCCTGGCAAGGATTGAGTCGAAAAACCGCCTGCTGGGCGCCTTTGTCACACTCACGGCGGACCAGGCCATGGCAGACGCCCGCTTGGCCGATGAGCGTTTTGCCCGGCTCCGGAAGGGGTTCCCGGAGGTATCTCCCGGCAAGCAAAACGCCGAAGGCCTGGCCGTGCTCCATGGAATGCCATTGGGCTTCAAGGACCTGGCGGACGTGGCCGGCGTGGTGACCACGCACGGCAGTGCGGCCCTGGACCACAAACCCGCACTCATGGACGGCGGGCTAGTGGCTGTCCTGAAGTCCGCGGGCGTTATCTCGCTCGGCAAAACCCAGGTTCCGGAGTTCGGGCTGACGGCCTACAGCGAAAACCGCATCGCCCCGCCGTCGCGCAATCCGCATGCCCCCAGCCGGAGTTCCGGAGGTTCCTCAGGAGGCAGCGCTGCCGCGGTGGCCGCGGGAATGCTGCCTTTCGCGCCAGGGACCGACGGCGGCGGTTCGGTACGCATCCCGGCAGCGGCTTGCGGGCTGGTTGGCCTGAAGCCGGGCCGGGGGCTGGTGCCGTCCGGCGAGAGCTCGGGAGATCCCGCGCGGCTGGTGGTCGCAGGACCCCTGGCCCGGAGCGCCGAGGATGCGGCCCTCATGATGGACGCACTGGCGCCACCGCCGGGCGCCAATTACCGCGAGGCGGTCAGACACGAGCCGGACCGGCTGCGGATCGGCCTGACCCTGGACAGCCCGTTGTCCACCACCTTTCCGTTCACGCCGGAGAAGGAGGCGCTGGATGCATTGCTGGCAGGATCAGCACTCCTGGAGCACGCCGGACACATCGTCACGGAGGCGGCCGTCCGCTACGACAACCGCTACCCGGACGCCTTCACCACGGCCTGGACTGCCGCCGTCGGAACTGCCAGGATCAGTCCGCACCGGGAAGCGCTGCTGGCACCCCTCACCCGGGCCTTCAGACGCCGGGCACAGCAGCGCAGCGCCGCAAAACTCAACGAATCGCTGGCGTTCCTGCGGCAGTTCGAGCGCGATACCGTCACCCAGTACGGGCAGTGGGACCTGATGCTGATGCCAGCACTGGCGCAGCTCCCGCGCCCGGTGGGCTGGTTTACCGGCGCCGCCCACGGCGATGACCGCTGGCCGGCGTCAGAGTGGGCAGGGGATGCGGACGGCGACTACCGCAAACAATGTGAGTACGCACCCTGGTCCTCGATGGTGAACGTCTGCGGACTGCCAGCCATCACCATCCCGGTGCACTGGACCGGCGGGCGGCCGGGTGAAGGGCTGCCGATGGGCATCCAGCTGGTGGGACCCCTGGGATCGGAGTTGCTCCTGCTTCAAGTGGCAGCACAGCTCGGTTTCTAGGGAACAGCCGGTCATTCACGGTGATCTTTTTGTCCCAGTACTACCGGCTGTTAAGAACCGGGTGTCGACTCGGAGGCTCACAGGGAGGACGATTAAAGGGCAGTCATTAAGAGGAGGTCTGTGATGTGCTATTCATCGAGCAAGGATTTCGGGTGGGGCATCCGGAAGGAAGCCGATCGGGAACCCGAGACAAAGCAGGATAATCCACGGGTCGATCCGGAGCCGCATGTGACGGCACAGGACTACAAGTTCTGGGCCTTCCCGCTCCGCCGTAAGACGCCAGCCGTCCAGGAGCCGGCAACGGACCGCGCACCCGAGAGGGTGTGACCGGTCGGCCTGACGCAGCAACAGAAGGGCCTCCTCCGGGGGGCCCTTCTGTTGCGCCGAAGGACTGCGGCCGCGATGCGCCCGGCCGGAGCTGGGACACGGCGCGATTTGCCCTCCCGCCACGCACCAGAGGCGACCGCGGGTGGCTGGGGTACGCCCTGCGGGTATACATCATCACCGCGCTGCCATTAGGGTGGAAATGTAAGCATGCTTAGTAAAGAGGGTGGCAAGATGAGCACAGGCCAGTCGATGCCTGCAGATGGTGCAGAGAGGCAGCCCCAGGAGCAGCCCCGCGTAGTGCCTCCGTCAGTGACGCCGCCCCCAATGGCACAGCCGCCCAAAGGCCCCATGAGCGCCGGGCCTGCCCCGGCCGCAGTAACGCCGACGGCAGCCCCGCGACGGGTGACCCGCGCCGGGATGGTGTGGGCCGCCGTCGTGGCCGCTTTGGTACTCCTCATCCTGCTCATCATCTTCATCATGCAGAACCAGGACGATGTGGCCATCAGGTACCTGGGTCTGGAGGGAACCGTTCCGCTGGGCATGGCTCTGTTTATCGCCAGCGTCACCGGCGGCGTCCTGGTAGCCATCGCCGGTGCGGCCCGGATCCTGCAGCTCCGGGCGAATGCCCACCGGTCGCGGCTAGGGAAACCCCGGCGTTAGGAGTCTGACGAGAGCCAGTCTGTGGTAAACACCCGGTAGCCCAGGCCGGGGTCGAAGCCATGGACCTCCCTGGTGTCCAGGGCAGCCATAAAGGCCAGCGCATTGCCCGTGATCACTTGACCCGGCACCAGGATGGGAAATCCCGGCGGGTACGGCGTCACGAAGCCCGCCGAAACAACCTCTTGGCCTGATTCCACCCGCGCGGCAAGCTCGGCGGGTTCCACATACTCGGTGGCGCCCTCCTTGTACGTCTCGAAGTAGGCTGCCCGGAGGTGGCCATCGGGGGTGGTGCCACCGCGGAAGCGGCGGGCGAAACGGCTAAAGTCGGGAAGGGCCGGCGGGGCAGTGCTCAGGATTGCGATCCGGGCCTCAAGCGCCCTGAGCCCACGCGGTCCCAGCGTCCGCTTCTCCGTCTCAAACGATTCAGCCAGTTTCACCAGCACCTCAACCAGGTACGCCACCGCGCTGCGGGACGTGCCGATGTTGGTCATGAACAGGACGCTGTTCCGCGACGTCTTGTTGACCTGGATGCCGTACTTGTCCATGAGGTGGTCGTGCTTGAAGGTGTCACCGTCAATTCCGGTGAGGCCGATGTCCAGCGTGAGCCGGCTCGGATCAACCACAAACTCGTCCCGCCGCCAGACCTCGTCAAAAGCAGACAGCCCTTGGCTAAGCGGCATGGAGCAGTCTGTTTCCCTGAATTGCTCCGGCACAAGCTGCCTGGCGCCCAGGATCCGGAAATACTTCTTCAGCAGCGGGTTGCGTGCCACCGCCTGGCCAATACTGACGGCCAAATCTGCCTGCTTCTGCACCAATGCAAAACCTTCCAGCTCCGCCTGCCGCCGGCCGATGTCCAGGGAGGCGAGGATCTGGTAGTTCGGCGACGTGGAGGTATGGGTCATGTAGGCCTCGCGGAAGGCCTCACCGTTGAGCTGCTCGAAGTCCTGGTCGAACACGTGGATCATGGACCCCTGACGCAGCGACGTCAGTGTTTTATGGGTTGACTGCGTGGCATAGACCCGCAGCCGGACCTTGGCCGGATCCGGAATGAGCCTGGTCCGCAGCCAGGCATCGTCGGCCGCCGGTTCACCGGTTTCCCGGTCCCACAGCTCCCGGGCCTGTCTTTCGTGGCGAAGGATGAAATCAGGATCCCGCAACTGCGCCTCGAGCTTGGCGGCCGCCGCCATGGCCGTCCGCCGCCGGTACACCGGATGGAACGCGGCGAAAGCGAACCAGGCCTCATCCCAGAGGAAGACGAGGTCCGGCTTGATCGCCAGGCATTCCTCCATGACCCGTTCGGGGTCATAGACGATGCCATCGAACGTGCAGTTAGTCAGCGTGATCATCTTGACGTCGTCCAGCCGGCCGGCCCGCCGGTAGTCCAGCAGCATTTTCTTGATGCTCTCCAGTGGCACGGCGCCGTAGAAGGAGTACTGGTCCAGTGGGTAGGCGTCCAGGTAGGCCACCTGCGCACCAGACAGCATCAGCGCATAGTGGTGGGACTTGTGGCAGTTCCGGTCCACCAGCACGATGTCGCCTGGAGCCACAATCGACTGGTGCACCACCTTGTTGGCCGTTGACGTGCCGTTGGTGACGAAGAACGTCTTGTCCGCCCCGAACGCCCGCGCCGCGAGGGTCTGTGCCTTCTTGATGGAGCCGTGCGGATCAAGCAGGGAATCCAGCCCGCCTGACGTTGCTGAGGTCTCCGCGAGCAGCAGGTTCTGGCCGTAGAAATCAGCCATGTCCCGGATCCACGGAGAGTTCCCCACAGAACCGCCGCGGGAAATCGGCAGTGCGTGGAAGACGCTGGCCGGCCTCCGGCTGTATTCCTGCAGTGCCGTGAAGAAAGGCGTTTCGTAGCGGGCCGCCACGCCGGCGAGCAGGGACAGATGCAGGTCCAGCCGATCCTCGCGGCGGAAGATCCGGGCAAACCTGCGGGTCAGTGAACCAGCGAGTCCTTCAATGGCAACGTCCGCCACGAGGTACACGTCCAGCTCCGGCCGGAGTTCTGCGATCCGTTCGGCCAGCCTCAGGATCCGGTCGATGGGACGCAGCCGCTCCAGGCCGCCCTCCACGTGCCGGGACACCACCCTTTTCAGGTCCGAGCCCAGCGGCCGGGAAGCCCTGATTGCGAATCCGGGCCGCAGGACACAGGCCTGGATGTCCGGATTTAGCAGCAGTGCCACTAGTGCATCCTCATAGGAAGGAACCGCGTTTACGCAATAGCTGAACGCATCAGCGGGACGCCGCTGGGCCAGCATGTCGCTTTTGAGCGCCTCCGCATCCTGTTCGGGAATGTCGTCAACCACCAGGACTTCAAAACGGGGCCGGTCCGAGGTGATTTGGAATGCTTCTTGGACCGCGGCGTCGGCGGAATCCGAAAAGCCCGGTCCGGGCAGTTCAGGAACGGACTTTGCGCGGCACATCCGGGCCCTGATTCCGTCCACCAGCTCCAGTGCTTCCTGGTACTGCGCCTCCCGGATGAGACCGCGCAGGCGCCCCAGGATGGAAAGCCCTGGGAAGGCCCAATAGAGCTCTACGGATTCGAGAAGTGCCAGCGCCCTGTTGACCTGCCCCGACAACCCGGACTGCCGTGTGCCTGTAGGGCCCGTGGGTCCGGTGGACAGTTGCTTCAGCCCATAACCCAGGAATTCCCAAGAATCCGCGCGGATCCGCCAGGCCCGGCTTGGGGTTCCGATCTCCGGGGCTGCAGGCGAAGGCGGGGCTGCAGGCGAGGGCGGGGCTGCCGGCGAGGCCGGTGCCCCCGGCGAGGCCGGGGCTGCCGGCAAATAGCGGGCATCCGGAGGCGTCAGCGTTGATGGTGGCGTGATCGCCACCGACGGTGCCCGCACGACCGGGGACCCGGCGTCGTTCTCTGTACCGTTACCGTTTTTCGGCACTGGGTCGGTTCTCATGCTTTCCCAGCCGCCCGTGCTGCCTCAGCGCGGCGGCCGCGTGTGCCGTACCAGCCCAGGCCGAGCAGTGGAACGAGGGCCAGCGAGGACAGCAGCACCCAGCGCCCTGTTTCGGAAAACGCCATGGTGATCAGGACGAAGGCGAGGAATGCCAGAGTCAGGTAGGACGTGAACGGCGCGCCGAAAAGCCTGAACGACGGGCGGGCCGCCCGGCCCTGCCGGACCCACATCTGCAGTTTAATGTGGCAGAGCATGATGGTGGCCCATCCGCCGATGATGCCCACGGCGGAGATCTCCAATACGATTTCGAACACTCGGGAGGGCGCCAGGGCATTGAGTCCAACCCCCAGCAGGGTGACGACGGCGGTGAGCAGGATCCCGCCGTACGGCACCCCGCTCCGGCTGATCCGGGCAGTGAAAGCCGGCGCAGAGCCGTTGACGGCCATGGACCGGAGGATGCGCCCGGTGGAGTAGAGCCCGGCGTTCAGGCTGGACAGCGCGGCCGTGAGCACCACGAAGTTCATCACGGACGCCGAGACGGCTGCTGATTCGGGCGAGCCCAGGTACGAGAAAAAGGTGACGAACGGGGATTCGCCGGCCTTGTAGGCCGTGAAGGGAAGGAGCAGCGACAGCAGCAACACCGAGCCGATGTAGAAAATGGCAATGCGGGCCACAACGGTGTTCACTGCCTTGGGCATGACTTTCTCCGGATTGGCGGTTTCACCGGCGGCGGTGCCCACCAGCTCGATTGCGGCGTAGGCAAACACCACCCCGCTGATGGCAAGCAGCGGCGCCACGGCGCCGGTGGGAAACGCGCCGCCGTTGTCCACCAGGACGCCGATTCCTGGTGTTCCTAAATCCGTTTTGCCACCCAGGACGATGAAGCTCACGCCCACAATGAGGAACACGATCAGCGCCGTCACCTTGGTCAGGGCGAACCAGTATTCCATCTCGCCGAACACCTTCACGGAGACAAGGTTCAGTCCCAGCACCACCACCAGTGCCATCAGCGCGATGGTCCACTGCGGCAGGTCCCGCACCAGCTCCCAGTGCCGCGCCCAGAATTTCACGTAAAGAGCGACGGCGGTGACGTCCACGATGGAGGTCATGGCCCAGTTGAGGAAATAGAGCCAGCCGGCTGTATGCGCCAGCTTTTCGCCGTAGAACTCCCTGGCGTAGGACACAAAGGAGCCCGATGACGGGCGATAAAGCACCAGCTCTCCAAGGGCGCGCAGAATGAGGAAGGCGAAAAAGCCACAGACGGCGTACACCAGCACCAAGGCAGGGCCGGACCCGTTCAGCCGGCCGCCGGCGCCCATGAACAGGCCAGTGCCAATCGCTCCGCCGATCGCGATCATCTGGATCTGCCGGGGTGTGAGGGTCTTGTGGTATCCGGCTTCTTCGCTGGAGAAATCCTGCGCGGCCGCAGCCCTGTCGCCCAGCAGCTCCCGGCCGTTTTCCAGGACATCTGCAGTGTCCATGGGATCTGCCCGGAGCTGGTTGTCCGGTCCTGATTGGGTCCTGGCGGGGACGGCTTTCACTGCAGTTTACCGGCGCTTGTGAAGCAGGTCATTTGTGGGGTCTCCTTTGACTCCTGTGCCGCCTAGGCGACGTACTATCAGTGCGTTCTGCGGCCCCCGGGCATCTTTGCCGGGGAGGCCGGTATCCAACTCTAGGGATCCGGGGCTAGCTTTATTTTGGGGCGGCCACCAAATTCAGCCAGGCGCAATTGTGCCGGGAGCCAATTTTGATCAGGGGGAACGCGAGTAAGGTACATGGCTGTGGCAATCGCCGCAGGCTCCGCGGGAGCCATCAAACTTGATAAGCACCAGAAGGGGTCTGAACAAAGACGTGAGGCCTGAAGAGCAAGCCGGCGACGCCGTCCGTGTCACGCTCAGCGACATCCTGGAGGACATCGGCGTCGACAATGCCAGGCTGCTGATGGCTCCGGGGCCGGAGAACGAACATGTCCGCGAAACGGTGATCGTTGACCCGGAGGACGGCGCCGCCGTGGAGCCCGGGTCCTTGGTATTCCTGGTGGGGGCGCGTGGCCGGGCGGCACTGCCCAAAGTCCGGACCTTGCTGGCCGGCCAACCCGTGGCCATTGCCATCAAAGGTTCGGAGCTGGAGCTGGCGGCCGTCCGTGAGGTCATGAACGGCACCGGGACCGGGCTCATTGCCGTTGCCGGGGGCGTGCGGTGGGACCAGCTCGAAGGGATCGCGGTAGATCGCCTCCGTGAATCGCTCCCCTCCGGCGATACGTCCACGCTGATGCAGCGTGACCTTTTTGGCATCGCCCAGACCACCGCCACCCTCACCCACGGCCATGTGGTGATCGAGGATACAGCCAACAGGGTGCTGGCGTACTCCCCTGCGTCCAACGACGTCGACGAGCTGCGCCGGTTGTCAATTCTGGCGCGTCGGGGGCCGGAGCGCTACCAGAAACTGCTCAAGGAATCCGGCGTGTACAAGCACCTGCAGGCTGGTGAGGTTCCCATCCATATCCCGGCCAACCCGGAGGAAGGGCTCCGCGAGCGGGTGGCCATCGCCATCTTCGCCGGCCGCAGGATCCTTGGTTACATCTGGCTACAGGAGGGGACGCAAGGCCTTGCAGCCAACACGGACAGGATCATGGTTGGTTCTGCGCGGCATGCAGCCATCGAACTGGTGCGCCACCGCAACGAACAGTCGCAGTCCATGCGCCGGGACCGGGTTTCGAGCCTGCTCAGCGGCACGGCCCAGATCCATTCCCAGGCGCAGTCCGCCGGACTGGATCCTTCCAGGCCGGCCGCGCTGGTGCTGGTCTCCTCCGGCAGCGTGCACCAGTCCGCGCCGGGCCTCCAGCTCCAGCGCGGCGAGCTGGCCAACCTGGTGTCCATCCATGCCGCCGCCTACCGGCCCGGCGCGGTAGTCGGGTCTCTCGGCCTGGAGACAGCCATCATCCTGCCGGACCTGGATCCGGTGAAGTCCCCGGCCGCCATCAGCAGGCTGGTGAACGTCATTGTCCGCGACGCCGGAGCGCACCTGGACCTGCAGGTGCAGGCCGCCATCGGACCGGTGGTGGACCGTTTAGATAAGCTCCATACGTCGCTGGAACACGTGAGAAACGTGCTGACAGTACTCAGCACGGACCCGCAGCGGCGCGTGGCCTCGTTCAGTGACGTGGAGACCACGGTGCTGGTCACTGAACTGCTCGATCTGGTGGGATCCCGTCAGGAGCTCCGCCACAAGGGCATCACGGAGCTCTGCGAGCGGCACCCGGAATTCGCCACAACGCTGCTGGCCTACCTGGAGTCGTTCGGTGACGTCAACCGGTGCGCCGAGGACCTGGTGATCCACCGCAACACCGTGCACTACCGTCTGCGCAGATCCTGCGAGGTAGCAGGGATCGACCTTCAGGATCCGGGACAACGGCTGTTGGCGCACCTGCAGATCCGGCTGTGGACCAGGTCCGGCAAAAACTGACCACCCAGACTTTTCGACGAACCCAACAGAACAGAACAGACGCCCCATGGACATCCAGAACCTCCTCGACGACATCGTCGGATCCATCAGACCCCGTCTGGGGCAAGGCGAAGTGGCCAGTTACATCCCCCAGTTGGGGGCAGTGGATGCCGGCCAGTTCGGCATTTCCGTTGCCACCGGGGACGGTGAGGTCTACGCCGCCGGCGACGCCGCCGTTCCTTTCTCCATCCAGAGCATCTCCAAGGTGTTCGCGCTGGCCCTGGTCCTGGCCGGGGACGGAGATGGCATTTGGAAGCGTGTCTTCCGCGAGCCCTCCGGCAACCCGTTCAACTCCCTGGTCCAGCTGGAACTTGAGGACGGTATTCCTCGGAATCCCTTCATCAATGCGGGCGCCTTAGTGGTCACCGACAGGCTCCTAAGCATTACCGGCGATGCCTGCGGAGCAGTCCTTAACCTGCTCCGCCAAGAAAGCGGCAACAGCGGGATCGGGATTGACGCCGTCGTGGCCGAATCCGAAGCGCGGAACAGCAACCGGAATGCCGCCCTTGCGCACTTCCTGGCCAGTTGCGGCAACCTGGAGAATCCAGTGCAGGACGTGCTGGACAACTACATCCTGCAGTGCTCGTTGGAAATGAGCTGCACGGACCTTGCCGTGGCCAGCCGCTTCCTTGCCAGCAACGGCGTGCGGGTTGACGGCACGGCCCTGCTCTCCTCACCGCAGACAAAGCGGATCAACGCCGTCATGCTGACCTGCGGCACCTATGACGCCGCAGGAGAATTCGCCTACAGAGTGGGCCTGCCCGGCAAGAGCGGAGTGGGCGGGGGAATCATCGCCGTGGTACCCAACAACTGCACCGTCTCCGTCTGGAGCCCCGGCCTGGGAAAATCCGGAAATTCCGTGGCAGGCGTTGCTGCACTGGACGAATTCACCACCAGGACCGGGCTGTCCATCTTCTGAAACTCCGGTCAACTGCCGGTGGCCGCCAGCTGACGTGCGCCCTAGTACGAGTAACCGGAGCCGGTTCCGTACATTGCTGCTGCGACGATCACAAAAACCCAAAAGGCACCGTAGCCGAGCAGGCAAAGGTAACCCAATACCAGGCCGGTGATGGACATGCCCTTGCCCGACGGTTCCCGCCGCAAGGCCAGATGGCCGGTGACAATCGCGGCGACCTGCGGGAGGAGGAACCATCCGAGTATCACGGAAGCGATGCCGCACACCATGCTGGCGATGCTCAGGCCTTTGGGCTCTGCCGGCATGCCGTAGTACGGCTGACCGTAGGGACCCGGAGCCTGTCCGTAGGGGCTGGGAGGCTGGGCGTACCCTCCGGCAGGTTGTCCATAGGGGCTGCTGGGCTGGCCGTAGGGCGGGCCATACTGCTCGCCCGGTTGGCCGTATTGGCTCTCGCCAGCGGGCTGCTGCCCGGGCTGGCTTTGATCGCGGGACGGTGGAGCCGGGATGTCGGATCCCTGCGGCGGAACAAATTGCGGAGGCTGGTAACCCGCAGGCGAGTTCCCAGAACCCTGCCCGCCAGAATCCTGCCCGCCGGCACCCTGTTCGCCAGAATTCTGCTGGCCGGAATCCTGCGGGTCAGGGCGTTTGTTCGGCTGGTCAGTCATGGTTTTCCCCCTAGGAAGTCTTTGCTCCCTAGCCTACCGCCGGCTCCAGCGGCAGGCCTACCCTCCCCAGTAGGGCAACACGTAGACGGCAAAGGTGACAAAGGCCGCCAGGAACAGGAGCCTTGCCAGCCCGCCTGCCGCATCCTGTGCCTTTGACGTCCCAGTGCCGCCGGTCCCTGCGGCGAGCTGGCGGGAACCGGCCCGGACGGCCGCAGGCCGCCCCGATCTAGCGGCAGGCGACTTAACGCCCGGCGCCCCCTGCACCGGCACCCGCTTATCCGGCCGCCCAACGGCCGGCTTGACCACCGCCGGCCTGGCCACGGGCATGCGGTCGTCCTGTTCCTGGGTCAGCTGCTCGCCCAGCTGGGCATATAGCCCCACCACTGTCTGCTGATCAAGGACCTCGGGCAGTGCCAGGACCACATCAACAACGCGGTCCGTGCCTGCCACAGCCACATCCGAGCTGGTGATTCCAAAGAGGTCCGGCTGCGTTGCCATGCAGATCAGGGGACGGGCGAACCGACGGTGAGGCGGTGCGAGCACTGAGGTCACGGCGGCGCACTGGGCCAGCGCGCCCTCCACGGACTGTGTCCTCGAGTAGCGGCCCTGCCACAGCACGCCGGAGGAAACGCGGACTTCTCCGGTCCAGTTCTTGGCATCCACCACCACCACGCCGCCGGGGCCCACCAGCACGTGGTCAAGGTTGGCCTTTGGCCGTCCCGGCCAGTGGACGTCGTGCAGCAGGTACCAGCCATGCGGAATGAGCTGGCTGAGCCTGTCCGCCACCTCCCTCTCGCCCACCGCGGCGGAGTCCCACGGCTTTGTGTCACGCTCGGCCTGGTCGAGCCTGCGCTTAAGCCGCGCCACCCGCTCGGCAGCCAGCCTGGACTGCTCGGCCGCCCTGTCCCCTGCCCCCATGACCGGTCCCCCGCTTTCCTGCCTTCCGCGACGGCGGGGATCCCGCCGTCGTCCTTTCCGGTGGTTTTGCCGGAGTTTTCTCGAACGTAACAGCGCCGCAGGCGGGCGGTATATAGGTACTTTTGGGCCGAGTACTCAGTTCGAGTACCTGCTTTAGCTGCCCGTGCATGACTTTCCGCGTCACAGGAGCCCGATTATGGACAGTGCGTTTTGCCTCTGGCTCACGTCTGGCATGCTGGTGCCATGGCTAGCCGCGCGGGCACAGTTGCCCAACCCCAGGACCTTGTTGACATCACTGCGCTCCTTGACGCGTACTACGACATCACGCCGGATCTGGGTGATCCCGGACAGCGTGTGGCTTTTGGCACGTCCGGGCACCGGGGTTCCAGCCTCAAGGCGTCGTTCAACGAAAAGCACATCGTTGCCATCACGCAGGCAATCGTCGAGTACCGCGCAGGGCAGGGCATCACGGGCCCGCTGTTCCTTGCCAAGGACACGCACGCGCTCAGTGAACCGGCGCAGAACTCGGCCCTTGAGGTACTGGCTGCCAACGGCGTCCAGGTGCTGATTGACGCCCGCCACGGCTACACCCCCACCCCGGCCCTGAGCCACGCCATCCTCACGTACAACAACAACGCCCCGGCCGGCGCGCCGCAGGCCGACGGAATTGTGGTCACTCCCAGCCACAACCCGCCGGCGGACGGCGGCTTCAAGTACAACCCGCCGCACGGCGGCCCCGCGGACTCGGACGCCACCGGCTGGATCGCCAACCGCGCCAACGAGCTGCTGGAAAACGATCTCCGCGGCGTCAAGCGCATTCCCCTCGCGGATGCGATGGGCGCGGATACCACGGGCAAGTTCGACTTCCTCAGCAGCTACGTTGACGACCTGCCGTCGGTGCTGAACCTCGATGCCATCCGCGACGCCGGTGTCCGCATCGGCGCGGACCCCATGGGCGGCGCCGCCGTGGATTACTGGGGCGAGATCGGCGAACGCCACCACCTGAACCTCACCGTGGTTAACCCCACCGTGGACCCGCAGTGGGCCTTCATGACCCTGGACTGGGATGAAAAGATCCGGATGGACTGCTCCTCACCGTCCGCGATGGCTTCACTCATCCAGAGAATGTCCGACGGCGGGACTGGTTCTGCGTCTGGCGGCGCCTTTGACATCGCCACGGGCAACGATGCCGACGCCGACCGCCACGGCATCGTTACCCCTGACGGCGGGCTGATGAACCCGAACCACTACCTGGCCGTCGCCATCGACTACCTCTACCGCAACCGCAGCGGCTGGAACCCTGACTCCGTGGTGGGCAAGACGCTGGTCTCCTCCTCCATCATCGACCGGGTGGCCGAGAGCCTGGGCCGCAAGCTTGTGGAGGTCCCCGTGGGCTTCAAGTGGTTTGTGCCCGGGCTGCTTTCCGGCGAAGGCGCGTTCGGCGGCGAGGAATCGGCCGGCGCCTCGTTCAACAAAAAGGACGGCAGCGTCTGGACCACCGACAAGGACGGCATCCTGCTGGCGCTGCTCGCCTCGGAGATCACCGCGGTCACGGGCAAGTCCCCGTCGCAGCTGTACAAGGGCCTGACGGACCAGTTCGGCGCCCCGGTCTACGCCCGGATTGATGCCGCGGCCACGCGGGAGCAGAAGTCGGCTCTCGGAAAGCTGTCGCCGTCGGACGTCACCGCTACAGAACTGGCAGGCGAAACCATCACCGCCAAACTGACCGAGGCCCCCGGCAACGGAGCGTCCATCGGCGGGCTCAAGGTAGTCACCGAGAACGCCTGGTTTGCAGCCCGCCCGTCCGGCACCGAGGACGTCTACAAGATCTACGCGGAGTCCTTCAAGGGCGAGGACCACCTCAAGCAGGTCCAGGCCGAGGCCAAGGCCCTGGTGGACGGTGTGATCGCCTAAGCGGTTCGCCCCAGTCCGGCCGCCAGCCTGCTCGGCCAAAGTCCACAGCTGCAGGATGCGCCGGATGGCGTGGTTGCCCTCGGGCGCCATGTCCACCAGCGCTATCTGGCCAAGCACCACGGCGTCGCCCGGCTTGGGGCGTTTGCCTTCGTGGTGTGAGATGTGGGGCCGGTAGCGGTCCAGGACGTAGTCCGGCGTGGACACCGTGCCGCCGACTGCGGCCACCACCTGGAAGAGCTCCCTGTGCAGGGCATCCAGTTGCGGGGACGGTTCCAGCAGGCTGACCGGGACGGAGACCAGGCGGCCGAAGCCGGCGTCCTGTCCCACCGTCAGCGTGGCGCCCAAGGCCGCCTGCGCGGGCGGCCCGGCAAGTTCGGCCACCAGGCCCCCAACATCGTCAGAATGTCCGGCTGGAACATCGGCACCGGCCGGACTTTCGACGTCGAACCTCAACAGGGTGATGTGCAGCGGCCAGTCTGCCCGCGGGAAGACCTGGCCCTCAAAGACGGGCTCCACAAACGCCACGAAGATGAGGTTCCGCATGCAGCCAGTCTGCCACCGCCGGCGGGGGGCTGTAACTAGACCGCGCCGGATTGTAGCTAGACGGTGCGGACAACATCCTCATAGCTGAACTTGGGCTTCGCTTCGCCCCAGGCGGCTTCGCCGGGCTGGCCGATGTTGACTACGAGGAAGCTTTTCTGGTCTCCATCAGGGAAGAACTCCGAGTCGATGGCAGTGAAGTCAGCGCCGGTCATGGGGCCAGCGGCGAAGCCAAGCGAGCGGACGGCCAGGATAAAGTAGCCAGCCTGGAGGTGGGCATTGTTGTTGCCGGTGGTGGCAGCCAGCTCCGGCGAGGCGTCGTACATCGCCTTGGGAGCGTTGTAGCCGGGAAGGAAGTTGTCCCACTGCCCGGCCCAGTCCGTGTCGTAGCTGAGGATGGCGACCAGCGGGGCGGAGGCCGTCTTGGCGCGGTTTCCGGCCATGAGGGCGTCAACCAGCTTGGTGCGGGCCGCATCGGAGCGGACGTAGGTCACGCGGAGCGGCTGGGAGTTGAATGCGGTGGGGCCGAACTTGGTGAGTTCGTAGATGGCGCGGGCCTGGTCCTCGGTCACCTCTCCGGTGAAGGAGTTGGCCGTGCGGGCTTCGGCAAAAATGGCGTCGACGGCGGCCGAATCGATGGCCGCTTCTTCGTGGGCAATAGTCATTGGCTTACCTTTCGCTGGGGCCCGCACACCTGATGGCTGCCGGCGCTTTCGCATTCCATAGTTGCAACTTCAAGTGTTTCTGTCTTCTTCCCGTGACGGCAGGTGACGTTGGGCACAGGATGCTTGAACCGGCCCTTGTCCGCGGCTCCCGGCCTTGAAGGTTCGGAATCGCGGACAAGCTCAGGAAAGGCAGGCTGCGCGGTATTCTTGCACCGGAAGATCCCAGCCCCCGCGGCAACCCCCTTGAAAGGCCTCCGCCCATGAGCATGCTCGGAACCAAATGGAAGCTGCACGGCACTGGCAAATCGATCCGGCCAGGACACGTGGTTGCCCCGGATGAGCGGCTGGCCTGGCCGTTGACCATCGGCGTAGGCATGCAGCACGTGGTGGCCATGTTCGGCGCCACGTTCCTGGTCCCCATCATCACGGGAATGCCGCCCGCCACCACGCTGTTCTTCTCCGGCATCGGCACGCTGCTGTTCCTGGTGATCACGCAGGGCCGGGTGCCCAGCTACCTCGGCTCCAGCTTCGCGTTCATCGCGCCCATCATGGCCTCGCAGCAGCAGTTCGGCGTGCCCGGTGCGCTGGGCGGGGTGGTGCTTGCCGGCGTCGTACTTGCCCTCATCGGGGCGGTTGTGCAGAAGTTCGGCGCGGACTGGATCAACCGGCTCATGCCGCCCATCGTCACCGGCGCCATAGTGGCACTGATCGGCCTGAACCTCGCGCCCGCGGCCAAGAACAATTTCGACGCCGCCCCGGTCACCGCCGTCATCACCCTGGCCGCCATCATCCTGGTCAGCGTCTTGTTCCGCGGGATGGTTGGCCGGCTCAGCATCCTGGTGGGCGTGGTGGTCGGTTACCTCGTGGCCATGCTGCGCGGCGAAGTGAACTACGCCAAAATGGACGCGGCTGCGTGGATCGGCCTGCCGCAGTTCCAGACGCCGGAATTCCACGTGGGCGTCCTGGGCCTCTTTGTGCCCGTGGTGCTGGTGCTGGTTGCCGAGAACATCGGGCACGTGAAGTCGGTGGCCGCCATGACGGGCCAGAACCTCGACGGCGTCTCCGGCCGCGCGCTGATGGCCGACGGCGCAGCCACTGTCCTCGCCGGCGTCGGTGGCGGCTCCGGAACCACCACCTATGCGGAAAACATCGGCGTGATGGCCGCCACCAAGGTGTATTCGACGGCGGCGTACTGGGTGGCCGGCATTTTCGCGATCGTGCTGAGCTTCTCACCGAAGTTCGGCGAACTGATTGCCACCGTTCCGCCCGGAGTGCTGGGCGGTGCCGCCACCATGCTGTACGGCATGATCGGCGTCCTGGGCGTGAAGATCTGGGTGCAGAACAAGGTGAACTTCGCCAACCCGGTGAACCTGACCACGGCCGCCGTCGCTCTGATCATCGGCATTGCTGACTACACGTGGACCATCGGCGACCTGACGTTCACCGGCATCGCCTTGGGCTCGGCCGCCGCGCTTGTGATCTACCACGGCATGAAGGCCATTGCCCGGGCACGGGGCTCGGTAGCCGAACCGGAAAGCGAACAGGCAGGCTTGCCGCCTGCGGCGAAGGCCGCCATTAACGCGGCCGCGAAACGCGCGCCGAAGAAGCGCTAGGCAGGGCTCCGCTTCAGGCCGCCGACCCTCCGGCCAACGGCCCGGGGGGTCGGCCGATCCCAAACACGGGCCCCGCTTGAGGACGTTTGGCCGTCAGCCCCTCCTCTGGGGACCGTTGCCGAAGGCGGCGGACCACCCAAGGGACCAGGTACTCCCGGGCCCAGACGAGGTCCTCCGCCCGGGCCTCCTTCCAGCTCGGAGGGGGCAGCTGCTTGGGCTCCAGGGGCCTCAGGCTGTGGGAGACACCCAAGGCGTTCAGCATCGCCGCGGCGATGGTGTGGTGCCCCAGCGGGGAGAAGTGCAGCCGGTCGGGGTCCCACATGCCAGGGTCAGTCAGTTCGCGTAAGGACCACATGTCAACCATCACCGCGTCGTGATGGGCAGCCACAGTGTGGAGATTCTCGTTGAAGATGGCCACCTTGCCACGGATCTGGCTAAAGACGGGGATGGCTCCCCAGTCGGGGCCGGCGAACAGCACCACCGTGGCGCCGGTGGCGGTCAGCGTCGCCACGGCATCGTCCATTTTCTCCGCCATCCTGTCGGGATCGCTGCGCCTGAACACAATGTCATTACCGCCCGCGGACAGCGTCACCAGATCGGGCTTCAATGCGAGCGCAGGCCCAAGCTGCTGATCCAGAATCTGCTGCAGGAGCAGCCCCCGGACCGCGAGGTTGGCGTAAGCGAACTCTGGCTGGCCCGCACTGAGTTCCTCCGCAGCGCGGTCCGCCCAGCCGCGCACGCCTCCTTCACTGCCGGGCTCGGGATCCCCTATTCCCTCAGTGAAGGAGTCACCCAGCGCTACGAAGCGGTGCCACGGGTGGGATCCGCGCGTCGGGTCCGGGCTGGTCCAGGCAGACTTCATGTGGTCCGGCTTCTGCGCGTTCATGTCCTGCTCCCTGTGCCGTGCGGTGACACATCCGGAGGCGGAGATTCAACCGCGATCAGGCCGCGGAGATCCGTGTTGTCCTGGATATGTCCTGCCGGTTCTTGTGGTGAACCGGACGCAACTACGCTCAGGGCGGCCTCGCGCAGCCCCAGGTTGTTATGCCTAGCGACGGCCCTCAAATATTGGAAGGCGCCCTCATGGCTGAGGCCATACTCGCTCATCAGTGTCCGCACGGCCAGATCCATCAGGGCCAAGGAGGTCTGGGCAACCGCCAGTTCCGCGGCTGCCTGGGCATGCTCCGCCACCCGCAGCACCACGCGGAGCGCCCGGGCAACCTCCCGCGCGTAGCGGCGCGTCCTGACGATGTCTTCACTCGTGAAGGCGTGCGGCGCGGCCGCATACAGGTTGATGGCGGCGCTGGAGCCGGCCACGGACACAATGGGCGTGGACAGCAGCGACCGGACGCCATGGCCTGTGGCGACGATTGCATATCCGGGCCACCGCCGGTCCCGGGCCAGGTCGGCCACGTGCACAAAGTCACCTGTGCGGAGGGCCAGCAGCACCGGTCCATCACCGAAGGAGCACTGCTCCTGGTCCGCTGCCCGGGCCTGAGCGTTGCCTGCCGCTATGGTGTGGGCTTCCTCGCGACGGAACAATGTGGCCGCCCAGCCAATTTCCCGCCGGACACCTTGGATGTCCTGCATAAATTCATGGGTAACCTCGCCGAGGAAAATCTCGACGTCATTGCTTTCGAAGACCACGTCCTGGGAGGCGGGGAGCTGCTGCTCCCAGCCGGCGTCCCCCGAGGTGTCCACGGCCATGTTCCACGCCTAGGTTCGAAACGCGCAGGCCCACTGCAAAGCCTTGTTCTAAGGATACGTCCGGAGCCGGCGCGAAACGGCCGCAGGCGCCGGAAAGTACGGGGCGTACGTCGTCACCCTGCCGCCCAAGGAACGTGTCTGCCGGGCAATGGGCCCCAGGATTGGTGCCAGCTCCGCGACGCGGGCTACGGGAGCTGCACGTCTATCACCTGGGGCTGGCGTCCGACACGCGCCGCCTCGCCCTGGCCGAGGCTTTGCGGTGCTTCGGGAATCCCGACCTCCAACCGGCTACCCGGCGTCGAAACTTTCCTCGTCGTCGTCCTTGGGGGACTTCTCCTGGGGCAGGTCGTTGCCGCTGCCGTCGGGGAGCCCTGCGGCTTCCTGCCCCGGTTCCGACGAGAACGGCTCGGAACCCTGTTTATCAGCGTTGGATTCGTTGATCTCGGCCTCGGCGGAGGGCACATCGGCATCGCGCGGGATCGGCGGCTCCCCCGGTTCAAACCCGGGGTCGTTGGTGTCACTTTCGGCGTGGAACTGCTCGTCCGTGCCGCCGAAGCGGCCCGCTCCGGGCTCGCCCGCGCTGTCCTGGTCCTCCTCGTTGAAATGGCCGAGGTTGGGGGAGCCGGTGGCGAACGTCTCACCGGCGGGGCTGTCCTGGTTGAGGCCGGCTTCGTCAAAATCCTCTTCCTCGCGGGGCTGGGCGAATTGCTTGCTGTCTGCACCGCCCATCTCCTGCTCCGCCGTCGGCGTGCCGTAGCCGCCCACTTCCTCTTCCGGCTCAGCGTGCTGGTTGTCCTGGCTCATGGTTCCTCCTGTTTTGGATGTGGATGAATCTGACCTATGAACTGCTCAGAGTCCCTTGCCGCCGGTCACGGGCAGCACGGCCCCTGAAATGTAGGATCCCTGTTCGGACGCCAGCAGCACGTAGGCAGCGGCGAGCTCTGCGGGTTGCCCGGCCCGCTGGAGCGGAGTGTCCTGGCCGAACGTGGGAAGCTTCTTCGGCCACTCCGTGGCGGGGATCAGCGGTGTCCAGACGGGACCGGGAGCAACAGCATTAACGCGGATACCCTTCGGCCCCAACTCCTGCGCCAGGGCCTTGGTGAAGGCAACCTGGGCGGCTTTGGTCATGGCGTAGTCGATCAGGCCCGGGGACGGATGAAAGGCCTGGATGGATGCCGTGGTGATGATCGAGGAGCCAGCCGACAGGTGCGGCACTGCCGCCCGGGCAGTCCAGATGAGGGAGTAGAGATTGGTCCTGAAGACCCGGTCGAATTCCTCCGTGGGGAGGGATTCGAAGCTCTCCCGGTTTTTTTGGTACGCCGCGTTGAGCACCACCACATCCAGGCCGCCGAACTCGGCCACAGCGTCTTCCACGATCCGGGTGCTGAACTCCTCCTCGCGCCCGTCACCCGGAAGCAGGAGGGCACGCTGGCCGGCCTTCCGGATCCAGTCGGCTGTGTCCTGGGCATCCTCTTCCTCCTCCGGGAGGTAGGAGATCGCGACGTCGGCCCCCTCTCGGGCGAAGGCGATGGCTGCCGCCTTGCCGATCCCCGAGTCGCCGCCCGTGATCAGCGCAGCTTTTCCCTGCAGCGCACCGTGCCCTTCGTAGCTGAGTTCACCGTGGTCCGGTTTGGGGTCCATGGGCGCCGTGAGGCCGGGCTGCTTTTGTTCCTGCTCAGGAAACGGGCCCGAGTGATAGCCGCCCCGGGGGTCCGTGGGCTGGTCCGTCTGCTTCTTCTTGTCGCTCACAGTCCGCCTACTCACTTGGTCGGTTTCCGATGGGCTCCGGCATGCACCGGCCCTTTGAAACTATCCCCATGGGCGGAGCAAAGTCCACCGTTCGGGGCGAATAATCAGTAAACTTATCAAATGTTGATCTTGGCGCAACTTCGGCCTAACTTGGGAGAACGTGGCCTCCCGTCGGGCCAGGCCGGCCAGCGCGGTGAGGAGAAGCAATGTCGGATGTGGAGGACTTCACCGGCAGTACGGGACGGAACGAAACCCGGGAAGAGCGGCTGGACCGGAACTGGGCTGAACTGTTGCAGGAACTCAGGGTGCTGCAGACCGGCGTCCAGATTCTTGCCGGCTTCCTGCTGACCCTGCCCTTCCAGCAGCGCTTCGAGGACCTGGATGATTTCCAGGTTGGCCTCTACCTGTCCAACGTTGTGGTCGCCACCCTGACGACGGCCTTCATACTGCTACCGGTCAGCGTGCACCGGCGGCTGTTCCGCCAGCGCCTCAAGGAAACCCTGGTGTCAAGCGCCGACTCGATCACCAAGATAGCCCTGGCGGGGGTTGCGATCCTGAGCGTGGGAACTGCGGCCCTTGTGTTTGACGTGACAGCCGGCCGCACGGCCGGCCTGACCGCCGGGGGCGTGCTGCTGGCCATCCTCCTTGTGCTGTTGATCTACATCCCGCTGCACCTCAACAGACGTGCCACAGCGAGAAGCTGACGTCCTGCCACACCAGCAAAGCCAATCAACGGGAGGAAAAGATGGGTAAATGGGCCAAGGAACATGGGCTGCTGCTCGCGAATCTAGCCCTGTTCCTGATGTTTTTCGGTGGAATGATCATCTCCGGGGCAGCCGCGTACAGCGAGGACCAAACCGCCCACGGAGAGCCGGCCGTTTCCATACTGGGGTACCTGGCTACCGGCCAGTTTGTGGAAGCCACGTTTGAAAACTGGGAATCCGAATTCCTCCAGATGGCCATGTACGTCATCCTGACGGTTTTCCTGTTCCAGAAGGGGTCTTCCGAGTCCAAGCCGATGGGCAGGACGGCCCCGCAGGACCAGGATCCGCGCGATGCCAGAATCAAGCACAGCACGCCGTGGCCGGTGAAACGCGGCGGCGTGGTCCTGAAGCTATATGAACATTCGCTGTCCGCGCTCCTCCTGGTGCTGTTCCTTGCTTCCTTCAGCCTCCATGCACTGGGCGGCACGGAGGAATACAACCAGGAGCAACAGAGCCACGGCCAGCCCACTGTCACGCTGCTTGGCTACCTGGCCACAAGCCGCTTCTGGTTCGAATCCTTCCAGAACTGGCAAAGTGAATTCCTTGCCGTCGCGGTCCTGGTGGGCGCCTCGGTCTATCTCCGGGAAAAGGGGTCCCCGGAGTCCAAACCTGTAGCCGAGCCACACTACGAAACCGGCGCGTGAGTTCCATGGACCCCCGCCGTCCGGAGCAGCCGCCCCACCGGCCGCCTGAACCGAGCAGGAGAAATGCGATGCGGAACATCCTGAAGACCCTCATTGTGGCGCTGGCGCTGTTCGTTGCGGTGCCGGCATTAGGCCCTGCTGCGCAGGCCGCTCCTGCAGCCTCTGCGTCAGCTGTCCAAGTTCCCCAGGTGCAGGCGCCGGAGGTACGTGCCGCGCTGGCCGTGCATGCCGCCGCGGCCGCCTCCACTACCAATCCGTCGCCCACAGATCCGGCCTCCACGGGTCCCGCCAACCCTGGAACGGGCGAAACCGGCGGGGCTGAAGCGACGCGGCTCGACTACGCTCCGCTGGTGATCGGCGCAGTCGCCTTGATCACCTTGGTGGTGATCCTGATCTGGCGCCGCCGCCGAAACACCACCATCGTGTAGCGGCCCTGCCGGAGCCGGCCTCCGGCTTTGACCGGCTACGCCCCTTCCAGGACCTGCACTGTGGCCCACGCCAGGTACTTTGCCGCATTTGCTATGGCGTCTGCCGGGCTGGCGGCAACGTCCAGGAGTTGGGCGGTAGCCACGACGCCGTGCTCGGCAAGGGCCTCAGGCGTGACCAGAATTCGGCCCGCCACCACGATGACTGGGATGCCCCGTGAACGGGCGGCATCGGCGAGCGCGATGGGCGCCTTGCCGGTCAGGGACTGGGAGTCCATGGATCCTTCGCCGGTGATCACCAGGTCCGCGTCCGCCAACTGCTCCGCCAGCCCTGTGAGTCCGGCAACCAGCGCGAACCCGCCTTCCAGCTGGGCGTTTGTGAAGGCAAGGAACGACGCCGGGAGGCCGCCTGCTGCGCCCGCCCCGCCAATGTTGACGTCCCGGCCCGTCGCCTCCCGGAGGATGGACGCCCAGTTGCGTAGCCCGGCGTCGAGCAGTTCAACGGCCTCCTCATCGGCCCCCTTCTGCGGGCCGAAGACGTGGGCGGCGCCCGTGGTTCCAAACAGCGGGTTCTGCACGTCCACGGCGATCCTGAAGGAGACGGCGGACAGCCGTGGATCCAGCCCTGAAGTATCCAGGGCCACCACGTCGGCGAGCGATCCCCCGCCGAGCGGCACCACGTTTCCCGCGGAGTCGAGCGGTTTGAGGCCAAGCGCACGCAGGGCGCCGCTGCCGCCGTCGGTCATGGCCGACCCGCCAAGGCCCAACACAACTTCCGTGGTCCCGGCATCAAGGGCGGCAGCGATCAGCTGGCCGCAGCCATAGCTGTGGGCCCGGAGGGCGTTCGCCGGAGTGGGCTCCATCAGCGCCAGGCCTGACGCCTGCGCCGTTTCGATGACAGCGGTAGCGCCCCCGGAGCCGTTCTTGCGGAAAGCCCAGGCAGCCCCGACGGGAGCAAGGATGGGGCCTACCACGGCGTTGAGTCGCTCTTCATACCCCGCTGAGACCGCTGCCTCCAGGGTCCCCTCGCCGCCGTCGGCGATCGGGAACTGGTTGGCCACCGCGTCGGGGTAGACGCGGAGCGCACCTTCAGCGATGGCGGCGGCGGCTTCCGCAGCGGTAAGCGAGCCCTTGAACTTGTCCGGAGCGATGAGAATGCGCATGCCGTCCATCATGCCAGCATCCGGGTGGAAAGCGCTTGCCCGCGCCGGGATGCGGACCTGACCGCCTACCGCCGCGCCCTGAGCACTGCGAAATAGCCCGGAACGGCGCTGGCACCGGCCACGCCCGTCATCGGATTCGTTTCGATGGTCGCGGGGCCGTCCTCCACCAGCTCCCAGATATCCGTGGGCATCACCCTGCTGCGTTCGGCGGGCCCGAAGTGGCCCGGCATGGGCAGTTCGCGGATCGCCCGTTCCAACGGCTCGGGAATGTTCCGCGTTGTTGCACCAAGGTGCGCAATATAATCCACGGGGTTCCCCTGGAAGTTCGTTTCCGCGAGGAAAACCGTGCCCCGGCTTCCCACGAGCTCCCTCAGGTTGTCCACCAGCGCTGCCTGGTCGGCCTGATCCAGCACATGAAGCACCCCGCGGATAAAGACATTGGCGTCAGTAGGACCAACCAGCCCGGCCCCGGCCCCCGGCGCCGTCATGTCCCGCACCACGTAGCTGACGTTTTCCATCCCCGCGGATTCGCTCCTGGCCCGGGCCACTGCATGGGAGGACACATCCACGCCCAGGACCTGCGGGAAGTAGGACGACAGGGCACGGGTAAAGCTGCCGTGGCCGCAGCCGATGTCCACCACGGGAAGTCCAGGATCCAGGTGCCGCTGAAGGACGTCCCGGTAGCCAAGCAGCTCGTGATCGTTCCCGGAGTCCCAGAGCACTTCTCCCTGGACACCTGTCCTGGCAATTCCCGCCCAGTACCGGTCCCAGGCCACGGGCCTGTTCTTGGGCGCGGACCGGGACAGCCGGAGGAGCTTTGGGATGATCAGGTACTTCTGCAAGGCAGAAAGCAACAATCTTGCTGAGGAGGACACTGTCCAAATATATGTCCCGACCGCCCGCCGGGCTGTATGCGTCAGCCCGTTGCAGCCGGTTCCGCCGAGAGCCAACACATCGATAAGGGACCAGCCGCCCCGCATCCCCCTAGAATGTATTCAACCAGGAGCCAAAAGGGGGCAGGGTGCCAGCGGACACACCAAATGTGGCAACTGTGCTGCGCGCCGCCGTCGTGGCGGACCCCGACGACGGCCGCCGGGACTTCACTGCTGCGGCACTCCGTGCCGCCGGCTACACGGTCCATACTGCCGGGGACGACACCACGCTTTCCGCGCTGCTCCACCGCGATGATCTGTCAGTCCTGGTGGTTGACAGCTCGCTGTCCGCCGTGGAGACCCATGTTCCCGTCCTGGTTCTCGTGGACCTGGACAACCAGGCCGAAGCCGCAGCAATGGAACGTTCCGGCATCAGGGACTCCATCTCAAAACCTCCGGACGCCAGGGAACTCGTCCACCGCACCACCGCCCTCATCAACCTCGTCGCCCGGCGCACTGAGGCCCGCCACGAGGCGGAAGCATTGCGCGAACAGCTTCGGCAGGTTTCGGCGGCCGTCCGCGGAACCAACGATCCCCAAGAGATCGCCGACTACGTCGTGGCGGGATTCGGTGAAACTCTCGGGGCCGACCACGTCTGGCTGACCACCTTCGAAGACGAAAGGGTCCCCCGCATTACAGCCCAGTGGAACCGGCCTGGCCTGGACCCGCTGCCTGATGGCCTGCTCACAGACGAGGAATGGGCGCTTCGGACGGCGGATCTCCTCTGGTCAAGGGCAGAAGCCCTGACGTCGGATGGATCGGAGGGCTCCAATGCCGCCCTGGGCGGCTTGCTGCCCGGATCGTTGAGGGCCTTGCACGCCACTGCGTCCGTCCTGGTCCCCATGGGGGAAGGCTACTCATCCCTGGGCCTCATCTGGATTGCCCTGTTGGACAAACCGCGGGGCTGGTCCCGGGCCGAGCTCGGGCTGATCCAACACGTGGCGGGCAACGCCGCCCACGGGCTGATCCAAAGCCACCTCATCAGCAGCCAGCAGCAGGTGGTCAAGCAGCTTCAGCAGTTGGACAAGGCCAAGACCGACTTCCTTGCCACCGTCAACCATGAATTGCGTACCCCGCTCACGTCGATCATGGCCTACCTTGACATGATCCAGGAAAGCACTGCCGATCCGGTCTCCACTGAGGTCCACCAGATGCTGGACATCGTGGTCCGGAACACCGAGCGGCTGAGGCTGCTGATCGAAGACATGCTGAGCGTTTCCCGCGACGGGCACACGGACAGTCCGCTGCATCTAACCCCTGTGCGGCTTGGGCGGACCCTGGATATCGTCGCCGGCGCGCTGAGGCCGCTGGCAAAGCTCCAGAACGTGACAATAGCGCTCGAACCCGCCCAGGAGG
The DNA here is from genome assembly GCF_030815585.1 of Arthrobacter pascens. Lineage (NCBI taxonomy): Bacteria > Bacillati > Actinomycetota > Actinomycetes > Micrococcales > Micrococcaceae > Arthrobacter > Arthrobacter pascens. The sequence goes on from NZ_JAUSWY010000001.1 coordinate 4,304,419, forward strand.
ATCCTGAGATCATGGGCGATGAAGTGCAACTGCAACAGGTCTTTACCAACCTGGTCTCAAACGCCATCAAATTCACGCCAAGCGGCGGAAAGATCCAGGTGGGCAGCGTTTCGCAGGCGGCCGCTGACGGGACCCGGTGGGCCACCGTCAGCGTGGCTGACACAGGGATCGGCATATCCAGCGACGAGCTCTCCCACGTGTTCACCCGCTTCTACCGCGCTTCCAATGCCATGGCCGGGGCAGTCCCGGGCACCGGCCTTGGACTGGCCATAACCCAGGACATCGTGAATCGCCACGGTGGCCGCATCCACGTAGCCTCGGAACTGGGTACAGGAACAACGGTCACCGTCAGCCTCCCCCTGGACTCCGGCGGGAACCAGGCCAACTGATCCCGGGAAGGGGGAATCCAGATGTTCGCTGACAACGATCCCAGGCTCTCCCGGCTGCTGGATGGCATTGTCCGGCTTGCCTCCGGAGACCTCCAGTCGCGCATCGAAGTCTCCCCGGCCCGGGACGAGCTCGATGCCATCATCATGGGGACCAACATGCTTGCCGAGGACCTGCAGATCATCTATCAGGAACTTGAGCAACGCGTCGAAGTCCGGACCCAGCTGCTCCGCGAAGCCCATCTGGAAATGCAGGAAATGGCCATGCAGGACCCCCTCACCGGCCTTGCCAACCGCTCCGCCCTCCTTGCTGCCCTGAAGTCGGCGCAGGGCAACGGGGCACGGGACGGTGAAGCGCCGGTCATCCTGCTGCTGGACCTTGATGCCTTCAAAACCATCAATGACACCCTGGGCCACACCGTCGGCGATCAGGTCCTGATCACCGTGGGTGAACGCATCCGGGGCGCCGTACGGGAAACGGACGTCGTTGCCCGGCTTGGCGGCGACGAATTCGCCGTCGTCATGCCGGCCACCGGCCCGGACCAGGCCTCCATTGTGGGGCAACGTATCCTGGCTGCCCTGCAGCAACCAATCGAGTTGCCTGACCGGAGCATCCGCTGCGGGGCGAGCCTCGGGCTCAGCGTCGGGGACGCGGGGCAAGGGCCGGAGGACATGCTGATGCAGGCCGATGTAGCCATGTACGCCTCCAAGGCCGAGGGACAGAACAGGCTCCATATCTTCGAGCCCGGGCTCCTGCTGGTCCGCCGGCTCCGCAGCCAGCTGGTGGACGATCTCCGCGCAGCCATCAAGGGCCAGGGCCTGGTCCTCCACTATCAGCCGGTGGTGGAGCTGGCCACAGGACGGATCGAAGGTGTAGAGGCGCTGATCCGTTGGAACCATCCCAGCCGCGGCCTCATCATGCCGGACGAATTCATCCCCTTGGCGGAAGAGGCGGGGCTGATTTCCGAACTGGGGTTCTGGGTGCTCAATACCGCCGTGGGACAGCTCCGGGACTGGATCTCCGACTCCGTAGTGGACAGCAGGTTCTCTGTCCGGATCAATATTTCGCCCACAGACCTTCAGAGCCTCCAGTTCATTGAGGACGTCCGGGCCGTGCTCACGGAAACTGGCGTGCGGCCGGAGCAGGTTGTCCTGGAACTGACGGAAATGGCCATCGTGAAGGGCAACGACCTGGACCGCTATTCTCTGGGCGGCTTGCGTGGGTTGGGCGTCGGCATCGAGATCGACGACTTCGGGACCGGCTATTCATCCATCAGCTACCTCCGAAAGCTGCCCGTGGACCGGGTTAAGGTGGACCGCTCACTGATCGTTGGACTGGGCACGGATCCCACGCAGCCTGCCCTGGTGGCTGCCGTTCTCCAGCTTGTCCGGGCCTGTGGGCTGGAAGCGGTTTGGGAAGGTGTGGAAACAGCGGTGCAGGCCGACCACCTGAGGAACCTGGGGTGCCTCAGCGCCCAGGGGTACTTTTTCAGCCGGCCGCTGCCGGCCGAGCAGATTCCCGCCCTGGTGGCCGCCCAGTCCTCCGCAGGGAACACCAGACAGTAATGGCATATCTGGTGCGCTTTTCCCTGTCCCGATATACGATCATGATGTGGCGTCCGATTTTCAGTGCCAAAGGGAACCGGACTTAATCAAGAAGTAGCGTATTCCGAAGGCGTCTGGAAATTGAACAATAAAGGGGCCAACGGGCCATTACTTCGTCAACTGGGGGCGTAGCTAATGTCGGTTCGGATACAAGCATGGGGAATTATTGCGACCGTGTTGGCGGATTCCGATCCTGCCGGCGCAGCAACGCGTCAGCGTCTCAGTGACCGCTTGGACGAAAACCCCGGGGTCCCCGAACGGGCACTCCTTGAACACCTTCTTGAAACCCGACAACAGGATGCCCTCAAGCAGGGCACGCCGGATGCCGCCCGCACGGCAGTGCCCGTAGACGGCATGCCGCCGGCGCTGGTTGAACAGCTGGACACACTGCGGAGCCTGTCACGGATCAGCGCATTGCTTCAGAACCAAATGCTGATGACCGCATTCCAGCCGATTTACGGCCTGGCATCCCAGAGCGTTGTGGGCGTTGAGGCTTTGTCCCGGTTCGTCAGTGATGACGGCGCCGGAGCGGAACTGTGGTTCGCCGAAGCCGCCGCGGTGGGACTGGGCGCCAATCTGGAGTTCTCAGCGCTCGGCTCGGCCGCCACTGCAGCCGCCAATCTTCCGCCTCACCTTTATGTCGCCCTCAACATCTCCCCCATGTCCTGCATTGATCCACGGCTGCCCGAATTGTTCGACCATATCGGGCTGTCCATCAGCCGTATTGTCCTGGAATTGACCGGAGGAATTCCGGACGAGGAATACCTGCATTTCGTTTCCGCAATTACGCCGCTGCGTGAACGCGGGCTCCGGATTGCGATAGACGATTCACACTCCGGCACCGGAGCACTGAGCCGGATGCTGCATCTGCGCCCCGACTTCATCAAGCTGGGCAGGAACATCATCAGCCAAGTGGACAGCGACGCCTCGCAATACGCCTTGGCGGCCTGCATGGTGGACTTCGCGGACCAGATCGGCACTGTACTGGTTGCCGAAGGGATTGAAACCCCTAATGAGCTCAGGGTCCTCACCGAGCTGGGCATCAGCGCGGGCCAAGGTTACCTGCTGGGCCGCCCGTCGGTGCAGCCCAAGGAGTGGGCGGCCTGGAACACCCCCCTCGATCCGGACGGGCTCGGGCGGCACGTCACCGGAGCAGGCCGCTTGGCGCACGATTCAGGCGCAAGCGACAAGCACTGAGGCCCGCCTGCGTGATTCGAATGATCGGGCAGTTGAGCCCAACAACTACTCGCTGTGTCCCTGGTCCCCGCTCATCTGGTCCTCGGCCGGTGGAGTCTCGCCTGGCGGCACTCCCCCGCCCGGCTCAAGGCCCGTGATGTTGCCATCCAACGGATCGGGATTGGCGGAGCCTGCCGAGTCCCGCCCTCTCGCGTCCTGCCCTGACTCGTCCGTTCCCTTTCCCGGCTGATCGGGATTCGCGGGGTCGTTCTCCGGATGGTAGCTGCTCATGGTGCTGGTTCCTTCCTCGGATGGGCTGCGGTTCTTCCTCAGCTCTGGACTAATTGTAAGCATGCTGATAATTCTGGAAGGGTCAAGTCCCGGCAGGTCCCGCACGCGGCCAGCCGGTTCACAGCGTCTGGAAGGAACAGTCAAATGGGTATTGGCGACAGCATAGGCAAGGCCGCAGAAAACGCCATGGAGGACCTGGCGGGCACATCCAAGCCCAGTGAAAACGCCAACGTCCCGGAACCGACGGACCCCAACAGCGACGTTGAAGTACATTCGTCCATCAGCGAAGGTTCCAATGCCATGGAAGCCGAAAAGGAAAAGGCCCCGGGCTTGAAGACCGGCTCAGCCACGGGGCCCGTGTCTTCCAACCCGGCCAGTACCGGCAACGACCCAGCAGCTTCCACCGGTTCCTCCGGCCCGGACGCTGACGCACCTCCGGAACCCGACTCACCCATAGGCGCCCCGGACGTTCCCCGCGATGTTCCGGGGTCGGCAGGGCTGCCGGAAGGCGACCCGGATGCACTGCGGGCAGATCCTGGCGAGGGTGATGAGGACCCGTCCACCGGCCTGGGACGCAGCTGACGGAACCCTTGAAACACTGGCCTGGAGTGGTCCGGACTATCGGCTGCCAGGCCACTCGCCGCGTTCCTGCATGACCTGCTTGAGCAGATCGGCCCGGTCGGTCACGATGCCGTCCACGCCGAGCTCCAGCAATCGCCGCATCTCCGCAGGATCGTTGATGGTCCACACGTGCACCACCAGGCCCAGGCTATGAGCACGCCTGACATAGCCTGCGGTGACCACCCGGACGGCGCCGTACCTGACGGGAACCTGCAGGGCGTGCACATCCCGCAGGGCGCGGCGGAGCACGCGGCGCAGCCAAGGGGCAGGCAGCAGCGGCCCCAGCACCACAAACAGGGAATTCGTCATGATCCCTGCGGAGGACGCCACCGGGCTGCTGAGCAGCTTCAGGACGGCCCGGCGCCGCCGGTCTGAAAAGCTGGCCACCAGCACCCGGTGGTGGGCCTGGTGCCGTTCGATTCCCGCGGCCAGGCTCTTTACCGAGGTCCAGTCCTTGACGTCCAGGTTCACCCTGACCTCAGGGAAGGACGTCATCAGTTCGTCAAACAGCGGCACCGGCTCCAGGCCTCCGATCCGCACGGCAGCCACCTCGGCCGCTGTGAGTTCGGAAATCCGGCCCCGGCCGTCGGTCACCCGCTCCAGCGTGTCATCATGGAATAGGAGCAGGACACCATCTGACGTGGTGTGGACGTCCGTTTCGAGGTACCGGCATCCAAGTTCGACGGCGGCGCGGAACGCGGCCATGGAGTTTTCCAGTCCCTCACGCGAAAATCCTCGATGAGCCATTGCCACGGGACATCGAGGACCCGCCGCACCACCTGAAGCTTCGAAAAACGGTCCAGTCACGTTGTGAGCGTACCGGAGCCGTGGGCCCTCATTCCTCTTGCGGCACGATCTCCACGCCGTCACTGCAGTGCAGCAGGATGCGGCCGCGGCCGCCGTCGAGGTCCACCCAGACCGCAGTGTGGTCCCAGGTGATGGCATCCACCTCCCCGCCGGTTTCGAAGCCGGGGGTCAGGCGGACGCGCACGCGATCGCCCTGCTTCAGGTTTTTCCAGTGCGCAGCCGGCTCCGCCGGGCGCAGCGCTGCCTCGGCCTCTTCGTGGTTGACGTACATTGCCATGATTTCCCCTCAAGCCGCGGATCACTGTCCACCGCCCACGGTAGGACGCGAAGGTGAACGCCAGGTGAGCGCCAGCTGTAAATCACACCCTGGCTACGGCCTCAGGGAAGCTTGACGCCCAAGGCAGCGAGCCTGGCTTCGAGGACCTGGGCCACGCCGTCGTCGTCGAAATGGGGCGCTTGCTGGCCGGCAGCCCGGATCGCCTCCGGATGGCCGCTGGCCATGGCGTAACCATGGCCCGCCCACCGCAGCATCTCGATGTCGTTGGGCATGTCACCGAAGGCCACAACGTCCGCGGCGTCGATCCCCAGCGACGTGGCGTATTCGGCGAGGGTGACGGCCTTGTTGACGCCCGGCAGGGACAGCTCCAGCATGGCTACGCCGGGTGAGGAGTGGGTGGAGGCGGCCAGATGCCCGACGGCGGGGCCCACCTCCGCCAGGAATTCGTCCGGCGTGCCCTCACGGACAATCGTCAGGAACTTCACCACTGCATCATCCGCGGCCAGCGTCCGGGCCAGCGGTGCAGGCGTGAACTCGGCCAGGAGTTCGCTGGAGCCGTTCTCGATGAAGCCAGGTTCCAGGTAGAAACCGGTCAGGGTTTCCGCCGCGAAGAGCGCGGCAGGGCGCAGTTCCTTGATGATCCGCCGGATCTCCAGCACCGCATCCTTGCTCAGCGTTCGGGCGGACACCAGCCGGTCTTCCTCAAGGTCCCAGACCACGGCGCCGTTGGAGCAGATCACCGTGCCCGTGTGCCCCAGCTGCTCTTCCAGCGGGTGCAGCCAGCGCGGCGGCCGGCCGGTAACAAAGACAAGTTCGACGCCGGCATCGCGGCAGGCGCGGAAGGCGCGGACGGTGCGGTCACTGATTTTTCCATCGTGCCCAAGTATCGTTCCGTCAATATCGCTTGCTACCAACCGCATCGTGCCAGTCTACGTGGATTGCGTGGACCACTCGACGCATCTTTGAAGCCCGGTAGCCGGCGGGCATCCCTTCGCCGGTGGACCTTGGCGAAGGGATGCCCGTCCAGGGCCGCCAGCGCTGCCCGACCGTGGTGCTCAGTCAGGAACCGATACCAGTTCGGTGGCAGCCGGAGGTTCCGTTTGGGCGGAGCCCCGCGACGGATGTTCTGGGACGGGCGCCGCGTGGGCGGCCAGCACACCCGTCTGGTGCCTGATCTTCAACCGGTAGAGGAGCGCGCCGCCTCCGGTGACGGCGCCGACAAACAGGACGCCGCCCCATTGCAGGTACCACTCAAACGGGGGCACCGAGTTGTAGATTTCCGGGCGGGGCCAGATCAGGTTCAGGGTCATGGCGCCGCCCCACAACACCGCCACAATGTTCACGGGCAGCCCCCATTTGCCCAGGCTGAAACCCGGTTCGGTGTCATCGTCGGCCAGCGGCCATTTCTTCTGGAACCGCTTGCGGAGCAGCGGAATGGTGACCAGCAGGTAGGACAGGTAGATCAGGACGATGCTGATGCTGGAAAGGATAGTGAAGATCGCGGGCTGGGAGACGTTGACGATCAGTGGAATGATGGCGATGATTCCGATGACGATGGCCGCCACCGTGGGCGTCTTCCGCTCGGGATGCACCTTGCTGAGCTGGCGGCTGAAGGGCAGGTTGTTGTCCCGGGCCATGGCGAACATCATGCGGATGGCAGCGGCATGAACGGCCAGGGTACAGACGGTCACGGCCACGACGATGCACACCAGGAACGCCTTGCCGAAGGGGCCTCCCAGCACGGAGAGCACGATGTACTGCAGGCCACCGTCGGCAGCGCCCAGCTTGGGGTCGTTGAGGTCGGGTGCGGCCAGGAGTCCGCCAAGGAGAATCAGGCCGCCGAGGATGAAGGACGCCGTGATTGCACGGAGGATGGCCTTGGGGGCTGTCTTTTTCGGGTCCTTCGTCTCCTCGCCGAGGGAACTGGCGGTGTCAAAGCCATACATTACGTAACCGGAGGCCATGGCGCCGATGAGGAACACCCCGAAGAAGCCAAGGTCGTGGTCCATGCCGTAGCCTGCGGTGCTGAAAAGGACTTCCGGCCCCCGCACCACATGCCAAGCAAGGGCCAGGATGAGGAGCACGGCGGCAGCGAGCTCCACGAAAACGCCGATGCTGTTGATTTTGGTCATCAGCTTCACACCGAAGGCGTTGATCATGGTGGAGATGGAGATCATGATGCTGGCGAGCAGCACGCCGTTGAGGGCGAAATCATAGGTGCCGGTGCCGTCGCCGATGATCTGGAAACCGGACCAGATCTGGGGCAGGGTGAGCTGCAGTGCAAGGGCAACGGCTCCGAGCGCCACGATCGAGGAGATGAGCAGCAGCCAGCCGGCCAGCCAGGCGAACGTCCCTGACGAGAGGCGCTTGGCCCAGTTGTACACCGAGCCGGCTACCGGGTAGCGGCCTGCCAGCTCGGCAAAGCAGAGTGCCACCATCAGCTGGCCGGCGAACACGAGGGGCCAGGACCACGCGTAGGCGGGGCCGGCCATCGAAAAGCCAAAGTAGAAAAGTTGAAATACGCCGGTGAGGATGGAGATGTAGCTGACTCCCGCCGCGAAGCTGGCGAATTTGCCGATGCTGCGGTCCAGAGTCTGGGCATAGCCGAATTCGTCCATGCCGCTTGCGTCGGCACGTTTTGTGGGTTCTAACATCTGAGCTCCTAAGTGAGAAAAGCACGATGGTGATGACCCGCGGCCGCCATTGGATGCGGGTTTATATCAGGGCCGGGCACCGCGCTGGGCAGCGCCCGGCCGTTCCCCCATTGCCGTTGCCTATTCGGCCGGACCCGCCCCCGTTCCGTCCGGAGATGAGCCGAACCAGCCGCTGGGTGCGGGCTGGATGTTCTGCCAGATATGTTTTGCCTCGCGGTATTCGTTGAGGCCCGCGCTGCCAAGTTCACGGCCAATGCCGGACTTGCCGAAACCGCCCCACTCCGCCTGCGGGACGTACGGGTGGTAGTCATTGATCCAAACTGTTCCGTGCCGGAGGGCGCCCGCAACGCGCTGCGCTTTCGATGCGTCCGAAGTCCAGACCGCCCCCGCCAGGCCGTACTCCGTGTCGTTGGCTATGGCAACGGCCTCGGTTTCGGTCCGGAACGTTTCGATGGTCAGCACCGGGCCGAATGACTCCTCCCGCAGCACGCTCATACCGGAGCGGCAGTTACCGAGCACGGTGGGCGGGTAGAAGAAGCCGTCCGCGAGCGTCCCGTCGTCGGGGATGTAGCCGCCGCACAAAAGCTCGGCGCCCTCCGCGATGCCGGCCTGGACGTATGCGTGGACCTGTTCACGGTGCCTGGCGGAAATGAGCGGGCCCGTTTCTGCGTCCGGATCAAAAGGCCCACCCATCCGGATCCTTTTCGCACGTTCCACCACCTCGGCCACGAAGCGGTCCGCAATCGTCTCCTCGACGACGAGCCGGGCCCCTGCCGAGCACACCTGGCCGGAGTGCAGGAAAACAGCTGTCAGGGCATTGTCGACGGCGGCGTCCCAGTCAGCGTCCGCGAAGACGACGTTGGGGTTCTTTCCGCCGAGCTCGAAGGCGACCCGCTTCACGGTCTCCGCGGCGGCCGCCATGATCGTTTGGCCCGTGGCCAGGCTTCCGGTCAGGGACACGAGATCCACGCGCGGGTCCGAACTCAGCGGAGGACCTACCCTCGATCCGCTTCCCGTGACCAGGTTTGCGACGCCGGCGGGAACCCCGGCCTCTGCCAGCGTTTCCATGAGCAGGATGGAGGTGGACGGCGTGAGCTCGCTGGGCTTGAGCACGAAGGAGTTTCCCGCGACGAGTGCCGGTGCCACTTTCCAGGCCGCCTGGAGGAGCGGATAGTTCCATGGTGCGATGAGGGCACAGACGCCGAGCGGTTCGTAGATCACTCGGCTGATGGCATTCGCCCGGCCCGTATCGATGACCCTGCCGGCATCGAGGCCCGCTACTTTGCCGTAATAGCGGAAGCACGCGGCAATGTCGTCAATGTCGTATTCAGCCTCAACGAGGCGCTTGCCTGTATCCAGCGCCTCGGCCCGGGCATAAGCCGCCTTGTCCCGCTCAAGCAGCCCGGCTACCCGAAGCAGGACCTCGCCGCGTTCGATGTTCGTGAGCCGGCGCCACGCGCCGCCGTCGAACGCTGCCCGGGCACTGCCGATCGCCTGCTCCGCGTCCTCTATGGTCGACGAGGCGACAACTGCCACCTCGCGCCCATCCGCCGGGCAGCGCACAACTGTTGTCCCGCCGTCGGATGCCTGGTGCCAGGCGCCGTCAATGTACAGGCCCTTGATGGCGTCCTGCCCTTTCCCGGCGTGGTGCATTTGTTCAACGGTGGCGGTCATTATTTCTCCTTCTCCAGTCCATCAATCATGCCTAGGCCCCAGCCGCCGGGGCAGCTGCAGTACCGGCGCCGTTACGCTCTGTGCCGTCCTTTTCAAGGGGAGAGATCCCATGGCGGTAGAACTCCGTGTGCTGCGCGGCCAGGGGCGCGTTGCCCAGGATCAGGTCGGAGGCCCGTTCCGCCAGCATCATCACCGGGGCGTAGATATTGCCGTTCGTCACATAAGGCATCGCGGAGGCGTCGGCGACGCGCAGGCCCTTGGTGCCGTGAACGGACATGTCCAGCGGGTTGACCACGGCCATCGGATCGGATTCCGGGCCCATCTTGGCAGTGCAGGAGGGGTGCAGGGCGGTCTCGGCGTCCGCGGCCACCCAGTCGAGGATTTCCTGGTCCGTCTGGACACTCCGGCCGGGGGAGATCTCGCCGCCGTTGAACGGGGCCATGGCGGACTGGCCCAGGATATCGCGGGAGATCCGGACGGCTTCCACCCATTCCCGGCGGTCCTGCTCGGTGGAGAGGTAGTTGAAGACCATGGACGGATGCACTGCGGGATCGGTGGACTTGATCTTGAGGCTTCCCCGGGCGTCCGAGTACATCGGGCCGATGTGCACCTGGTAGCCGTGCTTTGCTTCGGCCTTCTGGCCGTCGTAGCGGACGGCGACCGGCAGGAAGTGGAACATCAGGTTGGGGTACGCCACGTCCTCGTTGGAGCGGACGAATCCGCCGCCTTCGAAGTGGTTGGTGGAGGCAGGTCCCTTGCGGCCAAAGAGCCATTCCAGGCCAATGAACGGGTAGCGCCACAGGTCCAGGTTCGGCTGCATGGAAACCGGCTGGGTGCAGGCGTGCTGGATGTACACCTCGAGGTGGTCCTGCAGGTTTTCGCCCACACCGGGCAGGTTGACCACGGGCTTGATACCGAGGGACAACAGGAGCTGGGCATCGCCGACGCCGGAGAGCTGCAGCAACTGCGGGGTATTGATGGCGCCGCCGGACAGGACGACCTCGCCGGCATTGACTGTGTGGAGCTTGCCGTTGCGGCGGTAGGTGACGCCGGTGGCCACATTGCCTTCGAAGTTGACCTTCGTGACCAGGGCCCGGGTGAGGACCGTAAGGTTCGGCCGGTTGAAGTTGGGGCGGAGGTAGGCACGCGATGCGGAGAGGCGCTGGCCCTTGTGGACGTTGCGGTCGAAGGCGGCGAAGCCTTCCTGGCGGTAGCCGTTGACGTCGTCCGTCAGCGGGAAACCGGCCTGCCGGGCCGCCTGGAAGAAGGACTGGAACAGGGGATTGGTGGCAGGACCGCGCTCCAGGACCAGCGGGCCGTCGTGTCCGCGGAACTCGTCGTCGGGGTCCGCGGCGAGGGTGTTCTCCATGCGCCGGAAGTACGGGAGGCAGTGGGCGAAGTCCCAGCTTTCCATCCCGGCGTCGGCGCCCCAGCGCTCGTAGTCGAGCGGGTTTCCGCGCTGGAAGATCATCCCGTTGATGGAGCTCGATCCGCCAAGTACTTTGCCGCGTGCGTGGGCCACGCGGCGGCCGCCCATGTGCGGTTCGGGATCGGACTGGTAGCGCCAGTCGTACAGCGGGTTGCCGCTGGGGAAAGTCAGCGCGGCGGGCATCTGGATGAAAAGGTCCCAGGGGTAGTCGCTCCGTCCAGCCTCGAGAACCAGGACGCTGCTCTGGCCTCCTTCGCTCAGCCGGTTGGCGAGCACGGAACCTGCGCTTCCGCCGCCGACGACGACGTAGTCGTAGTGGGTTTTTGTCATGCTGCAAACTCTCCTTTTACCTGGTGCCGACCAGCCGGCGAGGGCAGTCATCCCTCTTCCGGAAGCGGGCGGTAAATCATGGGCCCCGGAACTGCTTGGCGCACAGCGCTACCAGGGAATATGTCGGTCTTCACTCATTTATGTGGGGCGCATTCACTCGCGTGCGTGCTCCCCGCGAAGGTATTCCTCGGTTTTCGGCCCAAGGCCGCGGCGATGTGCCCGCTAACCCGGCACCGGAGACTGGCAATGAAGCCGCCTCATTTCCGCGGAACCCTGTTGTGTGTGGTGTGGGTCATATGTTGGAGATTAGCCTAGGTTGAACAAGTGTTCAAGACCTAGACTGGACATTTGTTCAAAGATTAATGACGGTGTGCCGCAGCCTAAGCGGACTGGGGCATCTTCGACATGCTTTTGCACCGGGAAGATTGGTAACCTATCGAGGCCATCAGCCTCCAAGCCCTTGGACAATCGGGGGCAGACTGTTTCACATCCGGCGATTCGATAGGCCAACCGCGATAAGCACGCACCCACTCCACGAGGGAAACAGCCATGACTCGACGGATCTTCGACAGCCATTTCCACATCATCGATTCCCGGTTCCCGCTCGTGCCGAACAACGGATACCTGCCGCCCGAGTTCACGGCGACGGATTACCTTCGCAGCGTTTCAGATCTGGGAGTTGCGGGCGGAGCTGTGGTTTCGGGGTCATTCCAGGCCTTCGATCAGAGCTATCTGCTCGACGCGTTGGCAACGCTTGGCCCGATGTTCGTTGGCGTTGCCAATATTGCAGAGACCACAAGCAACGACGAACTCCTTCGTCTTGCCGAAGCGGGAGTCCGCGGCGTTCGATTCAATCTCTACCGGGGTGGCTCCGAGCAAATAGACAGTATTTCGTCACTGGGGCGGCGCGCATGGGATGTCGCCGGAATGCACGTCGAGTTCTATCTCGACGCGAATGACCTAGTCGAGTTGGAACCGGTCATTGCAGCACTTCCGAAGGTGAGCATCGACCACTTGGGCATGACTTCGGTGCATCGCGACGTCCTGCTCCGCCTCGTGTCCCGTGGCGTACGGGTGAAGGCCACGGGGTTCGGTCGTGTCCAACTCGACGTCGCTTCCACTATCCGGGAGCTCCACAGAGAGAATCCCGAAGCTCTAATGTTCGGAACCGATCTTCCCAGCACGAGAGCCCGAGTGCCATTCCATCCAGGTGACGTGGAAGTCGTCGCGGATATTCTTGCCGAGGACGCGAGTCTCGCCCTTTACGGCAACGGGGCGCACTTTTACGGCTTGCTGCCCGTTTCCCGCTAGGCGGCGAAGGCGATCTGCTCAGTGCGGGCGATGCTCCTCTGGATGGATGCCTTGTCTACGCCAAGGAGCGCCGTTAGCCACATTCCGTTTTGCACGACCACAATGTCAGCTGCCCGCTCCCTGCATTCATCCGTGGAAAGCCCGGGTTTGGCATTCCCTATCAGCGTCGCGAGCCCGTCGAGATACCGCTCAAACGCTGCCGCATTAATCAAGGCAAAGTCTTCATGGGCTTGCGCGAGCGCCCAAAGATGGAGACGCAGGGACAGGTATTGTGTGGTCAGGAATTCCGGACCAGCAACCCGCCGGAGGGCCTGTTGGAGCTGTTCGTCCGCCGGCAACCCCGGGTCGGGCGCGACCAGCCTCAGGTCGCTCTCGTCAATTCGATTCAAGGCCGCACGGATCAAGCTCGACTTGTCTTCGTAGTAATAGTTCACCAGCCCGAGTGCCACGCCGGCCTCGCGTGCCACCGCGCGCATATTGACACCCGAGATGCCATGGCGCGACAGCAGGCCCAGTGCCGCTTCGAGGATGCGCGACTGCCTGTCAACCTGTTCGCCCTGTTCGCCTGACTTCACGGTGCTTGTATCCACTTGGCCAGACTATGGGGAAAGCCGGTACGGCGCATCTCAACGAAAAAAGACGTCCCGCAACGTTTTTTGACGCCGGGCTACCTTCTGTTGAGCGTCCGCGACGTCCGGTGAACGTGCGTGTCCTTCGCCGTTGTGGCCGCTGGGGGCCCTCCGTAATCTCGTCTCCAGTATCCGCCCCAACAAAGGAATCCCATGGCAACACCGCAGGACAACGGTCCGCAGAACCCGCAAGGCTCCACCCGCATCGTGGCCGGCCAGTCCGCCACGCCCAAGCGTCCGCTTGGCCTGAAGGTCGGCTTCGTGGCTGGCATCCTGGCCCTGGCCGGCGGCGGCATCGTCGTGGCGTCGGCCGTCTCCGCCAACTCCCCGAGTGCAGGCACCTCCGCCGAAGCAGCCGCACCCGCCGGCAACCCCGCCGCAGAGCTGAAGCTCGGCTACTTCGGCAATGTCACCCATGCTCCCGCCCTGGTCGGAGTCAGCAAGGGCTTCATCGCCGACGAACTGGGCAGCACCAAGCTCAGCACGCAGGTCTTCAATGCCGGACCCGCCGCGATCGAGGCCCTGAACGCCGGCGCCATCGACGCCACGTACATCGGCCCCAACCCCGCCATCAATTCCTTCGTCAAGAGCCAGGGCGAATCGGTCAGCGTCATCGCCGGTGCTGCTGCGGGCGGTGCGCAGCTGGTGGTCCGGCCGGACATCACCTCCGCGGCTGACCTCAAGGGCAAGACGCTCGCCTCCCCGCAGCTCGGCGGCACCCAGGACGTCGCGCTGCGCGCCTGGCTCAGCACGCAGGGGTACAAGACCAAGGTGGACGGCAGCGGCGACGTTGCCATCAACCCGACTGAAAACGCCCAGACCCTGAAGCTGTTCCAGGACGGAAAGCTCGACGGCGCGTGGTTGCCCGAGCCGTGGGCATCCCGCCTGGTGCTCCAGGCCGGAGCCAAGGTCCTGGTGGACGAGAAGGACCTGTGGGACGGCTCGCTCTCCGGCAAACCGGGCGAGTTCCCCACTACCATCCTGATCGTGAACAAGAAATTCGCCGCCGACCACCCGGACACCGTGAAGGCGCTCATCAAAGGCAACGCCAAGTCTGTGGACTGGTTGAACACCGCCCCGGCAGACGAAAAGACCAGCGCCATCAATGCCGCCCTCAAAGATGCAGCTGGTGCCGAGCTCAAGCCTGACGTGATCGAAAGGTCGCTGAAGAACATCGTGTTCACCGTGGATCCGCTGGCCGGAACCTACAAGAAGCTCCTGCAGGACGGCGTGGACGCCGGAACCACCAAGCAGGCAGACATCAACGGCATCTTTGACCTGACTGCCCTCAATGAGGTAACCGGGAAGAAGACCTCAGCTGCCGGCTTGGGCAACGAGTAGCCCGGACCTGGCCGCACCGGACTGGCCGGGTTCAGGTTTCGTCCAGCCGGGTCGGGGATACTTGGACAAGGCACGGATTGACGCCTGCAACCACATCCACGTCAACAGGCAAGGATGGGTTCTGCCTTGAGTCAGCTGAAGGTGGAACCGGCCAGATACCAGACAGAGGCTCCGGAGGTTATGTGACGTTGCTAGTTGGTGGACCGGTCAGGACGGCCGCCCGGCAAACAAAAGTGCGCCCAAGGCTGGACGGCCTGGACGTTCTTCGCGGTGCTGCCGTAGGTGCCGTTCTGCTGGGACATTCCTGGCCCGGGATCTTCCAAGGTGCCGGCATCGTCGGTGTCATCGTCTTCTTTGTGTTGAGCGGTTACCTGATCACAGGCGTGCTGCTCAGGGACGTCGAACGGCATCGCAAGATCCGCTACGGCCGTTTTTATGCGCATCGGGCCTTCCGGCTGCTGCCGGCGCTCAGCGCCTTCCTTGGCGTGTACGCCATCGTTGAATTGACGGCGGACGTCCTCGGTGACCGGTCCAAGGGAATCATCGGTTACACCCTCCTCGCCGGTTTCGGCTACCTCAAAGACTTACCCCTGCCTTTTGATGTCAGCCTCGCCATCGGACCGCTCTGGACCCTCGCGGTGGAAGAACAGTTCTATCTGATCTGGCCGGCACTGTTGGTGTTCGCCCTGCGCAGCAACCGTCAGGGCCGGCTGGTTGGCTGGTCTGCCGCCGTCGTCCTTTCCCTCATGACGGCGAGTGTGCTGGCGATGCTGATCCTTGCTCCGGAGCTCCACTCCCTGGTCTATGCGCTGCCGACGACGTGGGGTCTCGGGCTGATCGTCGGTTCAGCGCTGTGCCTGTACAGGGTCCACGTGACCAGCTGGTTCTCCGGCCACCGGCTCAGGCTGGCGGCCGGGCTCGGCTCGACCGTTGTCCTGGCAGCGCTGGTCTTCTTCCCCAAGGCCAATGAAACACCGGCTTTCTTCTTCGTTGGAGGCCCGCTGGCCATGGCTGCCGCGGGCGTCCTGGTGATGCTGGCCGCGTCCCGCAGCAGTGTGATGCCAACGTGGACGCGCGCGTTGCAGGCACTGGGCACGGTTTCCTACGCCGCGTACCTCTGGAACTACATCGTCATTCTCTGGCTCAATGACGGATCCACAGCCGACCTGCCGCCGCTGGTGGCTGTGTCGGCAATCCTGCTGACCCTGCTGCTGGCAGTCATCAGCTGGCACACCGTCGAAAGGTTGGGACGCATCGCCCGCGACCGCTTCGACAACAAGTACTATCCGGACCAGCAGCGGGCTGCGGCGCCGTTTCCCAGCCGGGACACGGCCAGAAGGTAGCGGCGGACTAAGGCCACCGCCCGGCCCCGTTCACTCGCCTGGGACGGCGTTCAGTTCCGCGCGGGTGGGCGGGTTGGCGCCTGGCCGGGAGACGGTGACCGCCGCGGCCCGGGACGCGTGGGCCAGGAGTTCTGCCAATCCTTCGGCAGGTAATTCCCGGAGGTCCTTCCGGTTCTGCGCACCGTCCAGGCCGCGGTCCACTATCCCGGACAGCAGCGCGGCCATGAAGGAATCGCCGGCTCCCACCGTGTCCGCCACGTCCACCCGGGGCGCGGCACACTCGGCCTCACCGGCGGCAGTGGCACCCCAGGGGCCGGCAGCACCGCGTGTGACCACCACCATGGCCGGTCCTTGTGAGCCCCCCAGGGTCAGCCAGCGGCGGGCCGAATCCAGCACGTCCTTGCCGGGGTAAAGCCATTCGAGGTCTTCATCGGAGGCCTTGACCACATCCGCCAGGGTGACGAACTTTTCCGCCTGGCGGCGCGCGTAGTCCACATCGGGGATGATGCTGGGCCGGCAGTTGGGGTCGAAACTGATGGTGGAGGAGGGGTGGGCGTACTCGACGGCGGCCAGGACGTCCACGGCGCCCGGAGCCAGCATGGTGGCGATGGAACCGGTGTGCAGCAGGGTGGTTCCCTGCAGCATAAAGGCCAGCCGCTCCGCCAGGCCGGGAAGTTCCCAGGTGAGGTCGAACGTGTAGTTGGCGGCGCCGTCGTCGTCGATCAGGGCGGTGGCAATGCTGGTTGGCAGCTCGTCCGGACCCAGCGGCAGCATCACGGAACTGGCGCGCAGGTGGGCCGCCACCGAATCCCCGTAAGCGTCGCGGCCATAGCGGCCGATGAACTGCACCGGATGGTCAAGGCGGGCCAGCCCCACCGCAACATTGAGAGGGCTGCCGCCCACGTGGGCTTCGATTCCGGAGGCGCGCTGGACAACGTCAACCAGGCCCTCACCGATAACGGAAAGCATGGGTCATACTCTGCCAGAGAAGCGGGCGGGGGACACACGCGTGGGCTGCCCCATCATCACCTGCACCAGCTCGCGGCATTTCTTGTACGCAACCGATTTGGGATCAATGAGCGAGTAGTGGTCACCCGGGACCTTGACCAGCTGTGGGGGCGATTGCGCCTTCCTCCCGGCGGCCACATACGCCTCCGACTGGCTCAACGGAACATCCCCGTCCGCCACGGCATGGACGGCGTAGACGGGAAGATGCAGCGGGATGGTGGATCTCGGGTCCGCGTACTTGTGGCGCAGGGGATATTTCGACGACGATCCGCCCAGCAGGTTGCTGACCGCACCACTGCTGAGGTCCAGCTTCTCCGCCTCAGCAAGGTTGAGCAGCCCTGACTGGCTTACCACGCCGGTCAGGTGGACAGCATCGGCGTCTGCCTTCCGCCGGATCTGGCGGTCCGCGTCCGGCAGTCCCAGCTGTGCCAGTTTGCTTCGGCCTGCGGCCCAGGCCGCCAGGTGACCGCCGGCTGAGTGGCCCAGCGCCACCACTGGACCGAGTTCCAAGGCATGGCTGGCGGCGATGTCCGCCAGCTTGTCGATTCCTGCCAGCACGTCCTCAAAGGTGTGCGGCCAGCCGCCGCCATTGCCCGCCCGGCGGTACTCCAGGTTCCAAGCGGCCATCCCGTGCGCGGCCAGGTCCCTGGCGATCGGTTCCCCCAGCTCCGCGCCGTACTGCGAGCGCCAGTAGCCCCCGTGGATCACCACCACCACGCCACGGTGCATCCCTCCAGCGGGGAGCGCGGGCAGCTCCGGCAGGAAAAGCTCGCCCCACTGACTGGCATCCTCGCCGTAGTGGTACCTGTGCCGCTTCACTGCATCCTCCGGGACGTAAACGTCCGACGCCGTACATCAGCCATGTGCCGAGCCTACAGTGCGAAGGTCGGGCGACGGCGGCAGGTCCCCTAGTTCGCGACTGGTGCCGGGCGGCGGCCGGATCTTGGCGCGGCGGCCGGTCCCCCGAGGAGACGGCTCAGCATTTCGGGTGAGGTGGTCAGCTTGGACAGCGCCAGGGCGGTGCCGCCGGCAGCGCCGGCCTCGGGGCCGCCGCCAAGGTCCGAGGCCACGACTTCCAGTGCGGCGGAGGGGGTGAGGGCGTAGCGTGTGATGCTCTCGCGGAGAGGGTCCAGGACCACAGCCCCGGCCAATGACGTCTGGCCACCCACCACAATGCGCTGCGGGTTGAGCAGGTTGCACATGCTGGCCAGAAGGCGCCCCACCATGGTTCCGGCCTCGGCCAGGACGTTCTGTGCAGGCCTGTCTCCGGCGGCGTTTGCAGCGAGAACGTCGTTCATGGTGGCCGATGGACCCAACGTAGGCACAAGCCGGCTCAGGATGGCCGGCGCCCCCGCGACCAGAACCAGGCATCCCCGGTTGCCGCACCGGCAGGCGGGGCCATTGACGTCAATGGAGACATGGCCCAGCTCCCCGGCCCCACCGACGGACCCCCGGTAGAGTTCACCTCCAAAGAGAAACCCCGTAGCGATACCGCTGGACATGTTGACATACATGAGGTCCCTGATCCCCCGCCCGGCACCCCATTTCGCTTCAGCTATCGTTTCGAGACGCACATTGTTCTCGATGAAAACAGGAACGCCGAGGCGGCGCCCCATTTCCTCCCGTGCATTAATGCCATGCCACGGCTGATCCGCCAACGCGCCATGCACAATGCCGTCCACCGGGTTGATCTGCCCGGGCAGGCCGATGCCAACGCCGAGCAGATCGCTTCGCTCTCCGCCGGCATTGCTGAGCGCACGGTCCAGCAGTTCCACCGCCGCCGCTGCGCGGACGGTCCAGTCATCCTTGGCCCCGACGGGCCCATCGGCTGACCCCACTTCCTGACCCATCAGGTCTGTTATCCGGACACAGATCCTGTCGAGCACCTGGCTCATGCCTGCGATCCATCCCGCATCCGGATTGAAGGCGAGCTGGTCTCCTGCCCGGCCGTCCACTTCGTGGCCGCCGTCGGCCCGCTCGGACAGTTCCACCAGGACGCCGCGCTCCATCAGGTCGCGCGTGATTGTGGTGACGGTAGTGCGCGAAATATTGGCACGCCTGGCCATCTCCGCCCGGTGCATGGGACCTTGGCTGGCCAGCAGGTCCAAGACATGGAGGGAGTTGGATTGTCGCAGATGGCGGAGGGATCCACCGGTTCGAGGGGAATTCACTCCCTCATTATGTCTGACAGTGCAGGGTAAGGAAAGAGTTTGCGTAAAGAGTCTTGACACACTCTCGTGAGACCGCTCACAATAAGTCGGAGATTCGTCCATGACATTACACACCTTGCCCTTTGAGGGCCGTAGCGATGAAGGTACGTCAAATGAACACACACAAACACATTTCCCGCCGGAGCGTTCTGGGCGGCGCCGCCTTGCTTGCAGGTTTCGCGGCGGCCGGTCTGACCGGATGCTCGGCGAGCGGATCAGGAGGGGCGGCTCAGAAGTCGGGCGGCCTGACGATCATGAGCAAAGGCGGGGAAATCAAAAAGGAGGTCATCGATGCGTGGGTCGCGGAGCACCCCGATGTGCCCATCACCCTGATCGAGGATGATCCAACCCGGCTCAATGCGATGCTCGCGGCAGGAACTCCGCCGGACGTGGTCCGCAGTCTGGGGGCCACCAGCACAGCCAATATCGCCAGCCGCGGACTCGCGCTGGACCTGGACCCGTACGTCTCGAAGTCCACCGTCCTGAAGGACGGCGAACTGGCCAAGATCAACGATGTCTGGCGCTGGGACGGAACCCGGCAGGGCGAGGGAGCCCGCTTCGGCCTCGTCAAGGACTGGTCCCAGGACGCCATGTTCTGGTACAACACTGAGGCCTTCGCCGCGGCCGGTGTTCCCCTCCCCACCGCGGACAAGCCGTTCACCTACGACCAGTTGCTCGAATACGCGGCCCTAATGACCAAGCGAAGCGCAGGCAAGGTCGATCAGTACGGATTGTTCACCACGGCGCCCACTATCGAGGCGATCTCATCCATGCTGGCCACCAGCGGCGCGCGTGCGTTCAATGACGATCTGACCAAAGTCGACTTCACCAGCCCGGAGGCCATGCGGGCGCTGCAGTGGCATGTCGATGTGGCCAAGGCCAAGGTGGGTTACACGCTCGCGGATCCCAATCCGGATGGCTGGGACTGGCCGCCGTTTGATGCCAAGAGGATTGCCATGGCGGCTGCCGGCTACTGGTTCGGTGGCGCCGTCGCCGGGAACCCCAAGACCGCTGAATTTGCCCGCCTTGCGCCTGCACCGATGATGGGCACCGAGCGTGTCAGCCCCTCAACTTCGGCCACCGGCCACTGGATCTCAGCCAAATCGAACATGAAGGACGAAGCATTTGCGTTCCTGGAATGGTACGTCGCAGGCGATCAGGCAAAGACGAGGGCACAGTCCGGCTGGGGACTCCCCGCAGTCACCTCCTTGACCTCGGAACTTCCGCAGAGCCAGCCCTACCAGGCTGAGGCTTTGGCCGTCCAGAAGAATGAAGAGCAGTACCTCCAGATCATGTCGTTCAGCCCCTACGCGCAGGCCACCGCGGTCAGCGCAGCAGTTGCGAACCTCTTCCCGCGCGCTGTGGACGGGAGCCTGTCCACAGCGCAGTTCGCAGACCAGGCCACCACAGCCGTCAACGAACTTCTCAAGCAGGGCATGGAACTTGCCGGCAAGAAAGGCTGATCAGGGTGAGTGCACAGGCGGGGACACAGGCTCTGGTTGGGGATGCTCGCCGCAAGCGCCGGCGAGGAGTTAACGGCGGTTCGGGGGCTTTCTACGCCTTTATTTCACCGTGGCTGATAGGAACGGTACTCCTCACGCTTTTCCCTTTGGGCTACGCCCTGTGGATCAGCTTCACCAACTGGGACGGAATTTCCCCCAGCCAGAACTGGATCGGATTGGAGAACTACACCGATGCCTTGGCTGAACCGCAAATGTGGGCCAGCCTGCAACGCACTGGCCTGCTGGCCATCGTTATCGTGCCCGTGACCATCTGCGGAGGGCTGGGGCTCGCGCTACTGCTGAACGAAAAGGTCCATTGGCGATCGGGCTTACGCATGCTCGTCTACCTGCCGGCCATCGTTCCGCCCGTCGCAGCAACGCTGACCTGGAAGCTGCTGTTCGACCGCGACAGCGGGGCAATCAATGGTTTCCTTGCGATCTTCGGCGCCGATGCAGTGAGCTGGATGTCCGGAAACACGGTGTTCATTGTCCTGATGGTGGTCATGCTGTGGGGCATCGGCGCTGGCGTGCTGATCAACCTCGCCGCCCTGCAGGATGTTCCTGCAGAGCTCCATGAAGCCGCACGGCTGGACGGGGCCAACGCCTTCTCGGCGTTCTGGCACGTCACCCTGCCGAGCATCTCGCCGGTACTTCTTTTCCAAGTGATCACCACGACCATCGGCGTCCTGCAGACGTTTGTCCCGGCGCTGCTGCTCTCACCGGCCAACGGACCGGCGGCCATCACCGCGGTACCTGAAGCTAACCGGATCTTCATGGTGGACGTCTACGCGCAGTACTTCGCATACTCCAGGTACGGGTACGCCTCCGCGATGCTTTGGCTCTTCTTCCTGGCCATCCTGGTGGTCACCATCATCACGTTCAAGATCGGCGGGCGAACAGTGTTCTACGCCGTCGACCTCTCCGAAGAAGGGAAGCAGAAATGACTCTCATCGCTCACCGGAAGGGAACGGATTCGGACGCCCCGCCCGAAATCCCCATCCGCCACATCCCGGAGCGCAAGAACCGGGTGGCGTTCGTGATCCTGCTGGTTGTCTGCGCCATTCTCTTCCTGCCGGTCCTTTGGCTCTTATTGACGGCGCTGAAGTCTCCGCAGCAGATGGGTTCCGACCCCATCACCTGGATTCCCATCCCGCCCCAAGTGCAGAACTTCATCAGTGCCACAACAGCCCTGCCGTTCTGGGCATATGCCGCCAACTCGCTGTTCCTTTCCACCGTCTGTGGTCTGCTGACAACCATCAGTTCGGCCGTTGTTGGCTACGGGTTCGCCCGCCTCAATGGCAAAGGAAAGAAGGTTCTCTTCGGGATTCTTATAGCCATGATGATGACGCCCCCCATCATCACCCTTATCCCCACCTACCTGCTGTTCGCGAAGGTCGGACTGGTCGGAACGTACTGGCCGTGGGTGCTCTGGGGCATGGCAGGTGCCCCCTACCTCATTTTCCTCTACCGCCAGTTCTTCGCCCAACTGCCCCGGGAACTTGAGGAGGCCGCCATCCTCGACGGCTGCGGACGGCTGCGCATCTTTGTGCAAATCTTCCTGCCGCTCTCCAAGCCCGTCATCATCACAGCCTTCGTCCTCTCTTTCAACGGGGTGTGGGGCGACTTCATTGCCCCGCAGCTCCTGCTGAACCAGGACAACACCACCTTGGCGGTGGCCATCACCACCGGCTACGTCAACAGCGCCGGGTTCCCGGTAAACAATCTCCTGGCGGCCGGCGCCGTACTCTACGTCGTCCCCGTGCTCATCATGTTCTTTTTCGTCCAGCGGTCCTACGTCCGCGGGTTTGCCACCTCAGGCATGAAATAGACGGTGTCTCATGCCTGAAAGGCTGACTCTTGAAAATTACGGACCTCGAAATCCTCACCATCAACGACGGCGGCGCACTGATGATGGTTGTTGTGCACACCGACGAAGGGATCTTCGGCGTTGGCGAAGTGGGGCTCCGCTCGCGCCAGCTGGCCGTCCGGGGAGCCCTGGAACACTTCAGGCCCCTCCTCGTCGGCAACGACCCCTTCCGCACCGAACATCTGTGGCAGGTCATGTCCCGGTCCGGCTTCTACCCCGCGGACCGGGTACTCGCCTCGGCCATCTCAGCAGTGGACATTGCCCTGTGGGATCTGAAGGGCAAGGCGCTGGACGTCCCGGTGTACGAGCTGCTCGGCGGGGCGGTCCGCGACCGGGTTAAGTGCTACCGGCACATCGGGGGTGCAGACCACGCCGAGCTCGTAGACAACGCGCGACGGGCCCTTGAAGAGGGGTGGACCGTAGGGCGCCTCTCGGTGCCGTCCGAAGGGGACCTGCTGGAACCCCGCGCCGCGACCCGCCATGCCCTGGCGGAAGTGGCTGCGGTCCGGGATGAGCTCGGCAGTGAATTCGAGCTGATACTGGACGTTCACACACGGTTGGAGCTTCCGGAAGCAACAACGCTGTGCCGCGAACTGGAGGGGGCCAACATGTATTTCATCGAAGATCCGCTGCGCTGGGAGAATCCGGACATCTACCGCACACTGCGCCAGCGCACCTCCGTGCCGTTGGCCGCAGGTGAGCAGGCCGCATCCAAATGGGAAATCCGGCCCCTGATCGAACAGGACCTGATCGACTATGCACGCTTCGACATCTGCATCGTCGGCGGGTTCACCGAGGCCAAGAAGATAGCCGGCTGGTGCGAGTCCCACCATATCCGCACTGCCACCCACAACCCGCTGGGCCCCATCGCCACCGCGGCGTCCCTGCACTTGAACATGACTCTGCCCACGTTTGGAATCCAGGAGCAGTACCAGCTTCCAGGCACTCAGGCCAATGACGTGTTCCCGGTCCAGGCCACCATGGACGGGGAATGGATGCGCCGCCCCGAGGCGCCGGGCCTGGGACTGGAGGTGGACCTTGAGGCCGCCCGGGCCCACCAGATGGAACCGCCTCCCATGCCCCAGTTGCGCCGCCTCGACGGATCCTTCACCAACTGGTGAAAAGATCAGGCATGGACTCACGCTCAGGCGAAAAAACACCGCGTCCGCTGGTTGTTGTCACCGGCGCCGCCGGGAGAGTCGGGAGGCTCACCTCCCAAGCCCTCTCAGGGCGCTACAGGCTCAGACTGGTCGATCGGGAGTGGCCTGCCGAAGAACTGCGGGAGGCGGAGGACGGGCCCGAGCGCCTGGCACTGGATCTCAGTCACAGCAGCGCCTGGGACAAAGCGATCGAGTCCGCCCACGCCGTCGTCCATTTGGCCGGAAACGCCCATCCGGAAATCGATGCAAAGACCGCCTTCGAGGGCGGGGCCATGCTCACCGCACATCTGGCGGCGGCGGCCGCCGGCTCGGACCTCAAGAGGATCGTGTTCGCGAGCTCCATCCACACCATGGGCCTGCACCACAGGCACGGGCATTACCCCATCAGCCGGCAGTGGGCTCCGCGCCCGTGTTGCGAATACGGCGCGGCCAAGGTTTTCTCGGAGAACCTGCTGGAAATCCTGACCGAACGGACGCCCATCTCCGTTGTCTGCCTGCGGCTTGGCCTGGTGGGCTTCCCCCCTGCCACGGCGGACCTCGCTTCCCAGTGGCTCGGCCCAAGGGACTTCGCCCAGCTGCTCCAGGCGGCGCTGACGGTTCCGGTCCACTACGGGGCGTACCTGGGAATGTCCGCGGGAGCCGCAGACAGGTGGGACCTGACCGAAACGATCAGGGACCTTGGCTTCAACTCCAGCGACACCGCACCGGACCCGGAACCGCTGCCGGATGCCGGGGAGGGACGGCCCGCTACACACTGCCTGATGTTCAACCCGGCAACCCTGCCGCCCCCGACTGACCGTACAGAGGATTAGCCATTGGAAGACGCGAGTTCTGACCTCCTGACCAACCTGCGGGCGAACCGGCTGCTGGCCATCATCCGAGGGAACAACCCGGACGCCTGCTTCGACACTGCCATGACGCTGATCGGGGCCGGCATCACCATTCTTGAGGTCTCCCTCACCACGCAGGGCGCGCTCACCGTGATCAGGCGGGTCGCCGAGGCGTCCCGGGGCCGGGCGGTCATCGGTGCCGGCACCGTCCTCACTCCCGGGCAGGTGCGTGAGGCCCAGGAGGCCGGCGCGCAGTTCATCGTGACGCCGTGCCTGGCACCCAGCACCGACGCCGCCTTCAACCTTGGACTTCCCGTGCTGGTGGGCGCCCTCACCCCGGCCGAGGTTTACGCTGCGGCGCGCGAAGGGGCCACCGCGGTGAAACTGTTCCCGGCAAGCGTCGGCGGCCCCGCCTACCTGAAGGCCCTGAGGGACCCGTTCCCTGACATCGGCTTCATCCCGGTCGGAGGTGTGAGCGCTGAATCTGTGACGGATTACCTGCAGGCCGGGGCCCTCGCCGTTGGGGCGGGCAGCCCGCTGACAGGTGACGCACCCCGCGGCGGCAGCCTGTCCGAACTCGGTGACCGTGCCCGGAAGTTCGTCAGGCTCGCACAGGATGGCTCGGCAGAAGGCCACCGCGCAGGAGGTGCGCGCCAGTGGATGTCCTGACTTTCGGCGAGACCATGATCGCGCTGAGGGCTGACCGCCCGCTGGCCCTGAATCCGAACATCAGCGCCACCATTGCCGGAGCGGAATCCAACGTTGCCATAGGGCTGGCGCGTCTTGGCCACGATGTCCAGTGGGCCGGGCGGGTGGGTGATGACACCGGAGGCGAGCTGATCCGCCGCACGCTGCGGGCAGAGTCAGTCGGGCAGTACTATGTGACCACCGACCCCCACCGGCCAACCGGGATCCTGATTTTTGAGGAGCGACTGCCGGACCTGACCCGCGTCGGCTACTTCCGTCAGAACTCGGCGGGCTCCGCGCTGGGCATCAATGACTTTTCCGCGGCCCTGTCCGGGAGCCCGCGCATCCTGCACATCACCGGAATCACCCCCGCCCTGGGCGCGGGCGCGGCGGACACGGTGCTGCAGGCCGCAGCCGCCGCGCATGCGGCGGGTGCAACAGTCACTTTCGATGTGAACTACCGCGCCAAACTGTGGAGCCGGGATGAAGCCGCAGCGACCCTCCGCGCGCTCATCCCCTTCGTCGACGTCGTCATCGGCTCCGAAGACGAACTGACCCTCCTCACGGACGAACAGCCCGGCTCTTCAGCCGCAGCCAAGGCGCTCATCGGCCACGGAGTACGTGAAGTGGTGATCAAGCTCGGCGCGGACGGTGCCCGGCTCCATGACGCAGGCGGGACGGTCCACTCACCCGCCCGGGAGGTCACCGCCGTCGACAGTGTGGGCGCAGGCGACGCGTTCACGGCCGGTTACATTTCCGGGCTGCTGACGGGCCGCACCGCGGATGAACGGCTGCACCTGGCCAACACCATGGGTGCCTTCGCGGTCGCCTCGAAGGGCGATTGGGAAGGCCTCCCCACACTGTCAGAACTGGCATTGCTGAATGCCGGAAACGGCACGGCACTCCGATAATGAAGCAGGAGCCCATGACGCCCACACCTGAAGACCACCAGACACACCACCACCCGCAGTGGAAAGCATGCAACCGCACGCCCCTGGAACTCGGCGAAGGGCCGCGGATGCTGCCGGACGGACGCGTCGTTGCCGTCGACATCCTGCGCGGACAGCTCTGGCAGGTTGATCTGGCGTCCCCGGGACAGACTGTACTTCTACAGCAACTTCCCGTTCCGCTCGGCGCTGTCGCACCGATTTCGGGATCCGAAACCGCCCTGCTTGCGGCTGCCGGTGATGGTATCGCAGTGCTCGACGGCGGAACGGTCACCTGGCTGGCCCGGCCGGAAGGCAACAGCGCGCTCTCTTCAGCCGACCCGTCCGGGACTGCCGTCCGGATGAACGATGCTGTCTGCGATCCGGCGGGCAGGTTCTGGGCCGGAACGATGGCTCTGGACGCGTCTCCTGGGGCGGGCACCCTGCACCGCGTCAACATTGACGGAAGCATCAGCACCGTACTGACCGGCCTGACCATCCCGAACGGCCCTGCCTTCACCTTTGACGGATCCGTGATGTACCTGGCCGACAGCGCGGCAGGCACCATCACCCGCTTTGCTGTTGAGCCTGCTGACGGGACGCTGGGACCACAACACGCTTTCGCCACCGTCTCCAAAGGAAGTCCGGACGGCATGACCGTCGACACCGAAGATCACCTGTGGGTTGCGATCTGGGGCGCCGGACGGATCCACCGGTACCGCCCCGACGGCAGCCTTGAACGGATTCTCCACGTTCCCGCGGAACAGCCCACGAGTATCTGTTTTGCCGGCGACACCATGTCCACGCTGGTGGTTACGACGGCAAGCATCGGCCTCCCCACTCCGGGGGACTGTGACGGCCTGATACTGTCCGCCGACGTCGGCATCTCCGGTCCCCCGACGCCCCCGGCTAGGATCAGGATGGTCCCGGCCGCACATGCTCCGGAAGGCCACGGATCCATCTCCAGTCCCGCGGCGGCGGGCTGAGGGCCAAGGCCCGAAACCACAGCACCGCCCCCCATACAAACAGAAAGCCCCATGGTGAACACAACCTCCACGGCCGAGGCAACCACACCGCCGTCGTCCTTTTCCCTGTCCAGCGTCCGGCTGCTGGACAGCGATTTCAAGAATGCCCAGGACGCCGACGTCCGGTACGTTCTCAGCCTGGACGCTGACCGGCTGTTCGCGCCGTTCCGCCGGGAAGCGGGACTTCCGACGCCGGCCCCTGGCTACGGCGGCTGGGAAACCGACGGCCTGGATGGCCACATCGGCGGCCACTATCTTTCTGCCTGCGCGCAGCTTTTCGCCGCCACGGGCGACCCGCGCCTGGGCACATGCCTGGATTACGCGCTGGGGATCCTGGCGGAATGCCAGGCCGCAGCCGGCACGGGCTATCTGGGCGGAGTTCCCGGCGGCCGCCGGCTCGGCGAGGAACTCGCCGCAGGCACGGTGGACGCCGACCTGTTCACCCTCAACGGCCGCTGGGTGCCCCTGTACAACCTGCACAAGACCTTCGCCGGGCTGCTCGACGCCTATGCCTACGCCGGCGCCGGGCACGCGCTTCCCATGCTGACATCCTTGGCCGACTGGTGGCTGGGCATCTCCGCCAGGCTGACGGACGAGGTTTTCGAGGCGATCCTGCACACCGAGTTCGGCGGCCTGAACGACACCTTCGCCGCGCTGGCGCAGCTCACCGGCCGGGCTGAGTATCTCCGCGAGGCCCGCCGCTTCTCCCACCGCGCCATCCTGGACCCCCTGGCCGGCAAGCGGGATGAACTGGACGGGCTGCACGCCAACACCCAGATCCCCAAGGTCGTGGGCTACGAGCGGTGTGCCGCCGCCACCGGCGAAGAACAGTACACCCGGGCTTCGGACTTCTTCTGGGAGACGGTCCTGACCCGTCGGACTGTGTCGATCGGCGGGAACAGCGTCCGCGAACACTTCCACCCCGCCAACGACTTCACCCCCATGATCGAAGACGCCCAGGGCCCGGAAACCTGCAACACCTACAACATGCTCAAACTCGCCAAGCTCCGCTTCGAACGGACCTCGGACCCGGCCGCGGTGGACTTCTACGAGCGGGCCACCTACAACCACATCCTGTCCTCCCAGCACCCGGGGCGCTGCGGCTTTGTCTACTTCACCCCCATGCGCCCCGGCCACTACCGCGTCTACTCCAAGGCGCAGGAATCCATGTGGTGCTGCGTGGGCTCCGGCCTGGAGAACCACGCCCGCTACGGCGAACTCATCTACAGCCACACCCCGGACGACCTTCTGGTCAACCTCTACATCGCCTCCGAACTGGACTGGGACGAGCGGGGTGTGCGGGTCCGGCTGGAAACAGACTTCCCCCGCTCGGACACCGCCACCCTGCACATCACTGCGGCCACGCCCACCGAGTTCACGCTCCGGCTCCGCCGTCCCGGCTGGGCCACGGGCATGGAGGCCGACGTCGACGGGCAGCCTGCGGACACAGCGTCACCTTCCGGCGCGGGCAAGGACATGGCCATCCACCGCAGCTGGGAGGGCACCACTGTGGTCACTGTGCGCCTGGCGGCCGCGGTCCGGGCCGAAACTTTGCCGGACGGCTCGCCGTGGGTCTCGTTCCTCTACGGCCCGGTAGTCCTTGCGTCCCGCGGAGGCCGCTACGGCGTTCCCTCATTCGAAGCGCCGGACGAACGCATGGGGCACGTCGCCTCGGGTCCCACCCTTCCCTTGGCCTCCACTCCGGTGGTGACGGCACCCAACCCGGCGGACGCCGTCGTACTTCTTGACCGGAAGGCGCTCACCGCCGAACTGGCTGCCCGGCTGGAGGGCGAACAGCTCAGCATCCCCCTGGAGCCCTTCTCTGGCATCCACAACGAGCGCTACACCGTCTACTGGCCCAGCGGGGCGTCGGCAGAGCAGAGGCGCGCCGAACTGGCGGCACTGGACGCGGAATCGGAGGGCGCAGAGCTGGTTATCGACGAGGTGACGGCGGGTGAACAGCAGCCCGAATCCGACCATTTCTTCGCCGGGGACGGGACACGCGCGGACGGTGCGGACGGTCTGCATTGGCGCAGCGCGACCGGCTGGTTCTCGTATGTCCTCAAGGATCCTGCCCGCGAAGGAACCCTGCTGCGGGTCCGTTTCCGTCCGGCATCGGGCCGGGGTCACATCCTGCGCGTCAACGGAACTGAGCTCGTGGAGCCGACCGAATTGCACACCGCCGGAGCCGAGGTACACGAGTTTCCGGTTACTGACGGGATGCGCAGCTCCGACGGCGGCCAGCTCGAATTCTCCGTCCATGCGCTGCCGGGCCTCCGGACCGGAGACCTCCTGTCCGTTGAACTGTTGAAGGGGCGGTGACTTTAGCGGCGGCGCTGGCCTTCTCCTGCTTACCCCGCACTGGTGTTACCCGCCGCTGTCAGAGCCCCACCGTAAGCTGGAGCCATGCCGAGTAACTGGGACAGCCTGGACGCCAGCCTCCGGGAATCCGTACAGGAGAACGTGGAGCTCTACGAGCGCGTCCGACCTGCCCTGAAGCTGGTCACCAAGGACGTTCTCTATATCCTCCGCGACATGCTGAAGGACACCGAGGTCACTCCGCTGTTTGTCACGGGCCGCACCAAGTCCGTGGAGTCGTTCCGGGAGAAGATTTCCCGCATCGAGGATCCGCTGGAGCCGGGCGGACCGCCCGCGCTGAAATTCCCGGACCCCTTCCGCACCCTCAATGACATGGTGGGCGTGCGCGTCATCACCAAGCTGCCCGCAGAGAACGCGTCCGTGGCCAACCTGATCAAGCGCCAGCGCCAGGTCTTTGACTGCCGCGGGGACCGGGAGAAGGACATTGGCTCCATCGAATCCGGCACGTACGGCTACTCGAGCCGGCACCTCATCCTGCGCACCATTCAGAACGAGGCGGTCAAGGAGTACCAGCGGGTCTTCAATCCGGACGTCCAGCCCAACGGCAGCTACTTTTTCGAATGCCAGATCCGCACGGTGTTCGCCCACGCGTGGAGCGAGATTGAGCACGATATCCGGTTCAAGGCCGAGGACCCGCGCGCCTGGACACCACACTTCGACCGGCAGTTCACCGCTACGGCCGCCATGCTGGAGACCGTGGAAGGTGCCTTCGCGGACCTGCACGAACGCTACGAGGAAGTCCGCAGCTACTGGGACATGGACGGGGAGGGCGCGGCACAGCTGACCCCCAACCGGATCCGCGACGTCTGGCGTACGCTGCTTCCGCACGTGGACCGTAAAGTGGATGATGACTGGGGCTGGGCCGCCGAGCTCATGGCGGCGCACGGCCTCAACCAGACCGTCCAGCTGGCCGGCCTGCTCAGTGCCAACCGGATTACCGAGGTCCGCAAGGCGCTGGACCACCGCTACTCCCCCGGCCCGGACCGCCTGCTGGACGACCTCCTGCTGTGGCAGTACGGCCCCAAACACATTGACCTCACCGCCGAGGCGCCCGACGCCGTTCCGCATCCGCGGCGCGACAGCCTCCTCCGGCGGCTGAAACAGATCGAGCGCTACCGCCAGACCAAGAAATAGGTTCCATGCAGCCCCTGCAGCTCCAGTCCGTCCGGGCCACCCTCCGCTCACCCCGCCGGCTCAAAACTGAAGCCCTTGCAGGACTGGTGGTTGCACTGGCGCTGATTCCGGAGGCCATCGCCTTCTCGGTGATTGCCGGCGTTGATCCGCGGATCGGACTCTTTGCCTCCTTCACCATGGCCGTCACAATCTCCTTTGTGGGCGGCCGGCCCGCCATGATCTCCGCGGCGACGGGCGCCGTGGCGCTGGTCATCGCCCCGCTGATGCGGAGCCACGGCCTGGACCACCTGATCGCGGCCGTGATCCTGGCAGGGGTCTTCCAGATCCTCCTGGCCGTCCTGGGTGTCACCAGGCTGATGCGCTTCATTCCCCGCTCGGTGATGGTGGGCTTCGTTAATGCCCTGGCCATCCTGGTGTTCATGGCACAGATTCCCGAGCTGATCGGCGTGCCGTGGATGGTCTATCCGCTCGTGGCCATTGGCCTGGTCATTGTGGTGCTCCTGCCCAGGCTTACCACGGCGGTTCCCTCACCGCTGGTGGCCATTGTGGTGCTCACCCTTTTTGCCGTGCTGGCCGGGGTGGACGTGCCCACGGTCCAGGACA
The DNA here is from genome assembly GCF_030815585.1 of Arthrobacter pascens. NCBI lineage: Bacteria > Bacillati > Actinomycetota > Actinomycetes > Micrococcales > Micrococcaceae > Arthrobacter > Arthrobacter pascens. The sequence goes on from NZ_JAUSWY010000001.1 coordinate 4,335,624, forward strand.
AGGGCCAGCTGCCGGAAAGCCTTCCGTCACTGTTTTTCCCCAACGTGCCGCTGACCTGGGAGACCTTCCAGGTCCTGGCGCCGTTCTCGCTGTCGATGGCGTTGGTGGGGCTGCTGGAATCGCTCATGACAGCCAAGCTGGTGGACGACATTACGGACACCCGCTCCAACAAGACCCGCGAATCCTGGGGCCAGGGCGTGGCGAATATCGTCACCGGTTTCTTTGGGGGCATGGGCGGCTGCGCGGTGATCGGCCAGACGATGATCAACGTCAAGGGGTCCGGCGCGCGGAGCCGCGTGTCCACCTTCCTGGCCGGCGTCTTCCTGCTGGTGCTCGTTGTGGTGCTGGGCGACGTCGTGGGCCTCATCCCCATGGCAGCCCTGGTGGCAGTGATGATCTTCGTCTCCGCCATCACCTTCGACTGGCACTCCATTGCTCCCCGGACCCTGCGTCGGATGCCCAGGTCAGAGACCGCCGTCATGCTGATCACGGTGGGCGTGGTGTCGGCCACGCACAACCTGGCCATCGGCGTGGGCGCGGGAGTCCTGGCCGCGATGGCCATGTTCGCGCGGCGGGTGGCCCACTTTGTCACCGTGGAGCGCACCGTGGTGGAGCTCAACGGCCAGAACGTGGCCACCTACACCGTGGACGGCGAGCTGTTCTTCGCCTCCTCCAACGACCTCTACACGCAGTTCGAATACGCCCTTGACGCCGAGCCGGACATCAGCCACGTAGTGGTGGACCTGCATGCCTCGCACCTGTGGGACGCCTCCACCATCGCTGTCCTGGACGCCGTCACGGAGAAGTATCGCCGGCACGGACGGGCAGTGGAGCTGATCGGGCTGAACTCAGCCAGCATCCAGATGCGCGAGCGCCTGGCGGGCAAGCTCAACTGATCCCACGTCAGAGGGGAGGGGCCGTCGATTCCCGGACCACCAGGTGGGTGGCAAGCTCCACCCGGCGGGAATCCGGAACCTCGCCGCGCAGCTGCCGCAGCACGATCCGCAGGGCAGCCCGGCCGATCTCCCGGAGTGGCTGCGCTACCGACGTGAGGGCGGGCACCGCCTCTGCGGCCAGGCTGGTCCCGTCGAAGCCCACCACGCTCAGGTCCTGCGGAATTCGGATATTCTGCCGCCGGGCCTCGGCCAGCACGCCAAGGGCGATGCTGTCATTCGCCGCGAATATTGCCGTCGGCCGCGCGTCGAGTTGGAACAGGGCGTTCAGGCCGCGGGCACCGTGGTCCGCCTGGAATGCACCTGCGAGGATGTACTGGTCCTCCACCGGGACTCCGTGTGACCGGAGGGCGGCGAGGTAGCCGTGCAGCCGCGCCTGGTTGCACTCAACGGTGTCAGGGCCGCCCAGGTACGCGATCCTTCGGTGCCCCAGCTCCAGGAGGTGCGCCGTGGCGTCCTTTCCTCCGGCCCAGTCCGTGGCTCCGATGCTTACCACCTCTTCCGACGGCGGGTTGAGGGGATCGATGACCACCACCGGAATGCCCCGGCGGTGGAAGGCGTCAAGGGAGGCGTCACCAAAGGCCGACGTCACAACGATCATGCCGCAGCGGCCCTCGTCCACGATCCGCTGGGCGCGCTGCTCCGGATTCAGCGGTGAGGCGCCCCGGATTCCAGAGACATAAAGCAGGACTTCGACGCCGGAGAGTTCCGCGCACTCCAGGATGCCGTTGAGCACCTCAACGCTGTAGGCGGAGTTGAGGGAATCCAGGACCACCTCCACTGAAGGCTTTTCCGCCAGGGTCCGGCGCTGCTGAAGCGGAGATTTGTAGCCTGTGCGCGCCAGCACGGCCAGCACCCTGGCCCGGGTCTCCGCCGAGACGTCCCTGCGGCCGTTGATGACTTTGGAAACGGTCGGTGCGGACACTCCGGCCTCCCGGGCGACGGCGGCCAACGTCAGCCTGGCTTGGTCTTTGACCGTCATGCCGGCTCCTTGTTCTTCGAAATATTTCGTTCCGATGCGTTTGGCTGAAGCCCTTGACCGGTTGCGGTTGCCACATTAGATTTTATCCCACTGGCGGAAGCTATGCCCGAAATATTTCGAGAAATCCTGGCATCAAGAGGATAAACAATGACCACCCCCCAACCGCTGCGTATCGGCATGATCGGCTACGCATTTATGGGTGCCGCACACTCCCATGCCTGGCGCACGGCTCCGCGGTTCTTCGACCTGCCGCTGGAGCCCCAGCTCACTGCAGTGGCAGGCCGCAACGCCAGCGGTGTCCAGGCGGCGGCCCGCAAGCTGGGCTGGGCGTCGTCGGAGACGGACTGGCGGCGGCTGATTGAACGCGACGACATCGACCTGATCGACATTTGCACCCCTGGCGACACCCATGCGGAGATCGCAATCGCCGCTTTGGATGCCGGCAAGCACGTACTCTGCGAGAAGCCCCTGGCCAACTCCGTGTCCGAGGCCGAGCGCATGACGGAGGCAGCTGACGCAGCAGCCAAGAACGGCGTGTTCTCGATGTGCGGCTTCACCTACCGCCGCACGCCGGCGCTGTCGCTGGCCAAACGGATGGTGGAGCAGGGCCGCCTGGGCAGCATCCGGCACGTCCGCGCGCAGTACCTGCAGGACTGGCTCAGCGACGAAAACGCCCCCATGACCTGGCGCCTGGACAAGTCAAAGTCCGGATCCGGATCCCTCGGTGACATCGGCGCCCACAGCATCGACGCCGCCCAATGGGTCACCGGCAGGAAGATCAGCGGCGTCTCCGCCCTGCTCGAGACCTTCGTCCCTGAGCGGCCCCTTGCAGGCGACCTCGTGGGCCTCGGCGGCCACGGAGACGCTACCGGTAACGCCCCTCGGGCAGCGGTCACCGTGGACGACGCGGCCATCTTCACCGCAAGGTTCGACAGCGGTACTGCTTCCGCCGGCGCCAACTCCTCCAGTCCGATCGGCGTGTTCGAAGCCACCCGGTACGCCCTGGGCCGGAAGAACGCGATGCGGCTGGAGGTCAACGGCACCAAGGGCTCGCTGGCCTTCGACTTCGAAGACATGAACGTCCTCTCCTTCTACGACGCCGCCGAGGGTCCCGACGCCGGCTTCCGGCGGATCATGGTCACCGAGCCCGAGCACCCGTACGTGGGCAGTTGGTGGCCCACCGGCCACGGCCTCGGCTACGAACACGGCTTCACTCACCAGGTGGTGGACCTGGTGAACGCCGTCGCGGAACGGCGCCAGCCGGAGCCGTCGTTCGCCGATGCTCTCCAGGTCCAGCGTGTGCTGGCCGCGGTGGAGGCGAGCGCCGCCTCCGCCAGCCGCTGGCAAGAAGTTTGAACGCATAACAACCCAACAGAGGAATTTCATGACAGGCAGGAAAACCGCCCTGGTGGTCCGCGGCGGGTGGGACGGGCACCAGCCGGTGGAGGCTACTGACCGTTTCATCCCCTTCCTCAAGGACAACGGCTACGGCGTCCGGGTGGAGGAGTCCCCCAAGATCTACGCCGACGCCGACTATATGACGGGCGTGGACCTGATCATGCAGTGCATGACCATGTCCACCATCGAGCGGGACGAATTCGAGGGGTTGCGCACCGCCGTCGAAAACGGCACGGGGCTGGCTGGCTGGCACGGCGGAATCGCCGATTCCTACCGCAACACCTCGGACTACCTGCACCTGATCGGCGGCCAGTTCGCGTGCCACCCGGGCAAGCATCCGGACGAGTGCGCCGGAGGGCAGTCGGACAACTACGTGCCGTACACGGTCAATATGCTTCCCGCCGCGGCAGAACATCCCATCACGCGCGGCATCAGTGACTTTGACCTCGTGACGGAGCAGTACTGGGTGCTCTCGGACAACTACATCGACGTTCTGGCCACCACCACCCAGAAAGTGCGCCCGTGGGATCCGTGGAACCGCGAGGTCACCTCCCCGGCTGTCTGGACCCGACAGTGGGGCCAGGGCCGGATCTTCGTCTGCACCCCCGGGCATAACGTGAAGGTCCTTGAGGACACCAACGTCAGCACCATGATCGAAAGGGGCCTGCTGTGGGCCAGCCGCTGAATATCGGGGTCATCGGGTGCGGTGCCATCATCGCCCAGTACCTGGCCAGCTTCCGGAAGCTGGCCGCCGTCCGGCTGGTGGCTGTGGCGGACCTTGATTCCGCCCGCGCCCAGGCAGTGGCAGATACTTACGACGGCGTCCGGGCGCTCAGCGTGGACCGCCTCCTGGCTGCCGCCGACGTGGACCTCGTCCTGAACCTGACAATTCCGGCTGCCCACGCGGACGTCGCCCTGAAGGCAATCGCCGCGGGAAAGAGCGTCTACGGGGAAAAGCCGCTGGCGGCCACCACTGCTGAAGCGCGGGCGGTGCTGGAGTCGGCGCGTGCCGCTGGCGTCGTCGTCGGCTGTGCGCCGGATACTGTCCTGGGCACCGGCGTGCAGACCGCGCGCAAAGCGATCGACGACGGCCTGATCGGAACCCCCATTTCGGCCACCGCCACCATGGCCACCCCCGGGCATGAGCTGTGGCATCCCAATCCGGATTTCTACTACCAGCCGGGCGGTGGGCCGCTCCTGGACATGGGTCCGTACTACGTCAGTGCCCTGGTCACCCTGTTGGGGCCGGTGGTCTCCGTGACCGGTGCAGCCAGCCACACCCGCAGCCAGCGCACCATCGGCCGGGGTCCGCGCGCCGGCGAAGTGATTCCCGTGGACGTCGATTCTCACGTGACAGGGATCCTGGTCCATGCCGGCGGCGCCATCTCCACACTGGTCATGAGTTTCGATGCGGTGCGCACCAAGTCGCCGAACATCGAGATCCATGGCCAGGCCGGCTCGCTGGTGGTCCCTGACCCCAACCGTTTTGACGGCGATGTTGAGCTTTTCGCTCTGGGCGCCCCGGAGTGGGAGACCCTTCCGGCCTCGGCCGGCTTCATGGAGGCCGGCAGGGGATTCGGCATCGCGGACCTCGCAGCCACCCCCGCCGGAGCGGAACCGAGGGCGGGCGGGGAGCTGGCCTTCCACGTGCTGGACGTCATGGAGTCCGTGCTCGAGTCGGCCCGCAGCGGGTCCGCCGTCGCGGTCCGAAGCACCGCATCCCGGCCGGAGCCCGTGCCGCTGACCCGCCCAGCCATTCCCGTGGAGTTTTTGTCCACATAAACCGCCTTTTGGGGCGGCAAATCTGCCATTGTCTGGACAAAAACTCGGGATCAGAAGGTGCGGTCGCTGCGGGCGGTGCGGTTCCGGCCCAGTGACTTGGCCGTATACAGCGCTGCATCCGCGGAGGCGATCAGCGCCTCCAGGCCTGCTGTGCCGGCGTCGTACGTGGTGATGCCATAACTTACGGTAGGCATCTGCGGTCCATCTGCTTTTGAGGCCTGCGCCAGCCGCAGGCTGATCGCGTCGGCGATTCTCTCCGCGCTGTCCGCGGTGCCACCTGGGATGAAGAGGACGAATTCCTCACCCCCGTAGCGTCCCGCCAGATCCGTTGACCGGACAGTGTCCCGGCAGGCCCCGGCGAAGGCCTGCAGAACCTCGTCCCCGGCAGCGTGGCCATAGGTATCGTTGACTGCCTTGAAGTGGTCCAGATCGGCAAGGATCAGGACCCCTGATGGCTTGGCCACCGGCGGATGGGCCAGCTGCTCCGAGGCAAGGTCCAGGAATGCCTTGCGGTTGAGGAGCCCGGTGAGATCGTCCCTGGTGGCCGCCATCCGAAGGGCCTGGGTCTGCTGCTCACTGCTGAGCGCCGCCATGCTGAAGGACGCCACCACCAGCATCACCATGGTGACCAGGGTGGTGACCTCGGAGCCAAATATCGTCACGAAGGTGGATCCGGCTTGGCCGTCCAGGAGGAAAGCAACCAGCCGGCCAAGATAGAAAACGGACACGCCGGCAGCCACGGCTGCCATCGGGATCCTGACCCGCGAGTATCCGGGCTCCAGCTGCCACAACTCACGGGACGCCAGGCCGATCGAGAAGCTCATCCCGGCAAGGAAAACGGGACCGCCGGCCCAGACATTGGTGGCAGGATTGTCGACGGCGGATGCAACCAAGGTGGCAAGCGGAATCCCGTTGAAGGCCCATCGCGGCGGCGGCATCGACCGCAGCGAACGGGCACCGGCCCAGACAGCTACACCGCCGTGGACCAGGAGCACGTTCCCCAGCGGGTTTGCCCACCACTGGTGCGGGGTGCCGTCGAGGAGGAAGGCGGCGGAGCCGGAGAGGAAGAACACCAGGGCCAGGCACCACCAGCCGCTGTAGGGGGAGCGTGTGGTCCGGTAGGCCGAGAAGTAGAACAACAGCCCCAGCGCCAGCGCCATCAGGGCAAAGGCGATCCTCAGGGTCGCTGTATCCAGAACCATATTCCCCGAATTCCCCCTGGCAGCGAAGTGATGCTCGCCCCAGTATTACACTGCTCTACGCAGTGCCGCCCGCTAGGGTGGAAAATGATTCCTGGCGCTCGTCGCAGGCCCGCATAAATCAGACTTATGGGCGCCCCAGCTTCGCTTGCGTGGAATCCCAGCCCTGCTCTTGAAGCCGCTCAAAGCCGTCCAGCAGCAGGTCGAGGGCGAACTCGAACTCAAACTGGTCATCGCATCCCTGCCCTACCACTGACCTATCATCGTGCCTGGCGGCCATGGCAACCTGCAGGATGTTCGGATACCGCCTGGACATCTCCTGGAACATGGCGGCCTGGGCTTCCGGCGTGACGTCGGCCTCCGCCTCGTGGCTGCCGGCGTCGTCGAACAGCTCCTGGGTAAACCCCCACATGCGGCTGCCGAGGGCATGCATCACGTGGTGCGTAAGATCCACGGAGAAACCGCCTGCCAGGAACATCCCGATGAAATCATCCATGTACTCAAGGACCGCCGGCGACCGGCTGGTGCGGGATTCCACCACCTGGCGCGCCCACGGGTGCCGCAGGAGCGCTTGCCTGGCGGAGAGGATCCTCAACCGGACCGCGTCCTTCCAGCCGGGGCCGCGTGCAGGGGGATCAATTTCCCCAACGATGACGTCAACCATGCCGTCGAGGAGTTCATCCTTGTTGGCAACATGCTTGTAGAGCGCCATGGGCACCACCCCGAGTTGCTGGGCGAGCCTGCGCATGCTGAGCGACTCGATGCCAACGTCGTCAGCGAGTGAGACGGCGGCCTCCAGCACCCGGACCCTGTTCAGGGGGGTCCGGCGCGGGGCTTCGATCTGCTCAGTCATCTGCACACCTCTCCTTAGGGGTTTCCTCTTGACAAGTGTACTGCGTACACCTAGCGTTGAGCTCATCAGGTGTACGCCGTACACCAAGTCATGAAGGATTCGCTATGCCAACGGTTGCCACCGCCCCGCCCGTCAGGCGCTCCCGAGCCCAATGGCCCGTGCCTGCCGGGCTGATTCTTCTCAGCCTTATCCCGGTGCTGGCCGGAGCGTCGCGCCTGACAGAACTAACCGGAGGTGCCGCCATCACGCCTGCGAACGCGCGGTTCTTTGCCTCGCCTGTCCCCGTGGTGATCCACATTCTCAGTGTCACCATCTACAGCTTGCTGGGGGCGTTCCAGTTCGTTCCGTCGCTTCGACGCAGGCGCGGCTGGCACCGTATCGCCGGACGCATCCTGGTGCCCGCGGGCCTGCTTGCTGCCCTCTCCGGATTGTGGATGGCACTGTTCTACGTCCTCCCGGCCGGCACCACCGACGTCCCGATTCGGCTGTTCTTCGGCTCCGCAATGCTGGTGAGCCTCATTATGGGTCTCTTGGCGATTCGCCGCCGGGACTTCGTGCGGCACAGCGCGTGGATGACGCGCGGCTATGCGATCGGCATCGCCGCGGGAACCCAAGCCCTGGTGATCCTGCCCTGGATGCTCCTCGTGGGTCCTCCCGATGAGCTCACCGGGGCTCTGCTGATGGGGGCCGCATGGGTGATCAATCTTGCCGTGGCTGAGTACGTCATCCACCGGCGATCACTGCTATCCGCGCGGACGCAATGAGTCTTCAGTCAACGTGGCGTGAAACCGGCCCCCATTGCCCTAGCCGAACGCCGCTCCGTGGGGTTAGAGTTGGAAACCGGTCAGGCGTCCCGCTTCGGAGGTGCCCGTAAGGACCGGGAGAGAACGGAGGTGGTTTTGATGACTGTTACAGCCGCGCGCCTTGTGCGCCCCGCAAACGTCAAACCAACCACCCCTGTCTCCAGCTTCCGCACCGCATAGGGCACACTGCCCGCACGCCAGAACACCTTGGGCCTCGCCCGGGGACTGGCCGGTGCCAGGGGACATATCCCGAGGTATCACATTGAAAAATTCTTCAGGCACAAGCCTGGACAGTCTTGTTGAATCTATTTCTACCGAACCCGAGCAAGCCGGACCGTTCCTTTACGGCTATTCCACCGCCGTCGCACAGCACTTCGATGAACACCCGGCACCGGGACCCTGCGAACGCGGGCGGGTGGTGCGGGTTGACCGCAGCCTCGTCCTGGTCGCGGTCGGCGCGGAGCTCCTCCACCTGCCCTACCCGCTCGACGCCGGCGTTCCCGTTACCGGGGACTGGGTATGGATCGGACCCAACCGCGGAGGGGACCGCCAGATCGTGGACGTACTCCCCCGGCGTTCAGAGCTCAGTCGCAAGCGGGCCTTCGAGGCCTCCTCCGCCGCGCAGGCCCTGGCCGCCAACATGGACGTGGTGGGCGTAGTGGTACCGGCTGACCGGCCCCTGACGCACAACCGCCTCGAACGCACCCTCGTCGCCGCTTGGGATTCCGGCGCTGTTCCCCTAGTGATCATCACCAAGGCGGACCTGGCCGACGTGGCGGACGACGTCGTCGGGAAGGCAATCCTGCAGGCGGCGGGCGTCGCTGTGGTCACCACGTCTGCCGAGAACGGCGACGGGATGGACGAACTGCTGGCCCACCTGCCGCCAAACTGCACGCTTGTCCTCCTGGGGCCGTCGGGGGCAGGGAAGTCCACGCTGATCAATGCATTGGTGGGCCGCAACGTGCAGGACACTGGCGAAGTCCGGTCCGGCGATTTCAGGGGCAAGCACACCACCACCTCCCGGGAACTTGTCCCGCTGGCCAACGGCGCGGTCCTCATGGACACTCCAGGCGTACGGGGATTCTCGCTTTTCGACGCCGACGACGGCATGGAGCAGATGTTCGGCGATGTGGAGGAACTCGCCGGCCTCTGCCGGTTTTCGGACTGCGCCCATCAGCGGGAGCCGGGCTGCGCCGTGCAGGCTGCACTCACTGACGGCACACTCGAGGACCGCCGCTGGAACAACTACCTGAAACTCCAGCGCGAACTTGCCGCGCTGGCCCGCCGCAAGGATGCCGCAGCCACCCGGGCATACCAGCGTGAGTGGCACCAGAAGGTGGTGGGAGGAGGGAAATCCCAGCGTTCGGCGGAGCGCGCCAGTTCCGAGCGCCAGGAGGAGCAACGGTCAAAGCGGAAGCGGCGCTGACGCTGTAAGGGCCCGGACAGCGACGCTGTCCGGGCCCCTTAGGCAGTTCTTACGGGACTATTTGGGCTTCTTGACGTTGAGGCTGTCCCAACCGATCAGGTTTCCTTCCGAGTTGAAAACAACGATTCGGTAATTCCCCGACTTGGTGGTTTGCGGAGTTTTCGCGATAACGGTTCCGGCTGCGTCAGCCTTGTACCAGCCGAGGCCGGACGAGTCGAGGAAGGCGTAAACCCATTCGTTGGCCGGAAGGTTCTTGAGTGAAACGTCAGAACCTCCCTCGGAGACTGTCTGCCCTTCCAGTCCGAAGTTCTGTTCGGTGGTGCCGTTCAGCTTCTTTGCAGGGTAGGCCGGGGTAAAGTCCGGCTCGTGGTCTTCCACTGCGGCACTTACCTTGTATGGCGTCACGCTGATCCGGTCGATGTTGGGCGCGTAGCTGGACCTGAGGAGGATCCCGGGCCAGGTGTCCGAAATGTAGGTCTCTCCGTCGAAGTTGGGCAGTTCTTCCGAGCTGAAGGCGATGGAATTCGTGCCTGCCTGGAGCTCGACGGCGATGGTCATCTCCCAGAAGTTGTTCTGGTGGAACGTGTGCGGGAACAGGACACGCCGTGATTCAGCCCCGTTGACGGAGATGTCTGCCGGGCGTGCCAGCGGGTCAGGGTTGTAGTGGGAAGCCGGTGACTGCTCCTCGTTTGAATAGCGGACGGTCAGCGCGTACGTTCCAGCCGTATCGACGATCACGTTGTTGAAAGCCAGGCTGTTGACGTTGCCCGGCTCCCCTCCGATTCCTGTGACGGCCTTGCCGCCCTCTGCCAGGGAAAGGTCGGTGACGGCGGCGGTGCCGTTGACCGTTGCTTGTTCTGCCTGATACACGGCGGAGGCAAGAGTGCCATCGGTGTCCTCAGTGCGGACGCGGTCCACCTTGAGCGTGCCGGAGGTACCTGTGACGGTCACCTTGTTGATCCCGCCAGTAAGGAACACGGGAAGGCTCCTGGACTCCCCCACATCGGTAATGGCCTGGCCGTTCACGGACAGCGCCCCCGTGCCGCCTCCCAGTGTGTCAATGCCAAGGGTGGATTCGCCGTCCTCCTGTGAATAGACCCAGAAAGTAGCCGACTGGCCCGGAGCAAGCGCCGCGACGCCGGATGCCGAGGTGTTGCTGGCCGAGTAGTCGAGGGTTGCCTCGTGGAGGGTTGCGTACTCCGCTTCGTACAGCCGTTGCCCGGCGTCGGGGTTTGCCAGGGCGAGGTCGATCTTGTCGACGATGGCGTCACCCTTTGTTGCCTTGGTTCCGTCCAGGCTTCGTGCGGCGAGGGAGATGACGTGATTGCCGGCTGTCAGGTCGACGGCGGTGTCCGTGTGGTCCCACACCACCCATTTGTAGCCAAGGGTGAGGAAGATTTCCTGTTCGACTTTCCCATCCACGGTGACAAAGACGTTGGTCGGCCCCTGTTCCTGGATGAGGTTGAAGGTGTTGAGGGAGTTCGCGAAAACGCTGAGGTCGTATTTACCGTCCTGGGGAACGGACACGTTGAAATCAAGCTTGACGTCTGATCCGGAGCGTAGCCCGCCCACGTTGTAGCCGCCTGAGGTGTAGAACTTTCCGACGTCGGCAGGCCGGCCTTCGGGGCCGTTGCGGCTCCAGCCGGTGCCGGTGTGCCCCGCGTCTTCCGCTTCGTAGGTGGCCTGCCATAGCTTGGGAGCCTGGGCGGTCACGGAAGTGTGGGTTCCCGGAGTCAGGATGATCTCGTAGGCCGAGGATTCCTTGACGGCGGGCAGTCCGGCTGCCCCGAAGTCGAAGAAGACCGAACCGTCCACGACAGGAAGCTCGATGTCCTTGATGACCTCGGGTCCCTGCGAGTCTCCGATCTGGCCTGTCCACTGGACCTCGCGGATGCTGGCGTGGACACTTCCGCCGAAGAGTGCGCTGTCAACGTGGTCGAACCTCACGTGGGCGGAACCCGAGGAGCCGCCGAAGAGCGCGCGTGCTTGTTTCTTTGGGGCGTCCAGGGTGGCTACGCCCTGCAGGGTGTAGCTCTTGTCCGGCGACGGCGGGGACACCTTGACGGTGTGGCCCGACATCTGCGCGTACGAGTTCAAGAGCCACCATTGACCGTTGCCGCGGTTGGCCTGGACCGCCGAGTCGCTGAGGTTCCCGTCAATGTTCCAGTAGGCGATGTCCGCGTCGACCTTCGCTTCCTCGATAGCCGAGACCCACTGGATCATCTGGCCTGGAACGGAGGTGTGGTAATTGTGGGCGTACTCGTTGATGTTGATGGGCAGGTCCTTGCCTGCGTGGCCAGTTCCGGCAAAAAGTTCGTCTTCCCAGGCGCGGTACGTCTTAACGCTGCTGCGGATCTTGGCCGGATCACTGAGCTCGTGCCAGGTCATGACGTCCGGAACTGTTCCGGCGTCCACTGTGTGCTGAAGGAAGCCCTTGACTTGACCGAAGAGCAGGCTGGTGTTTGGACCGGCGATCCGGGCCTGGGGCATTTTGCCCTTGATAAGCGCATGCACTTCGTCCCACGCCTTGAAGTATTCAGTCGGGTTACTGAGCCAGCTGACCCGGTTGTAGCTCCAGTCACCGGTACCGAACATGTTGCCTTCAGGCTCATTGAAGGGCACGAAGACGATGTTGTCCTGATACTCCGGCTCAAGAGTGAGGACCTGGTCCACCTGAAGGGCTATTTTCTCCTTGAAGAGTGCCATCTTTTCGGCCGGGGTGCTGCCCGGCCACTCATAAGGAAAACCGCGGTGGATGTCCGTCATGTAGATGTAGACATCGCCGTCGGAGCTGTCAGCCAATGCCTTGACCACTTCGAGGGCGTCTGCGCCAGGGTGTTGCGGGCCGTCCTGGGCTTTTGTGGACACTGTCCGAAGGTTGATTCCGTCAATGAGGTTGTTCGACGGCAAACCCTCACCGTAGAGACCGTAGAGGGTTCCGGAGGCACCTCCGTGGAAGGCCCCTGTGTCTGTCCCCAGATCAATCGAGAGTTCGCCTTCCCGCACTACCGTAACTGCGGCGGAGACTGGGCGGCCTGCTGCCGAACCGTTAACGGTAAAGCTGCCCCGTTGCGCGTACAGGGAAGGGTCCACGGGGTCCCATTGGATGCCCACCTGCCGGTCGAAGCCGTCACTGAAGGAGGATCCGACGGCGGCAGGCAGCTGGGGTGCGACGCCCTCAGCCGTGCGGACATCGAAAGCGGTCTGCTTCAGCCCGGTCGGCGTGGGAGTATCACCGGCGGCAAGGTCGCCCACCTGCTCAGCCGTGAGGGCCGTGCCATAGACGCGGAAATCGTCGATGTCACCCTGGAACAGGGGATCGGGATACGTTGATTTTCCGATGTATCCGGCCCTCGTGGACGTTGCGCTGAGAAGCTCGCCAGCGCTCATCGTGGTCGGCGCGGAACCGACAGCGGCGCCGTCGAGGTAGGTTGTCAGCCTGTCCTGGGCAGTATCCAGCGTCACCGTGAGGGTTTTCCAGGCACCGCCCGGCAGGGCCTGCGAGGCGGAGACCTTGGCCTCGGCGCCCGCCCCCGCGGACGTAATGGCACTGCGAAGGACTCCGTCCCCGTTATAGGGCGTGGTGAGCAGGTACCTGGTGGTGTCGGTGCCCAGGCCGAACAGCCATTGCCACGGCGTGGTTGAGGCGTTCCATCTCACCCGGGTGGAGACGGTGAGATCGGTCCTGCCCTCGAGGATGGACTTGGGGAGTTCAACATACGCTCCGCTGGATGCCGGGGAGCCGCCGGGGAGCGCGAGCGCACCCGAACCGGCGTCGGCACCGGGAACGATGGCGGCGCTGGCCGGATTGATGACCTTGGCATTCCGGTTGTTGCCTGACGTGTCGGCTATGGTGCCGGCGTCGAGCGCATCAAAGTCATACTGGGCCAGCAGGCTCTCGGCGGGGCTGGGGGCGGCAAAAGCAGCCGGTTGGACAATTGCTGCGCCGGCCAGGGTGGCGGCAATTGCGCCGCATGTCACCTTGGCCGAAACGGCCAATAGCTGTTGTCCTGGGGTACGTCGCGGACTTCTCTGTGGCACGACATGCTCACTTTCATGGGATGAGTGGGGATTCGAGTGATGGCGAGGGGATGGCGAGACGGCGATGCGCGCCTCGCCGGGCGTTTGCTCCTTTCGGATCGTGGCGCCGGAAAGATACCTACGAAGGCTGTTCCCCTGAAGACTGAGTCTTCACGGGGATCCAGACCCTCATGGTGGACGGGCCCCTGTTTCCCCAGGAATGGTAGGGAACAAGGTTGACGGTCCACGGCCCGTGCCGCTCGGCCTCGACGTGCTCCGCATAGGGCCAGTCGGGGTGCCCGGCTGCCGCAGGCTCAACTCCGATCCTGGCGCCGTTGATTATGTCCGCCACAGCCACCTCCGGATCGAAGGAAACGTCGTTCACGGTGCCGGCGGGAAGGTCCACTGATTCCAGGCAGAGCACGAGCGGTCCGCGCTCGAGGGCAACGGTCCCGCGGACTGCATCCATGTGCGGGTGGGGGTGGATGACGCGGGGCCGCATCGGAAGGCTGAGCGTGAGCGTGTCCCCTGGCTCAAAGCGGCGGCGGACTTCCTGGTAGGGGTCCTGCTTTTCGCCATTGACGTGCAGGCTGGCCTCCCCCTTGGCCCAGGCAGGTACGCGCAGCGAGATGCCGGCGGGAACGGCAGGAGCGTCCACAATCACCACCTCGATCCGCCCCTCATCCGGATAGGAGGTACGCATGGTGACGGACAGGCGCCCGGCTGACGGAAGCTGTGTCCTGATCTCGGCATCGCCGTACTGGTGGATCTGAAGGGCGTCGTCGGTGGCTGTTGCAAAGTACAGGTGGACACTGGCCAGTGTCCGCGCCACGTTTGTGGGGCAGCATGACACCTCAAACCAGGGCGCGCGGAGGGTTGCGAGCGCCCTGGCGCTGATTTCGTCCTGGTTGGGCACGTTGCCCTCGATGCGCTGGTGCAGGGTGTTGGTGTAGAAGAACCCCCGCCCGTTCTGCCGGGGGGAAGCCAGTATGTTGTTCAGGAGCGTGCGTTCCATGAGGTCGGCATATTTCGGGTCCCCGGTGCGCAACAGGAGCCGCCAGCTCAGCATGACCGATGCGATGCCGGCGCAGGTTTCGGAGTACGCCCGGTCCGGGGGCAGCTCGTAGTCCGCGCCGAATGCTTCGTCCTGGTGGTGGGAACCCATCCCTCCGGTGATGTAGGTCCTGCGGGCCACTGTGTTTTCCCATTGCAGTTCGACGGCGCGGGCAAGTTCCTCGTCGCCCTGATCCGTCGCCACGTCGAGGGCTCCCGACGCGAGGTACAAGGCCCGGACGGCGTGCCCGCGCAGAACACGGGCCTGGCGAACGGGTACGTCGTCCTGGAAATATTCCTGGCCCCACTCGATGGATTTGAGGGTCCCGGTGCCCCGCCGTTCGATGAACAGCCGGGCGAGCTCAAGGTAACGCGGTTCCCCGGTGGCCCGTCCGAATTCCGCCAGCGCGACTTCTATTTCCGGGTGGCCGCAGACGGCGTTGCGGCCATCCGGGCCGAACTCCTGCCAGAGGTGGTCGGCCAGGCGCCGCCCGGCGGCCACCAGGGCGTCGTCGTGTCCGGACCGCAGGCGGGCCACGGCGGCCTGGAGGAGATGTCCGAAGCAGTAGAGCTCGTGGCCCCATTCCAGGTCTGCGTACCGGGCACGCTGGCCTGGCCGGCCGAAGCTCGTGTGCAGGTACCCGTCCGGCTCCTGGGCGGAGACTACCCGGGCAACCAGTCTGCGATAGCGCCTGTCCAGGCCGTCTTCATGCTGCCGGCCCAGCTCCCATGCCATGGCCTCCAGGAGCTTGTAGACCTCTGAGTCCACGAATTCGATGCCCGCATGTGCGCCACTGATGGTGCCGTCAGCGGCCCGGTCAAAGTTGGACGTCCACCCGATCCGCTCCATCCACTGCTCGCAATGCGACAGGATGACCCGCGCGTTGAGTTCTTGCCGGTCGCCCCAGAAGCCACCGGTAACAGAGATCTCTTCCGGGCCGAGGGGACGAAGGGCTGACACAGCCGGGTGGACGGGACCTCCGGTGAGGGCGAGTTTGGTCGTTGACACGAGTTTGTCTCCGCTTCAGTGCTTGAGTTGAAAAGTAGTCAGGGTAGAACCGGGAAAGCGTGCCCGTTGGGGCCACGGATCGCGGATGTTCAGTCTTTGACGGCGCCTGCGGTCACCCCGGCGGCAACATACCGCTGCGCCACGACCAGCAGGATGGCAGCCGGGATTGACGCGATGACGGCCGTCGCCATGATGGCGTTCCACTGCGTGGTGTTGTTGCCGATGAACTTGTAGATGCCCAAGGTGATGGGAATGAGGTCGCCGCTCCGGTTCAGGGTGGAGGCGAAAATGAAGTCCGACCAGGCCCAGAGGAACGCGAACAGCGATACGGTCAGCAGCGAGTTGCGGCTGAGCGGCAGGATGATCCAGACAAACGTCCGCCACACGCCCGAGCCGTCAAGTTTTGCCGCTTGCAGGAGCTCCGTGGGAATCCCGGACATGAAGGCCTGAAGCAGGAGGACGGCAAAGGGTACGGCAATCGTCGAGTCCGCAAGGATCAGGCCCCACAAGGAATTCAGCATTCCCAGCTTGAGATAAATGGCGTAAAAACCCATGGCCATGACGACGGCCGGAACCATCTGGGCCACGAGCAGGATAAAACTGAGTCCCTGGCGCCCCTTCAGATTCAGCGTGGCCATCGCATAGCTGGCAGGTGCTGCGACGGCGAGAGTCAGCAGCACAGTTCCCAAACCCACCAGAAGGCTGGTGCCAAGTTGGGGAAGCTGTTGCGAAAATGCTGCGACATACCCTTCCAGAGTGGGATCAAGGGGCAGCAGGCTCGGCGGGGAACGTCGCAGGTTGCTGGTCTTTGTCAGTGAAACGTTAACGATCCAGTAGACGGGGAAGAGCATCACGGCCGTCAGGGCGAGCGCAATGAGGGTCTTCCACAGTGATCTTGTTCCGGTCATTGTTTCTCGAGCTTCCTTTGCATCTGGAGATAGATCAGCCCGAAGACCAGCGCCACGACGATCAGCAGGTTGCCGACGGCGGCAGCGGGGCTGAAATCGGGATTCCCGGCACCGAATGCCTCCCGGTACGACCACGTGGCGAACGTTGTGGAGGTATCGCCCGGGCCGCCCGCCGTCATGATCCAAATCAGGTCAACGACCTTGAGCGTGTAGATGAGCCCCAGCAGCAGCGTGATCGCTGAAACCGGCTTGAGCAGCGGGAAGGTAAGCCTCCAGAACTGTTGCCATGCATTGGCGCCGTCCAGGGACGCCGCCTCATAGTAGTCAGCCGGAATGTTCTGCAGGCCCGAGTAGAGGATGACCAGATTGAAGGGGATTCCGAGCCAGATGTTGGCGATGATCACGGAGGTCAGAGCGACGTCCGGGGAGGTCAGCCAATTCACCGGGTCCAGGCCCACCACCCGGAGGGCAGCGTTGATGATGCCGTTGTCGCTGTTGAACATCCAGGCCCACGCTGATGCCGAGACAATCATCGGCAGGAGCCACGGGATCAGGAAGAGCCCGCGGAGCACTGCGGAAAGTTTGAAGTTTGCCCGGAAGAAGACCGCGAGGGCCAGGCCCGCCGCGTACTGGAAGGCAATCGATCCGATGGTGAAAAGCGCGGTGTTGGTTGCGGCTTTTGCGAACGATGACGACCCAAAGATGTCCACGTAGTTCTGGAAACCGACGAACTCGGCATTTCCCCGGACAAAGGCCCGCGGGGTGTAATCGTGCAGGCTGAGCTCTATGTTCCGGTACAACGGGAACGCGTAGAAAACGAGCAAATAGATCACCAGGGGCGTGACGAAGGCCCACGCTATCCATTGGGAACCATCGGTCGAGCGCCGTCGGGATCGGCGTGGCTGGGCGGCAGGAGCCGCCCGGTCCCCGGTACGGGTGCGTACCGGGGCGGGGGTGGTAGTCATGGCATATCTTCCGTTCACGGACAGGTATTAGCTCACTTGGACGTCTTCTCGGACGCCGCCTTCTGAGCTGCCTTGAGGGCATCTGTGGGCGAGGCTGCGCCGCTGAGCGAGTTCTGGACGGCTGTCCACAGTTGCTCGGAAATGATGGGATAGTTGGTGCCGAGGTTGTCGCTGGTGCGGCCCTTTGCCTTGTTGACAGCGTCAACCCAAACCTTGAGTTCAGGATGTTCTTTGAGCAGCAGGGTCTGGCCGTCGCTGGTGGCGGGAATGTAGTAGGCGAAGGTGTTGGCGGTTTCCACCTGACCTTCAGTGGTGCTCATGCACTCGATGATCTTCTTTGACGTGTCGTAGCGGCTTTCGTCCTTTTGGACCGGCATCAGCAGGAACTCGCCCCCGGTGGGTGCAGGCGCCACTCCCCCGCTTTTCGCCGGAATCGGGATGTAGCCGGTCTTGAACGGGGCTTTCGCCGCGGCGTTTACCTGCCAGGTGCCGTTGACCGCGAAGCCGAAGTCGCCGGTGAGGAACTCTTCCCAGGTGGTGTTCTGGGAATTGCTGATGACGGAGTTGGGAGCCATGCCTGTCTTGACCCAGTTCGTCCAGAGCTCCAGTGCTTCAACGGCGGCCGGGGAATCGAGATCCTTCAACTCCGCACCTGATCCCCAGAAAAAGGGAAGGAACTGGAACGAACCCTCTTCGGTCCCGATGGCCGAGAACGTGATGGCCTTGCTACCCGCGTCCTTGACCTTCGCCAGGGCAGTCTGGAAGCTGGCCCAGTCGGTGACGCTGGCGGGGTCCACTCCGGCTTTAGCAAGAACATCGGCGTTGTAGTAGAGGGCGAGGGTGTTGGCGCCGAGCGGGATCCCGTAGGTCTTGCCGTCCACCACTCCTGCAGCCAGCAGGTTTGGTTCGATGGCCGAGGTGTCCAGGCCGACGCTTTCCATGTCGATCAGGGCGCCGGTGTCGGCCAGGGTGGAGACGGCCGGGTTGTCGAGGAGGATGACGTCAGCGGCGGTACCCTCCTGCGCAGCCAGCAGGGCCTGGTTGGTCAGGGCCTGGGTGTCATAGGCGGTGCGTTCGATCTTGACGCCGGCCTTATCTCCGCAGGCGCTGATGCGCTCTGCCCAGTCCGAACCTTCAGTGTGCTGGGGGTACGGGTCCCACACTGTGAACGAGGTAGGAGCCGCCGACGATTCTTGACCCACCGGCGCGCCGCCGGAGCACCCGGTGGCAATGAGAGCCAGCGATATGACGCTGACTGCGGCCAGCGTGTGGCGGGTGGTTTTTCTGAGCATGATGCTTCGTCCTTTTCTTCCGTGAAAAATCTGACTGCCTACCGCAGCGGTGATCAGGCGCCCGACGGAACAATTTCCGAAAACCCGAAAGTGGTTTCAGAAGAAATTACCAGCCAATATTCGCATGTGTCAACGGTTTCTTTGTAGGGTTTGGTGTGGACCGGCTGCGTTTTCGGAAAATTTTTCGGTATCGTTGGGTGAAGGAATAGAGGCGTGGGGAGAGGAATCCGATGACAAAGGCAGAAAAGAGGCCGGTCCTGACCGACGTTGCCATGGCCGCAGGCGTGTCAGTCGCCACCGCGTCGAAGGCTTTGAACGGCAGGAACCATGTCAACAAAAACACCCGGCAACGGGTTCTTGACGCCGCTGAAAAACTGAACTTCTCACCGAATCCGTTCGCCCAGGCCCTCAACTTCCCGGTCACCGGGACTATCGGAGTACTGACGGCCGACCTTTCCAGCCGGTTCGTCCTGCCCATACTCATGGGCGTTGAGGAGGCCTTCGGAGCGGGGTCAACTTCTGTCATCATCAGCGACGCCCGCAAAGACCTCGTGCGTGAAAAGTTCCTGCTGCAGACGCTGATTGCCAAGCGCGTGGACGGCATCATCGTCCTCGGCGACGATGCCAACGCCCGCCCCTCCCTCTCCGAACATGTCCCTGTCCCGGTCGTTTATGCCTACACTCCCTCCATCCTCGCGACCGATTGCTCCTTTACTCCCGACAACGCCATGGGCGCCGCACTGGCCATCGACCATCTGGTGGCGCGGGGACGCAGGAAGATAGCGATGATCAACGGAGAGCCGCGCTTCGAGGCAGCACAGGAAAGGAGTTCCGCGGCCAAAACGGCGTTGGAAAGCCACGGCCTGGGCTTCGTCTCAGGGGAAGTCCTGTACGGCGACTGGAGTGAATCGTGGGGACGGCAGGGGGTGCGCGCGTTACTGAACGCGCGCCTCGACTTTGACGGAATCTTCTGCGGCAGCGACCAGATCGCCCGTGGCGTCGTCGACGCCCTGCGCGAAGAAGGGCACTCGGTCCCCCAGGATGTAGGAGTCGTAGGATTCGACGACTGGGAGCTGTTCAGCACCACATCCCGCCCGCCCCTGACAACCATAGACATGAACCTCGAGCACATGGGCCGTGCAGTCGCCGGCGAACTCGCGGCCGCGATCGCCGGCGTGACGCGTCCGGGCCTCCACAAGCTGCCCGTACGGCTGGTCCCGCGGGAATCGACGGCAGGCCTCGACGGAAGCCTGGCCACGCGGGTCGGGAAATAAGGAACGGTCCCGCAGGGAGGTTTAGCTGCCTGAAAGGCGATGCAACGTTGTAAACTCTCCTTGACGGGCCGCTTGGCCTGGAACTTTCACTAAGGAGATGCGGGATGGCAGCGACCCTTCACGACGTGGCACGCGTCGCGGGTGTGTCCTTCAAGACCGTTTCCAACGTGATCAACAACCACCCACATGTCCGGGACACCACCCGGGCCAAGGTTGAAGAAGCCATCAAGGCCCTGGGATACCGCCCGAACCTGACCGCCCGCAGCCTGCGCTCCGGACACACCGGAGCCATTACCCTTGCCCTGCCGCAGCTGAGCCTGCCGTACTTCGCTGAACTGGCGGACGCGGTGATCGAAGCCGCCGCCAAACACGGCCTGGTGGTACTGATCGAACAGACAGGCGCCGACCGGGACCGTGAGCTGGAAGTCATGTCCAGCCCGAGGCTCAAAATGTCTGACGGCCTGATCTTCAGTCCCCTTGAACTCGGGCAGGACGATGTTGACCTCATCAAAGCTGATGTGCCGATAGTCCTGCTGGGCGAGCGGATCTTCCACAGCAGTTCCGACCACGTGACAATGCAGAATGTCGAGGCTTCCCGTTCGGCCACGGAACACCTGCTGGACCTTGGCCGCACACGCATTGCTGTGGTGGGGGCGCACAAGGGTGAGGTTATCGGTTCCGCCGGACTGCGTTTACGCGGCTACCGTGAGGCGCTTGAAGCCCGGGGCATCCCGTACGACGACGGCATCGTGGCCTACGTCCGGGACTGGCACCGCTCCAACGGCGCGGCCGCGATGCACGAGCTCCTGGACCGCGGCGCCATCTTCGACGCCGTCTTCGGGCTCAACGACACCCTCGCCCAGGGTGCGGTGCGCGTCCTGCAGGAGGCGGGGTTCCGCGTCCCGGACGACGTCGCGGTGATCGGCTTCGATGACCTGGACGAGACCCGCTACACGCTCCCCACCCTGAGCACGGTTGACCCGGGCCGGGATGAAATTGCCGAGACCGCCATCAAACTGCTCATGGAGCGGATCAAGAATCCGGATGGCGGCCCGCCCCGGGAGATCGAGGCGGCTTTCCGCGTGGTGCCCCGCGAGTCCACCCTGGGCACCCGGGCCAGGGTCCGGGCTGACGTCTAGCCCCAGTCAGCAGTCGGCCAGCCGTCCTTCCACGTCAGACGGGCCAGTCCCAGCCTGAAGGCGCCGTCGAGTTCTTCCGCGTAGTAGTGGAATGCCAGCGTGTCCCCGGAGACGGACTGCCCGCCCGGGCCGATCCTGCCGCCGTCGGACGACAGGAGCAGTGTGCCGCCGCCGTCGAGCAGTGCCTTGCCGTCGGCGTCCAGATAAGGGCCGGTGATGGTGTCCGACTTCCCCACCGCGATGTTGTACGTGCTCTCCAGGCCCTGGCAGCAGAAGTCGCGGGAGAAGAAGAGGTAGTAGGCGCCGTCATGGGGCAGGATGTAGGGCGCCTCGATGGCGTTGGGCGGCGCCTTCCGGTCCGCGAGGGTCAGCGGCGGTTCGCTCCCGGCGCGCAGCCCGGTGGGCCACTCAAGCTGAACCATCTGCAGGCCGGTCCAGAAGGACCCGAAGGACATCCACGGAGTCCCGTCCTCATCCTCGGCGATGCCCGGATCGATGGCGTTGAACCTCTCCCCTTTCGAGGAAATCACCTGTCCCTGGTCCACCCATTTATAGGCTGGATCCGCAGGGTCCAGGGTGGTGTTGGTTGCCAGCGCGATCACGGACAGGTTCTTGCCGAACGTTGACGCAGAGTAGTAGAGGTACCACGTGCCGCCATGCTCGTACAGCTCCGGCGCCCACAGGTTGTCAACGCCGGGAACCGCTGCCGTGAGCCAGGCCGGCTTCTCCTGCCACACCTCACCCGCATACTCCCAGTTGACGCCATCGGTGGAGCGCCGGATCTGGATGTTTCCGTCGGCCACCTGGCCGTTTCCGGTGGAATAGACAAACCACGGTTCGCCGTCCTCCCCGGCCACCAACGCTGGGTCATGAGTGAAGAAATCCCCGGCCAGCCCAGCGGCTGGGGAGGACTCACCTTGCGCCGTCGCGCCAGGGAACGCGGCGCAACCGGACAGCAAAAGGACGACGGCGGCCAGCGCCGCGGCCAGCCGCACCCGTAGGCGGCTGGCCGTGGCGAACTTCGTTGGGACGTGCACGTCAGCCTAGTGCGACGGCGGACCAGGACACTGGCGGCAGCGTCACCGTGAGCGTCCCCTCCTCCAGGACGGCGCCCGTGAGCTCCTTCAGGCCCACCCGGTTCTGGTCCTGCAGGGTGTTCTTGGCGTAGACGTCCTCATCGTGGAGGGTCACGGCCTCGGTGACCACTGTTGCGTTGAGCTCGGACACGCGGACCGTCACATCGATCGCCTCGGTCATGCTGCGGTTCACCAGGAACAGGGCCGACTGGCCGGTGGCGGCGTCGGCGGTTGCCACGGCGTCCACCAGCGGCGCTTCGCCGTACACCGCCGTCGAGTACGTTCCTGCCTCGATGCGGGGGCGGAGCACTTCACCGCGGGCCAGCCGCGAGGTCACGGAGAACGGGAAGAAGGTGGTCTGGCGCCAGGCGTCGCCGCCGGGTTCGGTCATGATGGGTGCAATGACGTTGACCAGCTGGGCGAGCGAGGCCGCGGCAACACGGTCGTGGTTCTTCAGCAGGGTGATCAGCAGGTTTCCGAACACTACGGCGTCGGCGACGGAGTAAGTGTCCTCCAGCTGGCGCGGTGCGTGCACCCATTCCTCATTGACCTCGTCCGAGGCCTGGTGCTCATCCAGGTACCAGATGTTCCACTCATCGAAGGACAGCTGGATGGTCTTTTTGCTCTTCAGCTTGTGCTTGACGTGGTCGGCCGTGGCCACCACGGTTTCAATGAAGTACTGCATGTCCAGCGAGGACGCCAGGTAGGAGCCAAGGTCGCCGTTGCGCTCCTGGTAGTACGCGTGGCAGGAGATGTAGTCCACGTAGTCGTAGCTGTGCTCCAGGACCACGCGCTCCCATTCGCCGAACGTGGGCATGGAGGAGCTGGACGAACCGCACACCACCAGCTGCAGGTCCTTGTCCGCGGTCTTCATGGCGGAGGCCGTGCGGGCCGCAAGCTTGCCATAGTTGTCAGCGGACATGTGGCCGATCTGCCATGGCCCGTCCATCTCGTTGCCGAGGCACCACATGCGGATGTTGTAGGGGTCCTTTGCACCGTTGGCAATGCGCTGGTCGCTGAGGGTGGTGCCGGAGGGGTGGTTGGCGTATTCCAGCAGGTCCAGGGCAGCTTCGATGCCGCGGGTGCCCAGGTTGACGGCCATCATGAGTTCGGAGCCGGTGAGCTCGCACCAGCGGGCGAACTCGTCCAGGCCCACCTGGTTGGATTCCAGCGAGTGCCAGGCGAGGTCCCGCCGGACCGGACGCCGGTCCCGTGGGCCTACTCCGTCCTCCCACCGGTAGCCGGAAACGAAGTTGCCGCCCGGGTAGCGGATGGTGCTGGATCCCAGCTCCTTGACCAGCTCAATGACGTCCAGCCGGAACCCGTCCTCGTTGGCGGTCGGGTGGCCGGGTTCGTAGATGCCGTCGTAGACGCACCGGCCCAGGTGCTCCACGAAGGAGCCAAAAATGCGCCGGTTCACGGGGGCAATAACGGCCGACCGGTCGATGGTGATGACGGCTGGTGCCACAACAGCCAGATCGGTCTGTTCAATAGCAGCGGAGGTGATGGTCACGGTTCTTCCTGTTCTGTATAACGTTGTAGAAAAATGTGGAGTTTGGGCTGTCGGAAAGCCTGGCGGGACGGACGGTCGTTACGCGGTGGCGGGTTCAGGAGGTTCGAGGCCTTCCAGCCGCCGGCCCACGAGCCAACCCGAGATCAGTAGCGGGACGGAGGCCCCCACCAGCGGCACCAGGAAGGTCATCCCGGAGAAGACAACAGCAAAGGCCACCAGGCTCAAGAGCAGGGAAATGCCCATCACCGGCGACACCAGAGGCAGCATGAACGCCGTACGCCAGGTCGTGGTGACCGAGTCCCGGTAGCGGCTGCACACGGCAACGGCCGTGGCTGCCGCCATGATGATGCCCACGCCGGCAACGGCAGCCAGCAGAAGCAGCACGGCATAGATGGGCGAGGACAGCATCGCGACACCCGCCGGTCCCAGCACGGTCAGGCTGTTAAGGAAGAGCACGACGCCGGCAAGCCAGAAGATGCTGCCCACCCGGTTGACATGCCAAAACTGTGAGCGATACACCGTGACGAAGTCACGCACCAGGTGTTCGCCGGCGCCGCTGCGCACCCTCGCCAGGACAGTGGTGGCGGCAACGGCCGCCGGGAACAGCCCGAAGACCACCAGGCCGGCCAGCGTACCCGCCACAAACAAGACATTGACCAGCACCAGCCTGGTGGCAAAGCCAAGCCACTCCATCACGCGGCCGGCCCAGCCTAGCGGGGAATCGTTCACGACAGGTCCCCCTTTGTGCCACTCCAGGCCACGCCGTGCTGATCGATGCCGCTGAAGGACAGCGCAGCGTGACCGCGCGCCCAGTCCCAGGAGCCAAACACCACCGCGTCAAGTTCCTTGGCCGCGCCCGAACCGTCCGGGAGGCCGGGAAGAAGCAACCGTGCATGGGCCGGCGTGCCGTCGGAAACAGCGGATCCGTGTTTGCCTGAGGCCAGGCATTCGAGTTCCAGCTCCACCGCAGGCACCAGGTCCGTTGACTCCGGATCAAACCGGAGCACGCGCCACAGTCCAGCAACCGGTTCGGGGACAGCCAGCGCCTCCCTTCCCCGGCCGGCAAACGGCTGGGGTGAGATAACAGGCCAGCTGGCCGCATTGAAGAAAAGCCGCCGGAGCTGGACCACGTGCTGGGACGGGTCCGCCGAAAAGCGGACGTGGTGGACCACGAAATATTCGGTGGCCCCGCCCGGACCGGCCTGGGTGAGGACCGAGTTGTGGCCGGGGGCAAGCCAGCCAGTGCCGCCGTCGAACTGGTAGCTGCCCAGCAGCTTGGTTCCAGTGGACGCCGGAGGGGCAGTAAGGTCCATCAGTGAATTCCCGCGGAAGTCCCGGTAGGGCCCGGCGATGTGGTCCGCCACCGCCACCCGCACGTTGTAGGTGCTGAAGAGGGAATCGTAGGACGTGAACAGCACGTAGCGGTCCTCTTCGGCGCGGTACAGGACGAACGCGCCCTCCACGGCTCCGTCCACCGAAGGGTGCCGGCGGGCGATGAGGGTGCCCAGGTCCCCTGTGGCCAGCGGCTCCCCGGAGATCCGGTCCAGCGGCAGGGTGTAGATGCCGGAGAAGAAGGAGCCGTAGGTGAGCCAGGGGGCGCCGTCGGCATCCCAGGCCACGGCGGCGTCGATGGCGTTCTGGGTGTGTTCGCCGGCCCGGGTGGCCACCACAATTCCCCGGTCGTCCCAGGGGCCGGCGGGGGCAGGAGCCACCGCCAGCCCGATGGCCGAGGTGTTGGAGCCGAACGTGGAGGCGGAGTAGTACATGTGCCAGTTACCGTCCGGCCAGCGGACCACTTCAGGGGCCCACAGGCCGCGAGCACCGGACCACTCTGCGGCGGGGCCGGGGACGCCGTCGAACGCGGTTCCCGCATACTGCCAGGCCACCAGGTCGGTCGACGTGCGCATGTGTACCCCTGCGGGAATATCTTTTGAGTTGGCCACAGCGTCCGTGGAGAACATGTAGTACGTGCCGTCGTCGTCGAGGACCACCGTGGGATCGTGGGCATGCCGGGAACCCCAGGCAGAGGAATCCACGGATGCGGAGGCCGGCAGCGGAAGCAGTTCCGACGGAGGCTTCCCAGCGGGAATGATGTCAGCAATCTGCATGGTTCAGCCCTTGGATCCTGACAGGGCGATGGATTCGATGATCTGGCGCTGGAAAACGATGAAGACGATCAGCACGGGCAGCAGCGCGATAAACGATGCTGCCATGATCAGGGGGTAGTCGGTCTGGATGGCGTACTGGGCGTTGAAGTTGGCGATCACCAGCTGCAGCGTCTGTGTGCCCGGCGAGTTCAGGTAGATGATGGGCGCCAGGTAGTCGTTCCAGACCGCCATGAACCAGAGGATGAACTGGGCGGCCAGTGCCGGACGGATGGCGGGCATGATCAGGGTCCAGAAGATCTGCAGGTAGGACGCGCCGTCGATCCTGGCCGCTTCCACGATGGAATCCGGCACGCTGTTCAGGAACTGGCGCAGGAAGAAGATCATGATGATGTTGCCGAACACGCCCGGCACGATCAGCGGCAGCAGGGTATCCACCCAGCCGATGCTGGCGAAGATGGTGAACTGCGGAATCATCAGGGTGGGGAACGGGATCATCAGGCCGGAGAGCAGGCCCAGGAAGAGGACGTTCTTGAAGGGCATCCGCATCTTGGCGAACGCGAAGGCTGCGAGCGCCGAGGTGAGCGATCCGACGATGGTGACCGAGCAGGCCACGATCAGGCTGTTCTGGATTCCGCTGAGCAGGGGGCCGGCCGTCCAGATCCGGGCGTAGTTCTCCCAGACGAAGGGGTCCGGGATCCACTGCGGCGGAAGCTCGAACACCCCGTCCTTGGTCTTCAGCGACGTGGAGAAGGTCCACGCCAGAGGGGCGATCATGATGATGGCCCCCACGGACAGGACGAGCGTGGTGAGGATGTTGCCCAGCCGCAGCCCGTCCTTGGCCGACCTCTGGCCCTGGGTTCTCCGGCGCGGGCCGCTCTTGTCCTGGCCGCCGGCACTGCCGGGGATCGGCCCGGTGGGTTCCAGCGGAGGGGTGGTGATGACGTTCTGTGCCGACATGGCGTCCTGCCTCAATCGATCGAAAACTGGTTGCGGCGGTTGAGCCGGAACTGGATGAAGGTAATCACGAACACAAGCAGCCCCAGTACCACGGACATGGCCGAGGCGTAGCCCATCTGGAGGTTGTCGAACGCCTTCTGCCAGATGTACCAAACGATGGACGCGGACTCGAACTCCGGGCCGCCGGTGGGAGTCATGATGTTGATCTCCACGAAGATCTGCGAGCCGCCGATGATGCTGGTGACGATGAGGAAGAACGTGACCGGCCGGACCATGGGGATGGTGATGTGGCGGAACTGCTGCCATGCCGTGGCGCCATCCAGGGCGGCGGCCTCATACAGGTAGCGGGGCACGGACTGCAGGGCCGCCAGGTAGAGCAGCATCGAATATCCCAGGCCCTTCCACACCGCCATGATGATGAGGGCCGGCTTCACGGTGGCGGTGTCCTGCAGCCAGTTGGGGCCGTCGATCCCGAGCAGCCCAAGGCCCTGGTTGATGAGGCCGAAGTCGCCGTTGAAGGCCCACTGCCACAGGATGGCCACCGCGGCGATGGAGGAGATCACCGGCAGGTAGTAGACGGTTCGGAAGAAGGTGGTCCCGCGCATCTTGCGGTTCATGGCCAGGGCCAGCGCCAGCGAAATGGCCAGGCCAACCGGAATGCCGATCATCATGTAGATGGTGTTCCACAGCGACTTGAGGAAGTACCGGTCGCCGAACATCTTGGTGTAGTTGTCCAGGCCCTTGAACACCGGCGCGGAGATGCCGTTCCAGTTGGTGAAGGACGCGTAGACAGAGAACAGCAGGGGGAAAAGCGTAAAGAGGAGGAACCCGATCACCGGTATGGCAACAAAGACAAGGGCGGCCTGGTGTTCCTTCCGGTGAAGCCGCGAGCGGCGCGTGACGGTTGTTGACATCCTTGGATCCTCTTTGATTCGAGATGGTGGGGTGCAGGGCAGAAAGACTCGTGGAAAGGTGCCGCGGCCGCGCTCCGGTGCAGCCGCGGCACCTGGCTTGTGGGGCTAGTTGCCTGCCTGCTGGTTGGCGGCGTCCAGGAACTCCTGCATCCTGGGCTGCGCTTCCTTGAGGTAGTCCGCGGCGGTCTGCTTGCCGTCCAGGACCGGCTGAATGTTGGTGAAGAGTTCGTCGTACCACTCGGCGTTGAAGGTGTTGCCGCCGGGAAGGGCACGGCCGTAGTCCTTGACTATCTGCAGGAACTCGGCCTTGTTTGCGGGCTTGGTGGTGGTATCCGCGGCCCAGGTCTCGGCCATGTCCTTCAGGTTGGGAATCTGGATCCCGGCGTCAACCAGGCTCTGCTGGGCTTCCTTGTTGGCCGTGAGGTACTCCACCAGCTTGACGGCGTCCTCCGGGAGTTTGGTGCTCTCCGAGACGGCGATGCCGAGTGTGCCCGTCCAGGAGGCCGTCTTGCCTGTTTTGCCGGCGGGGTAGGGGATGACGTCCCAGTCGAAGTCGAGCTTCTGGTAGGTGGAGAGGTCCCAGGGGGCGATCGGGAAGAAGCCGATTTCGCCCTTCATCCACCGCTGGTAGGTATCGAGAGTCTGCGCCTCTGCCACGGAGGGCGTGACCGCGTGGACGTTCTGCAGGTCCGCGAACCACTGGAGTGCCTCGGCGAACTCCGGGGTATCCACGGTGACCTTCGTGCGGTCCGCGTTGAGCCAGTCGCCACCGTTGGACCAGACAAACGGCTGCAGGTTCCACTGAACGTTCAGGCCTGTGCCCCACTGGTCCAGGGTGCCGTCCCCGTTGGTGTCGGCAGTGAGTTTTTTGGCGGCGGCCACGAATTCATCGAAGGTGTAGGGCTTGTCCTTGTCCGGCAACGGGATGCCGGCCTTTTCCAGCATGGTCTTGTTGTAGCCGAAGGAGAACGGTCCAACGTCCTTGGGAAGGGCATAAATGGCACCTTCGCCCACGCGCTTGCCGTCGTACCGGTAGCTGTCAACGCCGTATTCCCAGATGTTGTCCAGGTCGATGGTGTCCGACTTTTCCACGTACTCGGTGATGTCCTTGACGATGCCGTTCTGTACGTAGGCCTGGACGTCGCCGGGGCCAATGTAGAAAATGTCCGGGACCTGCTTGCCGGCTATGGCGGCCTTCAGCTTGGTGGCGTACTGGTCCGCGGTGGTGACGATGATGTCCACGTCCACGTTGTTGTCAGTTTCAAACTGGGCAACAGCCTTTTCGTAAGCCTTCTTCTCGTCCTCACCCCCACGGAACATAAAGGTCAGCTTCTTTTCGCCGGTGTCCCCACCGGTGGGGGCGGAGCATCCGCCGAGCATCAGGCCTGCGGCGGCTAAGAGCGCCAAGGTTGCGGCCATGGGACGTGACTTCATCATCACGCGGTCCTTCCGGGTTGGGTGGAGTGGTCGAGTTTGATTGGTTGGATGCGGTGGTGAGCCCCACTGTCCGCGTGGCGGACCGGCATCCGGGGCTCTTCGTTTGCAACGTTGTAAGAACTTTCACACAGCTGGTCTGCGATCGTCAAGGGTGATGCCCAAATTTGTTGCCCGCCATGCCGCCCTTCCTTGACGCTGCCCGGTCCCCGTGCCATATTCTTCGTTACAACGTTGCAATATTCGCGGGCCCGGACGCATCCCTCCGCCGTCGAAAATCAATTCCCCCAACCACCTTTCGGAAGGACCACGTGATGACGAAGTCACGTTCATGGGCAGCGCGCGCCGCGGGACTGGCAGCGGTTTTCAGCTTCGCCTTGACGGCGGCGGCGCTGCCGCCCACCACAGCAACTGCGCCGGCAGTAGCCACGGCAAGCACAGCGGCCGCGCCGGTAAAGACCCAGAAAGAACCCGGGCAGAAGCTGCAGACTGACCTGCCGGGAGGCAAGACCGTGGTGGGCCGGACCTCCCCCATCCACGATCCCGCCCTGATCGTGGACGGTGACGGTACCTGGTACGTCTATTCCACCGGCCTGCTGAATCGTGAAAACGGCGGCACCATCCAGATCTGGTCGTCCTCCGATCAAGGAACCACGTGGGAATACAGCGGTACGATATGGGATCAGATTCCGA
This sequence comes from Arthrobacter pascens, assembly GCF_030815585.1. Lineage (NCBI taxonomy): Bacteria > Bacillati > Actinomycetota > Actinomycetes > Micrococcales > Micrococcaceae > Arthrobacter > Arthrobacter pascens. The sequence goes on from NZ_JAUSWY010000001.1 coordinate 4,365,375, forward strand.
CCTGGATCGATGAGCATTTCTCCGACGGCGAGCTGCCCGGCAACCTCTGGGCACCGGAAATCACCGAACATAACGGCACCTACTACCTGTACTACTCGGCGTCGCGCTTTGGCGGCAACAACTCCATCACGGCGCTGGCCACCAACACCACTCTTGATCCCCATGACCCGGACTACGAGTGGGTGGACCAGGGCCTGGTGGTGTCCTCGCCGGTGTCAGGACTGGACCCCGCCAACCCGGGCAAAACGTTCAACGCAATCGACGCCGGCATCGTCGAGGATGCGGACGGCACCCCCTACATGGCCATCGGCTCGTTCTGGTACGGGATCTTCTTGGTACCCATCGAATGGCCAACCGGCAAGCCCGTGGCGGACTGGCAGTCCAAGACTGTGAATATCGCGGACCGCTTTATGCCCGGCAACCCGATCGAAGCCCCGTACATCACTGAACACGATGGCTACTACTACCTGTTTGTCTCCTTTGACTCCTGCTGCCGGGGCGCGGACTCCACGTACAAGGTGGCCGTGGGGCGTGCCACGTCCGTGAAGGGCCCGTACCTGGACAAGGACGGCCGTGACATGTTCGGCGGCGGCGGTTCCGTGGTGCTCGATTCCCACGGCGCCATCACCGGCCCGGGCGGCCAGTCCGTCTTTGGCGACTACCTCGCCTTCCACTACTACGACGGCTCCAACCAGGCCATCCCCTACTTCCCCACGCTCGGCCTGCAGAAGATCAACTGGGTGGACGGCTGGCCAACCTTTGACCAGACCGTGGAGCTTCCTGCGGTGCAGCAGCAGCCGAAGGCCCAGGCCGTGGGTGCAGGCAAGAAGGCCGCCTTCAGTGCCGCCGCCACAGGAACACCCGGACCGGTTGCGGTCTGGGAAACCTCGTCCGACGGCGGAGCAAGCTGGCAACAGGTCGATATCCAGCCCGTCACGAGGCGGACGGACGAAGGTACCTACCGCTCCACACTGGAGCTCGCCGCCGTGTCCACGGACCGGGACGGACTCCTGGTCCGTGCAGTGTTCCAGAACGCGCACGGCAAGGTGAGCACGGACGCCGTCGGACTTTCAGTGAAGTAGCAGCCCGGCGCACGTCCCGAGTTGCGCGAAAGTGTTGCGGTCTTAACTCACCGACCCATGCCGGGTAGGGTTCCGTCATGGACATCATCCTTGTACCCGGTTTCTGGTTGGACGCCTCGTCGTGGGCGGAGGTCACACCACCTCTGGCTGCGGCGGGGCACCGGCCGCATCCGCTCACTCTTCCCGGCCTCGAATCGGTTGACGCGCAGCGCTCCGGCATTGGACTGCAGGATCATATCGACGCCGTCGTGGCCGCCGTGGACGCCCTCGAGGACAAAGTGGTCCTGGTGGGCCACTCCGGCGGCGGCGCCATCATCCACGGCGTGGTTGACTCCCGGCCGGACCGCGTGGCGCGGGCCATCTACGTGGACAGCGGACCCCTGGGCGAGGGCGGCGTCATCAATGACGAGCTACCGGCCGACGGCGACGACGTGCCGCTTCCGCCGTGGGACGGCTTCGAGGACGCAGACCTTGTGGACCTCGACGACGACGGCCTCCGCGCAGCCTTCCGGGCCCGCGCCATCCCGCAGCCCAAGGGCGTTGCGTATGGCAAGCAGCACCTCCACGACGTTCGGCGCTACGAGGTCCCGGCGACAGTGATCGCATGTCAGTTCCCGTCCTCACTGCTCCAGGAATGGATCGACGCCGGCCATCCATTCGTTGCGGAGCTTGCCCGTATCCACGACGTGGAGTTTGTGGACCTGCCCACCGGACACTGGCCCCAGTTCACCAAGCCTGCGGAGTTGGGCCAGGCGATCCTCAGAGCGGTGGACCGCACGGGCTGACCGCGGTTCACCATGATTTCCCGGACCAAAAGGGCCTGCGGAGGAGACCCTGCTAATCCAGCGTGTCAGGCTTGGTTGAAGCGGAGCATGTTGCCGGAAGGATCACGGAAGGCGCAGTCGCGCGGGCCCCAGGGCTGGACGATGGGTTCCTGGAGGACTTCCGCACCGGCGGCCCGGGCGGCCTCGAACGTGGCGTCGAGATCATCCGTGCTGAACACGAGCATGGGCATGACACCCTTGGTGAGCAACTCCTGGATCGCGTCTCCGTCGGCCTGCGAGCGGCCGGCGTGAGGAGGGGACAGCACGATTTCAAGGTCGGGCTGGGCGGAACTGCCTAGGGTGACCCAGCGCTGTCCGTCCGAGCCGACGTCGTTCCGGACTTCCAGGCCGAGCGCGTCGCGGTAGAAGGCAAGCGACTCATCGAGATCGTTGACGGTGACGTGTGCGTATTTCAATGAAATGTTCATGTCTCACACGCTATTGCAGCTGTGACGCGGGCGCTTCTTCAATCCTGCTCAGTGTCTGATTGCCCTTGCGGTCCGGCCGGGTGTGCTGTTTGGCAATGCAGCTGGGCATGGCCTTCACAGCCTGGTGCTCGCGGGAGCGATATTCGCTCGGGGTGATGCCGACGATCTCAGTGAAGCGTAAGCTGAAAGACCCCAGCGATGTACAGCCGACCTCCATGCAGGCATCCGTCACGCTGGCACCGGCCCGCAGCAGGGCCATGGCGCGTTCGATCCGCCGTGTCATGAGGTAGTTGTACGGCGACTCGCCGTAGGCCGCCTTGAACTGGCGGGAGAAGTGCGCCGGGGACATGAGGGCGCCGGCGGCCATGGTGGGCACATCGAGCGGCCGGGCGTACTCGCGGTCGATCAGGTCGCGGGCCCGGCGCAGGTGGGCGAGGTTGGCCAGCTCCTGCGGCGTCATGCCGCCAAGTCTAGTTGCTGATGGACCCACTGTTGACGAGTCTCCTTGCCTCATGTGATTCCCTCCGCTTCGGGATGAGTTCACTCTCGCCGCCCAGGCACCCGCCCTACTCGCGGGTTCCGGCGTGTTCAGGGCCAGGCCGGGAACCTGGACGCCAGGGCGACGTGGACGGCGGTTCCGCCCAGGACGCTCAGGATGGCGTTCCGACGCCAGAGGTGTAAGCCGGCCGTAACGAACAGTCCGGCGGCAATTGCTCCGGCCATTGGTGTGAGGGCGGGTGGGGTGTGCAAGGGCTTCCTTAATCGTGTCCTTGGAGACGACTGGCACATCTAGCTCTTTGCCAAGGACTCTGCTCAGCGTGGTCTTCCCGGCGCCGGGAAGACCATTAATCAAGATCACAGATTCAGCCATAGTTTCATTGTGGCCTTTGGTAGGCCCTCGGCCCATCAGCGTTCGTTGGGTTCTTTGCGCTGATTGCAACAGAGGTAATTCAATGTGCCGCTCAGCGGAGCGGATCGGTCAGGATCGGAGAAGCGATCAGGGAGGCCGGAGCATAAAGTCAACAGCACCTACCGCCCAACTCGTTGAAGGACCTGCCATGACCTCCATAGAATCAGTCACCCTCGATGTACCTGACCCCACGGTCGCCGCCGCTTTCTACACCGCCGCCTTCGGCTTGGGCACGCGGTTGCGCGTGCGAGCCTCGGATGCCCCGACGACCGGCTTCCGTGGGTTCACGTTGTCGCTCATCGTGTCGCAGCCGTCCACCGTCAGCAGCCTGATCGACACCGCTGTGGAGGCAGGCGCCACGACACTGAAGCCGGTCAGTAAGTCGATGTGGGGCTACGGCGGCGTCGTACAAGCTCCGGATGGCGCGATCTGGAAGATCGCGACGTCGGCGAAGAAGGACACCGGTCCGGCTACCCCGGAGGTCGACAAGATCGTGCTCCTGATGGCGGCCACAGACGTTGCTGCGAGCAAGCGGTTCTACGTCGACCACGGCCTCACCGTAGGGAAGAGCTTCGGCAAGTACGTCGAGTTCGCCATGCCGTCGAGTCCCGTCAAGCTGGGGCTTTACGGGCGGCGCGCCCTGGCCAAGGACGCCGGCGTCGATCCGGACGGCACCGGATCCCATCGACTCGCGATCGGCAGCAATGCCGGTCCGTTCACCGACCCGGACGGGTTCGCGTGGGAGGCCGCGCTGTGAATGCCGCAGCCGAACACCAGGCAGGCGAGCGGTCAGCCTGAAAACGACAGGGTCGGAGGTGCTCTTGAACCGGTACGTGCGACAGTGGCTGAACCTCCGGGCTTTTGCAGCTCCCTCCGATGCGTACTCGTTCAGGAGGCCTGGGCAAGTACACTTTCGAAGATGTTCCCACCTGGATTGTCGATGCTTTGGGAATCGACCGAACCCCGAAGCGCCCTGAAGAAAAGGTTTGACCTGGACAGCTTCGACGAGGCTGTCAGCTGGCTGACCAAGGTCCTGGCCGAAGCTTGGGCCATCGATGTACAGGCCTGCGACCGAATTATCATCAGCGGCCACAACGCCATCGCCTGGGTCCGCACGAACCGGGGAGCGTTGGTTGCAAAGTGGTCCCGAGACCAGGAACGGTTCGGCAAATTTGAGGCAATCGCAGATCTGATCCAAGCGCTGCACAAGCAAGGCGTGCCAGTGGCGGCCCCACTGGCCTCAGTTGACGGTCAGCGCCGGGTGATCATCGGTTCCTTCTCCATCACAGTGCAACCGCACATAGACGGCGAATTCCTTGACACCACTGCCGACACAGCGGTCCGACGGGCCGGCGCCTGTCTAGCCCGCTTGCACGCCGCTTTGGCCACACAGAGGGACAGCCGGCTGAACGGGTTCGGGCGCCACACAGGCACGTCCTTGGATTTGCGACGGCGGATAGAGACATGGCTGCAGCATGAGGACACCGGGATGGCGCCGGCCGCGTCCGCAAGACTCCGCACCCATTTAGCGTCGCTCCCCCGGATCGACAGCCAGCCACAGCTGATCCACAATGACTACCGGGCCGCCAATGTGCTCACGTCGGGTTCAGAGATCATCGCCGTTCTGGACTTCGACGAAGTCGCCTTGGACTACTGCGTCAGCGACCTCGCCAACGCATTCGTCTTACTCGGTACCCGATTCACCAACTGGCAACCGACACCCGCACGGGCCCGCGACGCCCTTCTCGATGGATACGAATCAGTGCGACCACTCACCGTGCTTGAACACCAGTGGCTGCACGCACTCGTACTGTTGCGGGGAATCCAAGCAATCCCACCCGGCGATGACCCAGCCGGATGGGCAGCCGCCCTGTAAGGCTGTGACGCAGCAATAGGCGGCATGGCCGTCGTCGTACCTTCCAGTGAAGCACTCCAGGATCAGGCGCAACAGAGCGGAAAGCCTATCGGTAACTTGCGGAATTTTCGGGCCGGTGACACAGCACCCAACCCATCAAAAAGGGCGGCGGTCAGATTCCGGGGACGATGAGGACTGGGCGCTGCTGGTGGTGGATCAGGGATGCGGAGACGGATCCTTCGAGGAGCCTGTCCACCCAGGCCAGGGATCCTGGCCGGTCGGCGCCGACAACGAACAATGACGCACCTGTGTTCTCTGCCAGGCGGCTGAGGGCCTTGGGAACGGCGCCATTCAGCACGCGGAACGACCAGGCCTCCCCCGGCTGCCCGAGAATGGATTCCAGATTCCTTTGGACCTGCTTGGACGGGAAGTCCGCCTCCTCGTCGACGGTCGGGTCCAGGGACAGGGCTGCCCGTTGACCCTCGGGCTCCCATTCCGTCAGGTAACTGGCCGGGTCCACGAAGGCGCAGACGAGATGCTGTCCCAGGGCTGCCGCAAGCTCAGCGGCGGTGCGGATCAGGTGCTCTGAAAAGTTCCATCCGACTCCGAGCACGATGGGTCCGTCCGGCCATCCTTCACCGGACATGGGCGCCTCTGGTGGAAGGCATACTTAGTTCCCGGTAAGCTCCGCGTGAAGCTTCTGGACCCGGGCCCTGATGTCGTCCCGGACCAGGCGCATGCGTTCCATGCCTTCGATTCCGCGCTCGGAGGGTTCGTCTGTTTCCCAGACCTCAAAGCGGGTTCCTTCGTGGGGTACGAGCTTGGCCTCGCTGCCCAGGACGATGACGCTATCCACGGTGTCCAAAACGTCCTCGGTGACGGGTTTGGGGTGTTCGCCGGTGATGTCGATGCCGAGTTCGGTCAGGGACTCCACGGCTTGGGGGTTGAGGGATTTGCCCGGTTTGGTGCCTGCGGAATAAACGGTGACGGCGCCGCCGGCGAGCTGGTTCATCAGACCGGCGGCGAGCTGGGATTTGCCGCCGTTCTTGCTGCAGACGAAGAGGACGGCCGGAGTCTTCGCTGAACTGGTGGTTTCCTGGGTCATGAGAGCGTTGTTTCCTTTGTTAGCAGTGACGCGGTCAGGGTTTTGACCTTGGGCTTAGACTTCTCCGGAGCGGCCGTGGGTCAGGCCGGTCGGGAAGCCGACCAGCACCGGTTCCGGAGCGGCGCAGCAGCCGGCTTCCGCCGAGTCTGGAGTGGCCACGGCGGGGACGTCGCAACTGGTGCCGCCGTCGGTGGAGCAGACCCCGGTCTCGGGGAGTTCGAGCTGGACGATGTCCGCAGCTTCGCGATCCCCGGCCAGTGCGGCCACGACGGAGCGGACCTGCTCATAGCCGGTGGCCAGCAGAAAGGTCGGTGCCCGGCCGTAGGACTTCATCCCCACGATGTAGAAGTCCTTGTCCGGGTGTGCCAGGAGCTTCGCGCCGTGCGGGGCCACGGTGCCGCAGGAGTGGAATTCGGGGTCGATCAGCGGGCCCAGTTCCCGGGGCGCCTCGACGGCCGGGTCCAGGTCAAGCCGGAGTTCACGCAGAACGTCCAGGTCAGGGCGGAAGCCGGTGCAGGGCACCACGACGTCGGCCTCCAGGGTCCGGCCGTCAACAGCTCCGACGGTGACACCCGAGTCGAGGGCTTTGAGGGAGGCGACGCCGAAGCCGGTGTGCAGTTCGATGGTTCCTGCCTTCACGAGGCGGCGCAGGCGGGAGCCGAGCTGGCCGCGGGCGGGCAGGCCGTCGAGGCCGCCGCCGCCGTAGACCTTCTCGGCGGACGGCCCGCGGACCGCCCAGAGGATCCGGGTGTCCGGTTCTTCCTTGGCCAGGCCTGCAAGGCTGATCAGCGTGTTGGCGGCCGAGTGTCCGGCGCCGACCACCAGGACGCGGCGGCCGGCGAACGATGCCCGGTCCCGGCCGGTGACGTCCGGGAGGGACGAGGAGATCCGGTCCGCAGCGGAGTTTTCGCCGATGGCCGGCAGCCCGGCGGTCCCCAACGGGTTTCGGGTGGACCAGGTGCCGGAGGCGTCAATGACCGCGGCCACGGTGTGATCGCGGACTTCTCCGTTCTCGTGCACGATCCTGACGACGAAGGGTGTGGTCTCGCGGTTGCGGGTGTGGGTCTTGTCCATGCCGGAACGGGTCACGGCGACGACGCGGGCGCCAGTCTGCAGCCGGGAGTTGATGGCAGGGAGGGCGGCCAATGGGGCCAGGTACTCATCGATCAGTTCTCCGCCATAGGGCAGCGCCGTGGGCCGGGGTGATTCCCAGCCGGAGTCTTCGAGCAGGCGGACGGCTGCTGCGTCCATGTTGAACCGCCACGGTGAGAAGAGGCGGATGTGGCGCCACTGTTCGATGGCGGCGCCCGCGGAGGGACCGGCTTCGAAGATCAGCGGTTCGAGGCCGCGTTCGAGGAGGTGGGCCGCGGCGGCAAGGCCCACGGGGCCGGCGCCGATGACGGCGACGGGAAGGTTCTTGGCTGAATCCATGGTGTCCTCTATATGATCCGTAGGTGTTGCGGTTCGGGGCCCAACTAGGTAGCAGTAGATGTCGTTTGAGGGCTCATAACGACTGCTGCTGCCTAGTTGGGCGGGCTGCGGGGTGTCTAGCAGCAGTCCTGATCGTCGTCGCAGCAACCCGAGTCGCCGCAGCATCCTGTCTTCATTTGGCTCACCCCCTCTCCCGTCCTTGGTCAGGCGTGGGTTGGTTCCTCCACCAGGGCAGTAGCGATGCTGTCAGCATCCTCTAACGCGGCGAGATATCGCTCGGCGTCGAGGGCGGCGGCGCAGCCCGTACCGGCGGCGGTGATGGCCTGGCGGTAGCGGTGGTCCACGGCGTCGCCGCATGCGAACACGCCCGAGAGGTTGGTGACCGTGCTGGGTGAGTCCACCTTGATATAGCCCTCGGCGTCCAGCTCCACCTGCCCGGCCACCAGTTCAGTCCGCGGGACATGCCCGATCGCCACGAAGATTCCGGTGGCGGCATGCTCGCGGGTCTCGCCCGTGCGGGTGTCCTTCAGCGTCACACCGGTGACCTTGCCGTCGCCGTGGATGGCGGTGACGGCAGAGTGCCAGGCGAAGCTGATTTTGGGATTGTCCTTGGCCCGCTGGGCCATGATGCGGGAGGCACGCAGTTCGCCCTTGCGGACCACTATGGTGACAGTCTTTCCGAAGCGGGTCAGGAACGTGGCCTCCTCCATGGCGGAGTCGCCGCCGCCGACAACAATGATGTCCTGGTCGCGGAAGAAGAAGCCGTCGCAAGTGGCACACCAGGAAACGCCGTGCCCGCTGAACTGCTTCTCCTCCTGCAGGCCGAGCTCCTTGTAGGCCGAACCGGTGGCGAGAATAATGGCGGGAGCCTGGTGGATCTCGCCGGCGCCGGTGACCACACGCTTGAGGTGCCCGGCCAGCGTTACTTCAGTGACGTCGTCGAACATCACCTGAGCGCCGAACCTTTCGGCCTGCTGCTGCAGGCCGTCCATGAGCTCGGGACCCTGGATCCCGCCGGGGAAGCCGGGAAAGTTCTCGACGTCGGTGGTGTTCATCAATGCCCCGCCGGCGGTGACGGAGCCGGCCAGAACCAGGGGCTTGAGGCCCGCGCGGGCGGCGTAGATCGCGGCAGTGTAGCCGGCTGGGCCGGAGCCGATGATGATCAGCTGTTCAGTGTTCTCGGTGTCGCTCACGGGAGTTCTCCTGGTGCTCGGAACTGGCGTTACTTGGCGGCTGGCGTGAGGGATTCGATCAGTTCCTCGATGCGGCCCTTGATCTCGTCGCGGATGGGGCGGACGGATTCGACGCCCTTACCGGCCGGGTCCTCCAGGACCCAGTCCTCGTAGCGCTTGCCCGGGAAGTACGGGCACTCGTCACCGCAGCCCATGGTGATCACGACGTCGGACTCCTTGACGGCCTCGGTGGTGAGGACCTTGGGCGTCTCCTCTGACATGTCGATGCCAAGCTCGGCCATGGCCTCAACAGCGGCCGGGTTAATCTTGTCGGCCGGCTGGGAACCGGCGGAGCGGACCTCGATCCCTCCCTGGGAGAGGGTGGTGAGGAAGGCGGCGGCCATCTGGGAGCGGCCCGCGTTATGGACGCAGACGAAGAGGACGGAGGGCTTCTTGGTGGTTTCGGTGCTCACGGGTTTCTCCTGGAATCGGTTAGGTGGCGGGTCTATCGCGGTCTGGTTGAAGTCTGATCGCCGCCCCCTGAAGCGCTCGTGGAAATATTGATGATGATCGATACAGTGAGTATCAGGCTATAGATTGATGATTGTCAATATTCTCGGATCAGGCGGCGAGCACCCGCGGTGCGAGGTCATTGACGCGGCCAGCGATGTCCCCGAAAGCCTTGTCGAAGGCTTCCTCGGTGCCCACGCGCAGCGGATCCGGCACCGACCAGTGCACCCCGCCCAGTCCGGCCAGCTCCTCATGGGCGTTATCGCACACGGTCACCACGAAGTCCCCCTCCCCGGCCACCTGGTCCAGCCTGCGCGGGGAGAGGTCTGCGAGGTCCACGCCGTGACGGCGGGCGACTTCGATGGCACCTTGGGCGATGCGGGCGGCGGGGTGCGTTCCCGCCGATGTTGATGGGATTTCACTGACCTGTTGCCAGAGTGCGGTGGCCAGTTGGGACCGGGCGCTGTTCCGCGTGCAGACGAACAGTACCCGGCGGGCCGCGTGTTCAGCACCCGGCACCAAGCCCTCCAGAGCACTGGCAGCAAGCCGGATATAGCTGCGGCGCCTGTCGGCTTCTGAGCGGTGACGGGTTGCCAATCCGGCGCTTTCCAGAGCGCGCAGATGGTGGGACAGCAGATTCGACGGCATGCCCAGCTCTGCCTGCAGCTCCGTCGGGGAGAAGTCTCCAAGGGTCAGCAAATCAACGATGCGCAGCCGCGCGGGATCGGCGAGGGCCGCGTGCTTGGCGACCCGCGCCTGGAATCCGGCGATTGTCTCAGTTTTCATTGATTCAATTTTGACTGAGTTAATTCTTTCCGTCAAGCTGTTGTTATGACCTCCAACCAGCCGCCGCTGTGGCGTCGTGCCGTGGCCGAACTGCTCGGCACCAGCCTGCTCGTGACCGTCGTCGTCGGCTCCGGAATCGCCGCGCAGCAGCTCTCCCCTCACGACGTTGGCCTGCAACTGCTTGAGAACAGCACTGCCACAGTGCTGGGCCTGACGGTGCTGATTCTGATGCTCGGGCCCGTGAGCGGCGCGCATTTCAATCCCGTCGTCTCCCTCGCGGACTGGATCCTGGGCCGGCGCAGCGGCTCCGGACTGACCCTGCCGGAGCTTGGCGCCTACGTCATGGCCCAGACCGCAGGTGCAGTCAGCGGCAGTGTGGTCGCCAACGCCATGTTTGATGTGGGCACCTCCATCTCTGCCAAGGAGCGCGCAACTACCGGACATCTGTTGGGTGAGGTTATCGCTACCGCCGGGCTCGTCCTACTGATCTTCGCCCTGGCTGCCACCTCCCGTGGCATCCTCGCCGCGCCCGCGGTGGGCGCTTACATCGGCGCAGCATACTGGTTCACGTCTTCGACGTCTTTCGCGAACCCGGCCGTGACAGTCGGCCGTATCTTCAGTGACACCTTCGCCGGCATTGCACCGGCATCTGTTCCCGGCTTCGTGGCGGCGCAGCTGATCGGTGCGGCCGCAGGCCTTGGCCTCCTCCTCATCCTGTTCCCCTCCGCGGCCCGCGCCGCGGACGACGTCGTTCTCCCGCACAGTTCCGAAACGGCCAGCTCATAGCCATAGGTCTGCGCCGCTCGCTTCCGTCCCGAAATCTCCCAGCTCATACATTGATGATTATCAATGTTGCGTCATAATGGGTACATGAACTCGCTGCCCATACTCGACCCGGCAACGGATGAAGCCTGCTGCGCCCCGGCAGGAACGCCTGCCCTGGGGGCCGAGGAGGCGAAGCAGAAAGCCCTGGTCTTCAAGGCGCTGGCCGATCCGAACAGGCTGCGCCTGCTGTCCATCGTCAAGGCCGACGCCTCCGGTGAGTCCTGCGTGTGCGACCTGACCGAGCCGCTGGACCTGGGCCAGCCCACGGTCTCCCACCACCTGAAGATTCTGGTGGAGGCCGGACTGCTTCACCGTGAAAAGCGCGGCACATGGGCCTACTACTCCGTGGTACCCGGGGCCCTGGACGCGGCGGCCGGACTCCTGGCGACGCTGTGACCCAGCCGGAACCGTCCGCGGCCACGATCCGTCCCTTGCGCGACGACGACTGGCCGGCCGTCCAAAGGATCTACGGCGAAGGCATCGCCACCGGCCACGCCACCTTCGAATCAGAGCCGCCCGACTGGGAACGGTTCAACACCTCGAGACTGCCCCGCCACCGGCTCGTCGCCGAAACCGCAGAAGGCATGATCCTTGGCTGGACGGCCGTCTCCCCCGTCTCCGCCCGCCCCGTCTACTCAGGCGTGGTCGAACACTCCGTCTACATCGCGGCCGAAGCCCGCGGGTGCGGCCTCGGAACAGTGCTGCTTCAGGCCCTGGCTAAGTCAACAGAGAACGACGGGATCTGGACCATCCAGGCCAGCGTCTTCCCCGAAAACGAAGCCAGTCTCAGACTCCACCTCGCCAACGGCTACATCGTCGTCGGGCGCCGGCAACGCATTGCCCGCATGACGCACGGCCCCTTGACCGGCCGGTGGCGCGACACCGTCCTGATCGAACGCCGGTCCCCCACCATCTGAACGGCGAACCGCCCGCGGTTCCCGGCTACGGCAACTGGAATGCACAGGCAGCCTTGGGGCGATGTGGGCCTTCCATTCGTGGTGTCGGGAAGGGCCCGAACGGCGCGAAAGGGCGCGAAGGCCTGATCAGGCCCCGGCGAGCGGCAGCACCAGCAGGTAGCCGGTCGGCAGATCGCTACTCCAACGTCGCGGCTCCCGGATCACGAACTGCGTCGCCAGCTGCTCGGGGGTGAGCAGGCTGTTGGGCGCGGGCGACGGACCCCACTGCCCGCTGCCGTGCGGGTGGAGCGGATCCTGGACGCGGATGCCAGTGACCGAGAACTCCGGGAACTGGTCGGGATCGCCAAGCGATTCGAACCCGCTCATCACCCACGCGTGGCGACCGCGCCACATGACCAGCCCGACCGGCCTGCCCGTGTCGGCGATGGCACGCGCCGCAGTCTGCAGCGCGTCGTCGTAGTCGGCGATGCTGACGACGGCGTATGGCCCCATCCCGACCTCGGTCAGCACCTGCGCCCAACCGAGCGGGTTGGCACCGTTGAACGAGTTGGACGACCGCGCCCGGGCCATCTCCCACAGCTCGCCCTGCTGAGCGGGATCGGCCCACGATCCGCCCCCCGTGTCATCGATGAGGTTGTGTGCGATCTGGATGCTCGCCCCAACGCACCAGTCAAAGGTGTACTGCGGCACGAAGTCCCCCTCTTGGTAGAGGTTGAGGGAAAACGCCTGGGGCACCAGAGCTGGAGTGGGAACCGGTGCCGGGGTGGTGGTCGGAGTCCCCAGCGGGGCGAGGGCGGCATCGCCCGCGGCTGGCAGGGGCGAAGAGGTCGCGGATGGTTGATCGGTGGCGGCCTCATCGAGGTCCACTGCAGGAGTGCAGGCCGTGATGAGGGTCACCAGGACGACGAGCCACGCCAAAAGACGGGCAGGGGCACCGGTCATGATCCAGTTTAGCGCGACGCGGCTCATACGCGTCGCCCATAGTGCCTTGCCATCTATCACCGTCAGGTACTACGGTCACGACGAGCGGTTGCAACCACAAGCGGAAGGCATTTCATGCTGAAGGAAGTCGCTGAGGGCGTTCTGGTTCACGAGAGCGAGTTCATCCAGAGTAATTCCGTTGTCGTGCAGGGCCGGGACGGTGTGTTGCTCATCGACCCCGGTATAACGGGCGACGAAATGGCGGCCCTCGCGAACGACCTTCGCGAGTTGGGCCAGCCCGTCGTGGCAGGCTTCTCGACGCATTCTGATTGGGACCACGTGCTCTGGCACGCGAACTTCGGCGACGCGCCCCGTTACGGTACCGCCCGCTGCGCGGCCTCTATCCAAGATCTGCTGTCTAACGCAGATTGGAAGGCCCGCATAGCCGAGGGGCTCCCGCCGGAGTACGCCGAGGAAATCCCGATGGATTTGCTCGGTCTCATTACCGGTCTGCCCGCCGAAGCTGCGCAGATTCCTTGGGATGGCCCCAGGGTCCGGATCATAGAGCATCAGGCCCATGCCCCAGGCCATGCGGCGCTGTTGATCGAGGAGCGCGGCGTCCTCGTCGCCGGCGACATGCTTTCTGACATCCTGATGCCGTTCCTCGACCTGGAGGCCGCGGATCCGCTCGAGGACTACCTCGTCGCGTTGCGGCTGTTCGAGAGCGTGGCCGACGACGTTGATGCCGTCATCCCCGGTCACGGCTCAGTCGGCGGAGCTGAGCAGCTACGACCACGCATCAGACAGGATCGCGCGTACGTGCAGGCCCTGCTCGACGGCGGTGTTCCCGACGACCCGCGGGTCGGTCCCTCGGCCACGTTGGATTGGCTGCCCGACGTGCATAGATGGCAGCTACAGCGGCTCGCCCAAAGAGAGCGGAACGAGATGCCCGAATAGCGGTCGGATTCAGGAACTGCGGGCTGTCCCGACACCGCCGTTCCTCAATCGAGCACGCATTGGGCGTGTACCGACTGCCGATAGGTTGTTCAATGCGCTCTACGAGGCGGTTGTTCCGTGGCGTCGTAACTTGGCCAGCCGGGTTTCCCGATCACGAGCAGATCTAGATCGGTAGTTTGGCACTCCTGCCATCCGGAGCCGGTCCCACAGTGCCGTGAAAGTGACTGCGGTCAAGTGGGCGGCGCCGGCCATCATCAGCATGGTGGTGAAAATGAGAACGTGGGCAAGGAAAATCAGGAAACCGATGGCGAGGGTCATGAGAAAGGTCATGTTGAGGGCAACAGTTGAAACGTCCGTCATTTGTCCTTGAGTTCTCCTTCTTGGGAAATGCGCCGACCATGGTCCGGGGAGCGGCGCCCCATGCGGTTTCCAGGCGTTTGTCCGTTGCCTGTTCAGGTGCCCAGTAGACGGCGTTCGTGAGCGAATGCGACCAGCTGGAGCCGGGTGCGGAGCTCCAGTTTGTCCAACACACTGCGCAGGTGAGTTTTGATGGTGGCTTCAGAGACGAACAGACTCTCCGCCATTTCACCATTGCTGAGGCCTTTGGCCGCGAGTAGAAAGACGTCCCGCTCCCGCACGGACAGGACGTTAAGTACGGACAAGTCCGGACCGATAGCGGGAACGTTGCGGGCAGCATGCTCGAAGAGAGAGTGGATGGATCCTGGCGCGATGACGGAGTAGCCGGAGTGGACGGTCCGGATCGCTGCCAGCAGGAATTCCGGTTCCGCGCTCTTGAGCAGATACCCGCTCGCTCCGGCCTGCACGGCCTGGACCACGGCCTGATCCCTGTTGAAGGTGGTCAGCGCGATGACCTTCGGTTTGTCGGTTCCGGCCTCCGCGGCGTGCTGCACGATCCGCCGGGTGGCTTCGACGCCGTCCATGATCGGCATACGCAGGTCCATCAGCATGACGTCCGGACGCCGTTCGATTGCCAGGGTCACCGCCTCTTCCCCGTCACCGGCCTCTCCCGAGAGTTCCAAGTCCTCCTGGCTCTCTATCAGCATGCGGATACCCGCCCGGAACAAGGGCTGGTCGTCGACCAGGGCCACGGTGATGCGCGCCCCGGCATCAGCCACGGTCGTCTGCTTCCCGTGCGGCCCCTGCCGGCAGGGGAAGGCCTGTTGCGGCCAGCGCTGGCTGGGGTTCCGCACCTGAAATTTCACCGAGAGTTCCCCCGGCTTCGGCTGTACCGTCCGCGGCCCTCATATCCCGGGTTCCGTAGGGGATGAAGACTGTCACCCGGAAGTGTTCGCCGTCCGGCCCGGCCGTCAGCCAGCCACCGGCCAGATGGGCGCGTTCGCGCATGCCTGGAAGTCCTCTCCCGACCCGGGGCATGGCCGGATCCGCAGGGTCTTCATGGCCGGATGGGGCAACGGCCGAGGCCACGTGCAGGGTCAGGCCGGGCCCGCTCCAGTCAAAGTGGAGCCGCACGTCCGTGCCGCGTCCGCCATGTTTGAGGGCATTGGTCAGGCATTCCTGAACAATCCGGAAGACCGCCATCTCCTGTCCGGTAGAGAGCTCCACGGGCGTTCCGGACTCGCTGGAGTGGATCTTCAAACTGCCGCGCTGCATGCCTTCGATGAGTGCCGGGATGTCGCTCAGCCGTGGCTGGGGCGTCACCATGCCGTCATCGCGGACTCCTTCGATCACGCGTTGGGCATCCACCAGGGCACTGCGCGCTGACCGGGCGATGGTGTCCAGGGCGTTGAGGACGGCCTTGGGCTGGTCCTTGCTCAGGTAGCGGGTTCCGTCGGCCTGGGCGGCGATGACCGCGAGGGAATGGGCGAGGACGTCGTGCAGATCCCTGGCGATGCGTGTCCGTTCCTGCTCCACGATGAGGTCGATCTCGGTTTCCTTCAGGCTGCTCTGCGCGAGCTCCCGGGCCCGGAACAGGCTGCCCCGTTCCTGATACAGGGCCAGCACAAGTCCGACGGCGGCGCAGGCCCCGGCGATCAGCAGGAGAAGCGCGAACAACTGCCAGCCATAGTCCTGCAGCATCCAGCGGTCGCCGGCATACGCAGGGGGGTACCAGCCGACACCGTCGCCGTATCTCCACGAGAGCATCAGGAAGGCCATGATGGCAGCGGCGACCACGTTCGTGCCCGCAGCGATGTACTGCAGCCGCGGCGGGGCGGTCCACAAAATGAAGCCAAGAGCCACAAAGGAGCCCAGGTAGATGGCCCAGTGATTGGAGTACATCGGCGGCAGGGCGTGACTTAACTGTCCGGCAAGGAGTGCAACCGTGAATCCAAGGGACACCAGGGGTTTCCAGGAGGCCGTGGCGACGGCCAATGTCATCAGGGCCAGCGGCCAGTTCCCTGACCATGACAGCCAGGATCCTCCCATTCTGCCTGCCTCGGCCACACACCAGAGGGAGAAGAAGATGACGGCCGCCACAGGGGCGCCCCAACGCCGCGCAAATTTCAGAACTGGTTCCATGCCAGTCACCATATCCACGGCAATCACACTCTTCCCGCCACATCGCTGCAATCTCAACCTAAAAGCCAGCTGATTCATTCTTTGAGCCAGCTTTTGGGTACGCTGCGACGCGTGCCGAGTCCGACTGACGGCATGCTCTGTGAGCGATTCCGCGACCGATATCGTCTTGACCTGGGAACATTTCTCAATGCCCCTCCTGCCATCGTCTGACGGAAAAATGAAGGATCAGTGCTTGCATGGATGTCGCACCCGAATTTGTCAGATACCAAGCAACACAACCGAACACCCGCGGAATCTACGTCGGTATATTCGGCCTGGCCAACGGATTGGCGAGGGACGGAAAGCTAAGCGATGAGGACTACCAGTGGTGGCAGAGCGCTAACGCCTGGTACGACGCCGCGTATCCCGACCCGAACCTTATCGATCCCACCGTCTACGACCGTACTCATAATCCGCACGCCCAAGCATGGTTCACAAAACCAGTGCCGTCCACCTGCTGGCCAGGATCCCCAGCTACCTGAACCTGCTGGACCGCTACGGGGTGCAATGGGAAGAACTTCGTTCACCAACTCCGGGGCATGTCCTTTATGAAGACGACGTTCAGGTGGTCGTGGACCCGCGCCACTGAGGACGATCTGAACTGTCTAAATGGGACATCCCATACGGGACGGTGCTGCGGTAGGGGGTGCAACGAATCATTAGTACTCTTCCCTACACTTGTGGCGTGACTGATGTTCAGGTTCACCAGGCCTACGCCGCGTGCCGCGGACTACACGAGTGCTCTTGGTGCAATAGAAGACATGCACGAGCTTGACCGGCGTCGCATTGAACGGTGGGCCGGGAAGATTAGCGGTCCGGTGATCGACGCGGGATGCGGACCAGGACATTGGACGGACTTTCTTCACAAACGGGGTATCGACATCTCCGGCGTTGACCTCGTTCCCGAATTCATAGAGCGCGCCCGCGTCCGCTTCCCCGACGTATCGTTTCGGGTCTCCTCCCTTCGCGCCCTCGACGTAGCAGACGGGAGCCTGAATGGCGTGCTCGCATGGTATTCACTGATTCACCTGACCCCGGCGGAACTACCCCATATTCTCTCCGAGCTCGCACGCGTTCTCGGTCTGCAAGGGCACCTGCTCGTTGGCTTTTTCGAGGGCGCGTCCGCCGAACCGCTGGACCATGCAATTACCGAGGCGTATTACTGGTCCGTAGGCCAGATTAGTCGCCTGTTGGCGGATGCCGGGTTCGAAGTCCTCGACGTCGAAACGCGCCAGGACCCCGGCAGACGACCTCACGCAGCTATCGCCGCAATTGCCGGGTGAGGGTTCGTCAAACGGACGGCCTTGTGGCTCAATAGCCGGGAGTGGAGACACCGTATGCTTTCGAGCCATGGCAGGTACCAGTAGGTGTCCGTTGGCCGCTAGCTTCTTGGGGGCCGCACTTCTGGCTGCCACTGTCGTCTCATGCCAGGCCGAAACGGAATTGCATCAGATCACCGTAGTGGTCACCGATGCAACCCAATCTCCGGTGGAGGGATGTCTCGTTTCCTTCAGCGGGGACTATGCCTTCACTGAAGTTGGCAGATTTACAGACCGGAACGGGGAAGCAATAGGACACGCGCCTGACGGCCACTACACAGCAACCGCAACGTGCGAACCCGCAACCGCTGGCAGCCAGGCGTTCGATGTCAAGACCGGCGCCACAAGAGTGGAAGTGGTTGCGAACTAGCCCTCATTTCACTTCCGTCTATGCGTCGCCGCAGGCTTGCGGGAGATAGCAGGTCAGGGCTTTCAGCCTATGTGAACGGCCACAGCACCACTAGAGGGAGAACCGGAAGAGCTGGGCACTGTGGGAGGGCAGCTTCACGTCCAGGGCCGGCAGGCCATCCTTCAGCCCGATCACCGCATCATCACCGCTCCAGGCCTCCCGCGCGCGCCAGGAATGCACACCCGAAGCCTCACTTCCCGCCGCACCGGAAGTGAGCCCGAGGTCGCCCAGCGGGAGGGTCCGGACCAAGTCAGCCGTCCCGGTGTTGAACACCGCCACAAAACGGTCCTCCGACGTCGTGCTTTCCGCTGTCCACAGCACAAGGTCCCCTTCGCGCAGCAGTTCACGGTTGTTGCGGCTTGCGTTGAGAACCTCCAGGAGGTGGCGGTTGGTGAGGAGCGGCAGTGTTTCCGGCGGCGACGACGGCAGGTCGCAGCCCAGCATCAGCGGCGACCGCGAAACGCACCAGAGGGTCATCATGGTCCGCTGTTCGTCCAGGGTCAGCCGGCTCAGCCGCTCGCCGCCGCGTTCGGCCCTTAGTGCGATCCGGCCCACGGGCAGCATGTCGGCGTCGGCCCAGGCACCCGCGCGCTGGTGCGGGGCCCACCGCGCCATCCGGGCGAACTGTGCCTCCACGTCCTCCCAGACGTCCCACACGTCATCCGAAACGCGCCACATCTGGGCGTTGTGGCGGAGGTGTTCCAGGTGCGCCAGGGACAGCGCGCGGCCCGGCGACAGGCTCAGCGCCATCTCCCGTCCACAACGCGAGATGGCCTGCTGGTAGGCGGCGATTTCGGCCGCGAAGTAGGGACCCAGCATGTCATCGGCCTTGACGAAGTCCACGCCCCACCCCGCGAACAGCCGGAGCTGGGAATCGTAATACGCCTGGGCAGCTGGGTGCCGGTGGTCCAGGCCGAAGTTGTCGGTGTTCCAGTCGCACACTGACGACTGGTCGGCGATCTGGTCAGCGGTGAAGTCCGTGCTTTCAACCGGCAGGCCGTCCCGGACCGCCTGCCGCGGAATGCCTCGCATGATGTGAAGCCCGAACTTGAGCCCCAGGCCGTGGACCTTGTCCGCCAGGTTTTTGAAGCCCACGCCACCCGCGGCGGAGGGGAACCGGTTGACGGCGGGCAGTTGCCGCCCGAAGGCGTCCAGCTCGAGGGCCGCGGCGTCGTTATAGCCACCGGCACGGGCCGCGGGCTCATACCACTGGATGTCCACCACCACTGTGTCCCAGCCGTAAGGCAGCAGGTGTTCAGCCATAAATGAAGCGTTGGCCAGCACCTCCTCCTCCGTGACGGTAGTGCCGTAGCAGTCCCAGCTGTTCCAGCACATTGGCGGCGTGATCGCGAGTGTCATCGGGCAAACCTACAACGATATAGATGTACGCGCCAGCACTTCCTTCCATCAGGCTGAAGACGCCACGCCCATACTCGGAACCGGCTTGACACTCCGTTTGTTAGCGCTCACAGTTGAGGAAGCCACGCACCCCACCCTAAGGTCGATTCAATGCAGAACTGGGCAGGAAACCTCGAATACTCTTCCGCGGAGGTCCGCCGTCCGGGCTCGGTGGACGAGCTCGCCGGGGTGGTCGCCAGGGCTGCCCGCGTCAAGGCCCTGGGTTCGCGGCATTCCTTCAACCGCGTGGGCGACACAGACGGCGTCCATATCCTCCTCGACGGCCTGCCGCAGGAGATCGAGCTGGATTCGGAACAGCAAACCGTGCGGGTGAGCGGCGGCGTCAGCTACGGTGCGCTGTGCCGCACGCTGGACCAATCCGGCGTCGCAATCCACAACCTGGCATCCCTGCCGCACATCTCGGTGGCGGGAGCCATCCAAACGGGTACCCACGGCTCGGGAGTGAACAACCCCTCCCTGGCTGGCGCCGTCGAACGCATTGACCTGGTCCGCCCCTCAGGCGAGCAGGTTTCCCACTCCCGCGACGACGGCGACGAGTTCCTGGCCAGTGTGGTGGGCCTCGGGGCCCTGGGCATCGTGACCGGCCTTGAACTGTCCGTCCGGCCGAGCTTCCGGATGCGGCAGCGGGTCCTGGAGAACCTCCCATGGGAGAGTGCCCTGGAGAATTTCACCGCCGTCGTCTCCGCCGCCTACAGCGTGAGTCTCTTCACCGACTACTCCGGGGATGCCATCAGCCAGGTCTGGCTGAAAGCGCTCGATTCCGAACCGGCACTCACTGACCTCTTCGGCGCCACTCCGGCCGTGCAGGAGCGACACCCTCTCCCTGGAATGTCAGCGGAAAACTGTACTCCGCAGCTGGACAAATCCGGGCCATGGCTGGACCGCCTGCCGCATTTCCGGCACGAATTCACTCCCAGCAACGGCGAGGAACTTCAAAGCGAATTCATCCTGCCGCTGGAGCACGCACCCGCAGCGCTGCAGGCCGTCCGCACCCTGGCGGGCAAGGTGGCGCCGCTGCTGATTGTCTCCGAGGTCCGCACCGGGGCCGCGGATGAATTCTGGCTCAGCCCGTTCTACCGCCAGCAGAGCGTGGCCCTGCACTTCACGTGGAAACCCCTGCAAGCCGAGGTGGAGGCTGTTCTCCCCGAGCTCGAAGAGCTGCTGCGCCCTTTCGGCGCACGGCCGCACTGGGGCAAGCTCTTCACGCCGGCCAGCCACGACTGGGAATCGCTCTACCCGCGATTCGCCGACTTCCGCTCCATGGCGTCGGCTTACGATCCGGACGGCAAGTTCCGCAACCCCCTGCTGGACAGCATCCTGGGGGTTCCTGCGGCGAGCACACGGTAAGCACGGTAAAAGTGCGCCCCTGGACCAAGCCCGGATCAATCGTTGACGGAGTCCCCGGGCGCGGGAGCATCCGCGTTCTGACTTGCATGAGGAGCGTGCCTGAAGAGCCAGTCCGAGACATCGCTGCGCAGGGCAAGATGGGGACCCCCTGTCTCGCTCACGCTCCCAGTCGGAACGTAATATCCGCGCCCTGCACCCGGCCCACCGGCAGCATTGTCCAAGGCAGAAATCAGATGTCTGGGCAGATATCCCTGAGGACCAAGGGCCCGGAGCTCTTCGAGCTCGTCCTGCGCCAGCCTGCCCAGCAGAGCAGCTATGTCAGCCATGATGGATCCCTCCCAACGGATGATGCCTAAGGGAACACCGTAGAGCCCGTCAATTAACGGCGAGTGAAATCCGTACGGCGACCCGCCAAACTCTGTTTATCGCGCATTATCTGACCAAAAACTCCAAGGTGGGGGGTTACCCGATCAGCGCCAGCACAGCGCCTGCTGAAACAACTCCGCCGGCCTCTGCCCGGATCCCAGTGACAGTCCCGTTGCGGTGCGCGGCAACCTGGGTTTCCATCTTCATCGCTTCAAGAACGACGACGGCGTCCCCCGCCGAGACTTCGGCGCCAGGCTCCACGAGCCACTTCACCACCGTCCCGGCCATGTCCGCACGCAACTCGTCCGGATCCGCTGTTACGCCCGAAGGACCGGGACCGGCGTCGGACGCGGAACCCAATGGAACGCCGGAGGGAAGGGACGCACCGGACCGCGCCCAGCCGTCCAGCAGCGCGGCGGGAAGGCCGACGGCGAGCCGCCGGCCGTCGAGGTCAACGGTAATGGTGCGCCGAGCACCGTCCGGAACGGACGTGCTGAATTCGTCGTCCGCGGGGATTTGGCCTGCGAAGTCCGTCTCGATCCATCTGGTGTGGATGCCGAGGGCGGTTTCGGAGGTGAAGTCCGGCGCCTGGACCGCGGCCCGGTGGAACGGCAGGACGGTTGCCACGCCGGTGATCTCCATTTCGGTCAACGCACGGCGTGCCCGGCGCAGCGCCTGCTGGCGGTCGGCGCCTGTGACCACCAGCTTGGCCAACAGCGAATCGAACTGCGGCGCCACGACGGAGCCGGCCCGGACGCCTGAGTCCAGGCGGATCCCGGGTCCCGTGGGCCCGCTGAAGGTGGCGATGGTGCCCGGCGAGGGAAGGAAGCCGCGGCCCACGTCTTCGGCGTTGAGCCGGAATTCAAACGAGTGGCCGCGCGGCTCTGGATCGGAAGTAATCCGCAACGGCTCGCCGGCCGCGATCCGGAGCTGCTCCTGCACCAGGTCGATGCCCGTGGTCTCCTCAGTAATGGGGTGCTCCACCTGCAGCCGGGTGTTCACCTCGAGGAAGGCGACGGTGCCGTCGGCCGCCACCAGGAACTCCACTGTGCCGGCCCCCGAGTAGGAGGCTTCGCGGCATACTGCCTTGGCGGCGTCGTAAATCTGACGGGTCTGGTCCGCGGAGAGGAACGGCGCGGGAGCCTCCTCCACCAGTTTCTGGTGCCGGCGCTGCAGGGAGCAGTCGCGGGTTCCCACCACCACCACGTTCCCGTGCTGGTCCGCCAGGACCTGCGCCTCCACGTGCCGCGGCCGGTCCAGGTAGCGCTCCACAAAGCACTCGCCGCGACCGAAGGCCACCACGGCTTCACGGACCGCCGAATCAAAAGCTTCCTCGATCTGGTCCATCCCCCGGACCACCTTCAGGCCGCGCCCACCGCCGCCGAACGCAGCCTTAATGGCGATCGGCAGGCCGTGCTGTTCGGCGAACATGCGTGCCTCGGCAGCCGAGGCCAGCGGGCCGTCACTGCCGGCCACCAGCGGGGCTCCTGCGCGGACCGCGATCTCCCGGGCCGTGATTTTGTTGCCCAGCTGGCGGATCGCTTCCGGCGCGGGTCCGATCCAGGTCAGGCCCGAGTCCAGGACAGCCTGGGCAAAGCCGGCATTCTCTGAGAGAAAGCCATAGCCGGGATGTACTGCGTCGGCTCCGGATTCCGCCGCTGCCCGCAACAGCTTGGCGATGTCCAGGTATGTTTCCGAGGGCGCGTTACCGCCCAGGCTGTATGCCTCGCTGGCGGCGGCCACGTGCATCGCATCGGCATCCACGTCCGCGTAGACCGCCACGGACTCCAGCCCGGCGTCGTCACAGGCACGGGCGATGCGGACGGCGATTTCTCCGCGGTTGGCGATCAGGACCTTGCGCATCAATTGCTCACTTTGTCTAGGGGAGAGTGGGGAAGGTTGGAGGGCGGCCCGTAGCCGGAAGCCAGCCGGAACCGGAGGCGCCCGCCGATGGGAACCTGCGCTGCCAGGTCCAGCTGGTGGTCCACCACCACGCCGATCACGGGATACCCGCCGGTGATCGGGTGGTCAGCCAGGAACAGCACGGGCTGGCCTTCGGGCGGAATCTGGAGGGCGCCCGCAACCGTGCCCTCGCTGGGCAGCTCGCCGTCCCGGCTGCGCCTGAGGGGTTCCCCGGCCAGGCGCATGCCCACGCGGTTGGAGCTGGGGGTAACCTCCCACTCCTGGGTGCACAGTGATGCCACGGCGGCGGCATCGAACCAGTCGTCACGGGGCCCCGGCACGATGTCCAGCACAGTAACGCCGTCGTCCGGAAAGTCTGGCTGCAGCTCGGGGTTACCCACCACGTTGGATTCCGTACTGCTCCCCACCGCGAGATCCTGTCCCAGAGCCAGCGGAGCCGGGCCGATCCCGGACATGGTGTCCGTGGAGCGGCTGCCCAGGACAGCGTCGGCTTCCAGGCCGCCGCGGATGGCAAGGTAGCTTCGGAACCCGCGCTCCGGCGCCCCGAGGGTCAGGATCTCACCGTCCAGCAGGGCAAACGCCGTGGCCATGGGCACTGTGCGGACCTGGTGGGGTTCGCCGGATCCCGCCTGTTCTTCGTCCGTCCCGTCGGCGCCCGACGGCGTTACCACAGTCAGTGCGGAGGGCGCCCCGGCCACCGCCAGCACCTGGTCCCCCGCGGCCTGCACCCTCAGCCCGCCGGAAACTGTTTCGACGACGGCGGCCGACGGCTGGTTGCCGACAATCCGGTTGGCGCGGCGCAGGGAAGAACGGTCCAGCGCGCCCGCGGCCGACACTCCCAGCCCGCCGTGTCCGGGGCGGCCCAGGTCCTGGACCAGGCTCTGGAGTCCCGGGGACAGGATCCGAAGGCCGGACTGCACTTCCACGTTCCTCGCAGCCGCCGCTTCAGGAGCGGCAGGTGTCCCGGAAACCTGCACGAGTTCCCGCACCGCCCGGAACTGGACACGGTCTCCCGGCGCCGCCAGGGCCGGCTGCTCCCGGCCCAGGTCCCACATCCGGGCCGACGTCCGGCCGATCAGCTGCCAGCCGCCCGGTGATTTCCGCGGATACACTGCCGAATAGTTGCCGGCCAGGGCCACGGATCCGGCAGGAACAGCGGTCCGCGGCGAGCTGCGGCGCGGAACTTCCAGCAACTCGTTCTCCCCCACCATGTACCCGAACCCAGGCGCAAAGCCCGCAAAGGCTACCGTCCAGACCTGGCCGGAGTGCGCAGCTATGACACCGTCCACTCCGAGGCCGGTCAGCCGCGCCACTTCGGCGACGTCTTCGCCGTCGTACACGGTCTCGATGACCACCAGCTTGCCTTCGGCGTGGGCCTGGACCGTCAGGTCCATGTCCAGCAGGAGGCCTGCCATCCGGCGGGCCGCGGCGGGCGAGTCCGCCTTGACCATCACGGTTTCCGCCGCAGCCAGGACGTCCACCTGGCCGGGCAGCGGCTGCTCCATCAGGAGGGCCTGCAGGGCAAGCACGTCGTGGAGGCCGGAGAGTTCGGCGAGTACCGCCGTCGTGCCCACCGGCCGGACGGCGAGCACCCCGGGCGCCGCTGTGGGTTTACTGACAGTTTCCATTGCCATCAGGCCCCGCCGCTCAGGGTAAATGCCGAAACCGTGACGCCGGCGTCGGCGAGGGCAGCCTTCACCGCGGTGGCCATTTCTACCGCCCCCGGGGAGTCGCCGTGGACGCAGATACTTTCCGCCTGGATCTTCAGGACGGAGCCGTCGATGGTGCGGACGGATGATTCCGTGGCCATCCGCAGCACCTGCTCGGCCACCTCGGCCGGGTCTTCCAGGACCGCGCCCGGGAGCGAGCGCGACACCAGGGTGCCATCAGGATTGTAGGCGCGGTCAGCGAAGGCTTCCGGGACCGCCCGCAAGCCGGCGGCCTCCGCAAGGCAGAGCACTTCCGAGCCCGGCAGGCCAAGAATCGGAAGTCCCGGGTCCACGGCCTTCACGGCATCCACTACGGCTTGCGCCTGCCCGGTGTGGTGGACGATGGCGTTGTAGAGGCCACCGTGCGGCTTCACGTACCGGACCCGCGCTCCCTCCGCTGCAGCCAGTGCCTGGAGGGCACCCAACTGATAGACGACGTCGTCCGCAAGTTCAGTGGGGCTGATGTCCAGGAAGCGGCGGCCGAAGCCGGCCAGGTCCCGGTAGCCCACGTGGGCGCCGACAACCACGCCGGCGGCCGCGGCGTTGCGGCAGGTCCTGCGGATCACGCTGGGATCGCCGGCGTGGAAGCCGCAGGCCACATTGGCGCTGCTGACGGAGCGGAACATGGCGGCGTCGTCGCCGAGCGTCCAGCGCCCGAACGATTCGCCGACGTCACTGTTCAGATCGATGCTTGCCATTGTGATCCTCATCTCATTGATGTACTACACCAAGAATGCACCATAAATCCAGATTGTTCAACAATCCTTAGATTCAACGATGTGTAGACAGCGATTCTGTACCGCCAACCAGCATTTCGCTCCTGCTGGCCGACTTGGACCGCCACGAGGACAACCTGGCCGCAGCGCACGGGATGCGGGCCACGAAGAGGAAGTTGTTAGGGTGGAAGGATGAATCGTCGCCTTGCCGCCCTGTCCGCCGTCCCCCTGATGCTCCTGCTCGCAGGCTGTGGTTCGGTGCAGGAAGCCGCCGAAACCGCCGCGGGCGACGCTTCATCCAAAGTTGCCACCGCAGCCGCCGACGAGGTGAAGAAGCAGGTGTGCGCCGTCGTGCAGGACGGCCTGGTCAGCGTTGAGGACAAGGCCCTGCTGGGCGGACTGGTCTCCGCAGCCGGCACTGCCGGCGTACCTTCGGAAATCACCACGCCGTTGGGCCAGATCGCCGAGGCCGGCGACCAGGTGCCGGCCGGGTCTGTCACGGAACTGAAGGAAGCCTGCTCAGCCTAGTTCATTCCCGTTCATCATCCACGCCGTGGAGCGTGGTGCCGCGGCCGTCGCCCCGGTGTTCCGGCAACGGGAACGGCACAACGGCGGCATCCGGCCGGGGCGCCGGGATGGAACTGACAAACTTGGCGAGTTCCTCGCGGAGGACCTTCCAGCTGACGTCCCCATCGCTCGGATACGCGTCGACCTCGGCCGACCGCGCCGCAGCAAGCGCAGCCTTGCCGGCCTCGGTGAGCTCCACCTTGAACTGCCTGCGGTCCGCCGCCTGGCGCGTCCGCGTGATATGGCCGGTACCTTCGAGCCGGATCAGGACCCTGCCGAGCGTCTGGCTCTGGACATGGATCAGGGCGGCGAGCTGCTCTTGGTTCAACGGTCCGGCGGCGAGTCCTTCGAGGGCGATCACGGCCGCCCGGGTCAGTCCGAGCGGAGCCAGCGCATCGTCCTGGCGCCGCTGCACCAGCCGCGCCGCCACGGTCAGTAACCGGTAGCTGTTCCGGGCATCTGGATCAAGATTGCTGCTCACCGGCCGCGACCTTCCTGTCGGATGGCGGAATCAAGGGTGTCATTACCCCTTCATGCGTCGCTACAGCCTCTACCATAAGCATGCTTAGCATCCTCTTTGCAAGTATGCTTACTAATTTGGCTCAGTGCCCTCCTCTTGAGGCACCCAAACGGCAGCCTGAGCTTAGCGCTTGCCCTTTTTCCGTGAACCTTTGCCCCGGCCCTTGTCCGGATTGGGCGCGTAGCGCTGCGCCACTTTGGGCTTCTTGACACCTGTTCCCCGCCTGTCCGGCTTGGGTTCCTTCTTGGGCTTCTCCTGCTGGGCGGACGGTTGCCGCGAACTCTGGGCCGTGCGCCCGCGGACGATTCCGATGAATTCCTCGATCACCTCATCCGTGGCATCGCTTGGCCAGGCCAGCGCGATTTCCGTAACCGGCGCACCCGTGAGCCGGCGGGCCACTGTGTCCTTGACGTTGAAGTGGCGGGCCACGGACATCGGCAGGATTACCAGTCCCGCGCCCGAGGCCACCACCTGCATGGCAGGCTCAGGGCCGCCCAGTTCCGCCACGTCCAGGAACGTCTCCTCGGCCAGATCGGCCAGGGCCACTTCCTCAAACACCGAGATCTCGTGCCCCTTCGGCGCCACCACCACGGGCTGCTCCTCATAGAGCGGAATGACGTTCAGGCCGTCGCGCTCCACCGGCAGCCGGACAAAGCTGAGATCCGCGGAACCGTCACGCAGCACCGCCACCTGGGCTCCGTCGTCGGACATAAAGGACTGCAGCGGGATGTCCAGGACGCGCTCCTCCCAGCGGCGGATCCACTTCCCGGGCGTCACTCCCGCCACGTACGCAAACCGCAGCACGCGCGGCGCATCCGGCTCCATGGATTCGGCGGGGACGGGGTTCTGCGGGGAATCATTGTCAGCGGGCACGTCTTCACAGTACCGCCCGCCGGCCCCGTGCTACCGGTGCTGGTGCTGCTTGGTGCTCTGCGAGCAGGCAGCCAGATACCCTTGAAGCATGACCTCTGCAAACTCCCAGTCCATGAAGCCGGCCACTGTTGCCAAGAAGCTTGGTATCTACCTGCCCGCAACGCCCCAGGAGTTCCAGGATTCAACCATCAGCCGCGCAGATTTCGCCGAACTCCAGGCCAACCCGCCGGAGTGGCTGGCCGAGCTTCGCCGCAACGGTCCGCACCCGCGCCCCGTGGTGGCCCAGAAGCTGAACGTCTCCATCAGCGGCCTGGCCCGGGGTGGCGTGGAGGAGGCGCTGACGACGGCGGAAATCACCGCGCTGCTGCAGGCTCCCCCTGCCTGGCTGGTCGCCGAACGCTCAACCCACGCAGCCGTCCGGGCCGAAGCGCAGCGCGTCAAGGACGAGGCCGCCAAGAAGGAAGCCAAAAAGGCCCGCGCCACGGCCGAGTAACCTCAGCCCGGCATACTGCGGCGGGCACCCGGCCCACCGCTCGGCCGTGAAATCCCAGGCTTGTCCGCAGATCCGGGCCGTAAAGGTCAGGACCGGCGGACAAGGTCGGGTCAGTCCTGGTGCAGCTGGACGAAGTTGCCGAAGCCGTCATCGAACACCGCGGTGACCCCGGATGGATCCTCGGTCGGTTCGCCCTGGAAGGCCACCCCGGCGTCAACAAGCCTGCGGTATTCAGCCTGCACATCCTGTACGCCGAAGACGATGGCCGGGATGCCGGCGCCGTGCAGTGCATTCATGTAGTCCGCACCGATCGGGTTGTCGCTCGGCTCCAGCAGCAGCCCCACCGATCCGGCGTCAGCTCCGGGGTCCTTGACGATGAACAGGTTGTACTCGGGCATGGCCATCAACGTGTCGAAACCCAGAGTCTGCGTGTAGAAAGCATGGGCGGTGGCCGGGTCCTGGACATGGATGCTGCACATTTTGAGTCTCATGGTCCTACGCTACGCGGTGCGGCCGCCGCTGCGTAGCTTCGTTCCAGGGCCTTCCCCGGCCCGGCGTCCTGCCCATTGACCCCGGTGCCTGCAGGGGTTGCAATGGAAGTAGCAACCCGGAGTCCTGGGCCGGGCCTGACACTCGGAGGTGCCGCGGTGCCCGCCATATCAGAATCCGTCCTTGCGGGAACCTGGCAGCTGTTGTTCTGGGGAGCCGTGCTGGCCTGCGCAGTGGCGGCCACGGTTTTTGCCGTGCGCCAGCACTCTGTGCTCGAGCCCGCCGGCCGCGCGTCCGACACCCTGTTTTGGGACGTATTCATGGGCTCCGCGGTGGCAGTCCCGGCAATCCTTATTCCCACACTGGGCTCGCCTTGGGCGGGTGTGGCGCTGGCCGCGGTGGGCGGGGCAACCGGGGTGGTCGCCTACCGAAGCCACCCGAGGATCAGGGCGTGGCAGTCCACGCGGCGGCAACGCCGGCAGGAGCAGCCCCTCTACACGGCGGCTCAGGCCGAACACACCACGCTGCTGGCCCGGTGGAGCCGCTACGAGCTGGACCCGGCATGCTGCATCGACTACCCGGCAATGACCGACGTCCGGCAGCCCGAAACCGCGGCAGTGATCAGGGCAATGCGGGAAGCCGAGCAGCTCCGCACCGTCCCGCAGCAGGGGTATGCCCCCGCCGTCGCCCGCCTGCGCATGGCCTTGACCGAAGCCGAAAAGGCGGCCGGAATTCCTGCCGCCGCGGAATGAAGGATTGACTGGGGGTCAGAACCGGTTCCGCAAGAGGCGCTCCCGATGCCAGCTTTGATGCCCCACCAGGGATGAGTGCAGGTCGCGGACCCACTCCGGTGGCGCGGATCCAGTTCCGCAAGCATCCCTTCTACTGCGCGGATGGCCCGCGTCAAGGGTTCGTCGGAGCCGGCGTACACTTCCCGGCCGGCCGGCGTCCGGATCGGACGGGAAATCCCGGCCGATCCCTCCCCTGCAGGCTTGCCAGTGCCTGGCCCCAGAGCATGGCCTGATCCACCGTCAGGTGGTCAACCGAAACCTCAGCTCCCGGCGCCACCGGCACCACCATGGCTGTGACGTCGCCCAGGGCTGTTTTCACCGCCTCGGTCAGCTGTCCGTTGGCACTTGCCAGGGGCCTGACGGCGCCAAGACCACGGTCAGCCCACTCCGCCATCAACGGGGCCGAACTGCTGAGCTTTTCCCCGGCCACAGAAGGGGAAGGGGCAAACCTGACATAGGTGGGCATGTTCCCCTCCCTGCCCGGCACGATGAAGACATGGGTGGCGCTGGACCTTAGCCAGCGCGCGGCACCTGCAGGCGAGCCCCAGGCAGCCGCAACGGCGTCCGCAACGGGACTTCGCCATTCAGCGTCCACCGAACTACTGATCTGCCAGATGTGGGAGACAGGAAGCATGCGTCAAATATTCCACAGGATCCCGGCCGGCCGACGTTAAGGGCTGTGTCGGCGCCGCTGGAGCCAGGCACTTGCCCGGCGGTAGCATCCGAAGATGAAGCCCACAGAAACGGAAGTTCGCGACCAATTTGGCAGGCTGCTGGCAGACCGGGAAGTTTGGCGGCAGGCTGTGACGCTGGAGGCCGCCGGCGAGTTGACGGCGCGTTGGCTCGAAGGCAGCAGTGAGTACCAGCCCGCTACCTTCACGGCAAGCTTTGACGACGAGACCGGTCCCATAGCCGCAGCCCTGGCCTTCCTCAACAGGAACGGCCTGTTCACCAAGGAGTCCCAGCCCGGCCTGCGGACCGGCGCCAACGCCCAGCGCCAATACGTCACGGGATTTTGCAGTGCGGACGTGGCGGCCCAGCTCCTGGCGTTGTCCACCCGGTCCGAGCTGGTCACAGTAGCGCATGCGCCCGGGGAGGCCAGCAGCGCTGCGATCCCGGTCACGCTGGCGGGAGCAGAGGTGGTCACCGTGCTCGGTTCCAGTGAAAATCCTGTAACCGAGGAGCAGATCCAGGATTGGGCGGGTGAGACCAACGAAAACTTGGCGCTGCTCCTGGCCGACTCCTGGTACGTGGAGATCCTGGACCCGTCGTGGGGCAGGAACCACGTCCTGCTGCCGGCAGTGACTGCAGCCCTCAGCCCCGGGGAGTAAAGAGGCGGGCAGCGAAGCTTCCCGCAGTAACCGGCTACGCGTCCGCCCCCACAACCTTCACGCTTGCCACAATCTCAATCTCAAAGGCCTGCGAGGAGCGCATGGAGCCGCGGAACCAGCGGAGAGCATGCACGCCGGGGTCTCCCGGGACCACGACTGGCCGGAGGTTGTCGACGGCGGACGCCTGCGTCACTGCCTCCCACGTGCTGGTTCCGCTCCAGGGGACCGTTGACGTCGTTGGTCCGGCAGGTGATGATCGCCGCGAGCTGCCGGCCCTGCCGCCGGAGGTCCGTGGTCCAGCCGTGCGTGAGGACGTCGCCGTCGATCGCTGTGCGGGCCGCGAAAATGGTGGTCAGCTCCGTTTGCGAGATGCCCGCGGAACCGATGGCAGGCTTGCTGACCGTACGTCCGCCGGCGTCGTGGAGGTCAGACCCCCGCAGCCGCTGCCACACGGGCCACTTCGCGGATGCGGGCGGCGGTCAGCCGGCCCATCCGGATGGCCCCATCCACATGCTGGTAGCCCTCGGCCGCGAGGTCCGAGGAGCACCAATAAATCGGCCCCACGGGGGCATGCTGGTCCTTGCCGTAGCGGTGCAGGCCGCCCAGGTCGTAGCTCGAGGCATAGGCACCCCGCGTCCATTCCTCAGAACCCCAATCTGATTCGTAGTAGACCTCCGGCTCGAGGGCTTCATCCCCCAGGAAGCCGGCAATCGACTCCAGCACTACACGCTTGCGGTCTTCGGCGCCCAACTCGAAGACGGCGTCGGCCTTTTCATCGGAAATGAACCCCACCAGGGTGCCCCGCACGTCACCGTAGTTAGTGTTGTCATAGACCTCCTGGACCAGGGAGCCTGCTCCGAAGCCCGTCCCGGACAGCCCTTTTTCGCGCCAGAACGGCGTGCTGTAGACGGCGTGGACCTTGATGACGAGGCCCAGGGACTGGTGCTGGTGCATCTGATGCTGGCGTCGCGGCAGGGGCGGGTTGAAGGAGACCCGGGAGTAAAGGTTGGGCGGCACCGCCATGATCACAAACCGCGCGTTGACGCTGGCCCGCTCGGAAACGACGTGGACGCGATGGCCACCACCGGGATCCGATTCCCAGTTGACGGTGCGCACCGGACTGTTAAGAACGACGTCGTCGCCCAACTCCTGCGCCTGCAACAGGGAGACCTGCTGCATCCCGCCGATAACCCGCTTGTCCAGGATGAAGTCCTCATCCGTGAGGCGGGTGAAGGACCCTGCGGAAGCCGCCATCAGCACGGCCTGGAGTGCTGAGAAGGCGTGGGCGGGCTTGGTGAGCATCCCGCCTGCGATGAACAGGCCGATGTTCTTGCACGCCTCCTCATTGTCCGAGTGGGCCCGCAGCCAATGATGGAACGCAATGGTGTCCAGCTCGCGGGCCTTGGGGTGTGCCCACGGTTCAGTGGGGCCGATGTCAGCAGCCAGCCCGTCCAGCAGGGCAATGAGCTTGTCCATTTCGGCGGCGGTGGCGGCGTCGACAGGGAAGGAGTCACCGCTGTAGCGGACGGGCGTGCCGTCGGCGCCGATGTAGACCGACGCGCCGTCACGGTAGCGGGAATAGGTTTTCAGGCCCAGTTCCGACAGGAGGTCCAGGAGCACAGTCTGGTCCGGCGAGACCCACTGGCCGCCGATCTCCAGCATGGCTCCGTCAATGGTGTCCGTCCAGGTGCGGCCACCCACGCGGTCGCGGGCTTCCAGTACGGCGACACTCAGGCCTGCCTTCTTCAGTTCGCGGGCCGCGGTCAGCCCGGAGGGCCCCGCTCCCACGACCACAACGTCGCGGTTAAGGTTCAGCATGATGTCCTCTCTGTGAGCACGCCAGTGATGCGCTCCACTAAATGAATGTCATTCATTTATTAGAACTATAGCGGTTCGCGCAAGGCTCCGGAAGAGGCTGGTGGAATAATGCTGGGGAACCCACCGAAAGGCCAGCAATGCCGGCAGCATCAGCCGCACCAGGAACCACAGCCGGAACGGCCGGCAAGATCTCCGCTCAAGCCCGGAGGCGCGCCGGCCGGCCCTCCGCCGCTGTGCTGGACAAGGAAGGGATCACGGCAGCGGCACTGGAGCTCATCGGCCAGAAGGGCTACGACGGCCTCACCATGGCCGGACTGGCGCGCGTGCTGGACGTGGCGCCGTCGGCCCTTTACAACCATGTGGCCTCCAAACGTGACGTGCTCCTGCTGGTGGAGGACCATCTCGCCGCACTGGTGGACGTGTCCGGCTTCGGAACTGAGCCCTGGGAAGGGGCGGTGCGGACGTGGGCTTGGAGCTACCGGGATGTCTTCGCCCAGCACACTCCCCTGATTCCGGTGATCGCGGTCCTGCCCGTAACGGATGCGCCACAGACCCTGGCCATGTATGAGACTGTCAGCGCGGGATTCCTGGACGCCGGTTTCCCGCAGGAGCGGATCATTTCCGCCGTAGTGGCCTTGGAATCCTTCATTTTCGGCTCGGCCTATGACGTGACGGCTCCGGCGGACATTTTCGACCCCGGCAGCATGGCCGGTTCCACGCCCCATTTCACCGGTGCCGTACGGAGCCTTGCCGAAGCGGGGCACGAACGCCCGGCCGATGTCGCTTTCGGCCTGGGGCTCGAGGCGTTGATTGCCGGGCTCGGAGCCCTGCGTACTTAGCGGGAGCTGAACGAAAGTGGGGCACTTCGACACGGACACGCCGCCGTTTCGGCCTGGTCCGCGGATTTTGCTCCCCAAAGTGGCGCACGACGGCCGCACGGGGCACACCGTCCACGGCGAATATGCGGGTGTTTTGACATGCAGAAACAGCGGAAGGCAGGCGGCGCCCGTGGACACCGCCTGCCTTCTTGTGCAGCAGCCTGTGGTCAGCCTGCCATGATCAAACGCGCCGGTTAGAAACCGGCTCCGTCCGCCTTGACGGCGAGGACGGGGCGGTCGGCCTGCATGAGGATCCGCTGTGCATGGCTTCCCAGGATGAACTTGCCCACCTGGGTCCGGTGCCGGAGCCCGATGACGATCAGCGACGCGTTGGCCTCGCGGGCGACGTCGAGGAACTCGTCGGCGAGGTCGTGCTGGTACGGGGGCTGGATCACGGTGGCCTTGACGCCGGCCTCCGCCGCGCGGCTGGCCGCCCGTGCCAGGACATTGTCCGGTGCCACTGACTTGTCCACCAGAGCGCCTTCCCTCGCCGAGTTGACGATCACCAGGTCCTCGTTGCGGAGCTTGGCTTCGGCGATGCCTGCGGTCAATGCGGCTTCTCCCGCGGGGGTAGGGACGAATCCGACGATGATGCTCATACCTTCTCCTTGATTTCCGGCGTCACGGCCGTGGCGCCTGTGGATTTGCGCTTGGCGGCCACACTGCGGATAACCGGAAGCAGGGCTACCAGGACAAAAATGATGAGCAGTGTTGCCGAAATGGGACGGCCCAGGAAGCCGACGGAGTCGCCGCCAAACATCAGGAGCGAGCGGCGCACGGAGCTTTCCAGCAGTTCGCCGAGCACGAAGGCCAGCACCAGGGGACCCGGTTCGAAGCCGAACTTCTTCATGAGGTATCCGATGATGCCGAAGACCACCACGAGCGTGACATCGAACATGCTGTTGTTGATGGTGTAGGCGCCCAGCAGCGTGATCAGGGCCGTGACCGGGGCCAGGATGGCGGCCCGGACGCGGAGGATCTTCACGAAGATTCCCACCAGCGGCAGGCTCATGATCAGGAGCAGGATGTTGCCGATGTACATGGAGTTCACCACGCCCCAGAAGAGCTCCGGGTTCTGTTCCACCAGCTGCGGTCCGGGGGTGACGCCCTGGATCAGCAGCGCGCCGAACATCAGCGCCATGGTGGCGTTGGCGGGGATGCCAAGCGTCAGCAGCGGAATAAAGGACGACGTGGCTGCGGCGTTGTTGGCCGTTTCCGGTCCGGCCACGCCTTCCGGGGCACCCTTGCCGAAGCGTTCGGGCTGCTTGGCCCGCTTCTTCTCCATCGCATAGGAAGCCATGGATGCGATGGTTGCGCCGCCGCCGGGGAGGATTCCGAGGAAGAAACCCAGCACGGATCCGCGGCCGATGGCGCCGGAGGCCTGCTTGAGGTCCTGGCGCGAGGGCCAGACGTTCGCGACTTTCGACGGCGCCTTGGCGGCCCGGTGGCGCTCCTCAAGGTTGTAGAGGATTTCGCCGAGGCCGAAGATGCCCATGGCGATCGGCACGAAGTCGATGCCGTCGGCCAGCTGCAGGCTGCCGAACGTGAACCGGCTTTCGCCGGTGAAGATGTCCCGGCCCACGGTGGCGAGCAGCAGGCCCAGGGCCGCGGCAATGAGCGCCTTGGCTTTGGAGCCACTGCTGATCGTGGCCACCAGCAGAATGCCGAGCATCGCCAGGGCCGTGTACTCGGGCGGGCCGAAGTCCAGGGCGAAACTCGCCACGATGGGCGCCAGGAACGTCAGGCCGATGATGGCAGCCGTTCCACCGATGAAGGATCCGATGGAGGCCAGGCCCAGCGCAGTGCCCGCCCTGCCCTGTTTTGCCATCTGGTAGCCGTCGAACACCGTGACCACAGAGGACGCTTCACCCGGAAGCCGCAGGAGCACGGAAGTGATGGTGCCGCCGTATTGTGCGCCGTAGAAGATGCCAGCCAGCATGATGATGGCGGTCACGGGCTCCACGTTGTACGTAAGCGGAAGCAGGATGGCGATGGTTGCCGCGGGCCCCAAGCCGGGCAGCACGCCGATCAGCATGCCGATCACGACGCCGATCAGGCAGTAAAGGAGGTTGGTCGGCTCCAGGACAACCGCAAATCCGTTAATAACGGGATTCAGAAAATCCACGGGGTCTCCTAGAAGAGGTGGGGGATGGAGGTGTTGAGCGCGAGGACGAAGATTGCGTAGAACGCAATCACGACGACGGCACTGACCACCAGCGTGGAGCGCCACGTTTCGCCGCCAAGGAAGCGCATCCAAATGATGCACAGCACCAGGGCCGGCAGCTCGAAGCCGATGAGCGGCATCAGGGCCACCATGGCGGCGAGGGTCACCAGTCCGGTCAGCGGGGCGGTGGACATGCGGGTGAACTTCTCCGCATCCCGGTTGTGCCGGCCCAGGATCAGCTGGAAGACGCCGAGGGCAACCATGACCAGGCTGATGACAAACGGCCACAGACCGGGCTGCGGCTTATCAGGTGTGCCCAGCCCCATGGAGACCGAGAGGATGACGGCACCGATGCCGACGCCCAGGACCACCAGCGACGACGCCGCGTTGGCGAGGGCTCCCGCCGCAGGAGGCTTTTCCTCCTCCCACTGGGCTGCGAGCTGCTCGGGTGTCAGGTCATCCACTTCGACAGCGGACTCGGCGGGATCGCGGGGGGCGCCGCCGCCGGAGGCAGTGGCGCTGCCTCCGGCGGATTCTGCGGGTGTTCCTTTCACAGGAGTCACTTATTTCCGCTGAGGCTGATGTCGTACTTCTCCACCAGCTCCTTGTACTTAGCTGCATAGGCCTTCCACTCGGTGACCACTTCCTCACCGGAGATTTCCTTGGGCGTCAGCATGTTCTTTTTGTTGAACTCCTTATAGGCATCCGACTTGAAGGCGTCCTGGAATGCGGCAAGCAGCTTGTCCTTGACGTCCTGCGGAGTGCCCTTCGGGGCGGCCACGGCGCGATACTGTGCAACCGGCACGTCGTAGCCGGCTTCCTTCGCGGTCGGCGTATCCGGCAGGAACGTGTTGCGTTCCTCGGAGAAGACCAGCAGCGGGGCAACCTTTCCGGCCTCGATCTGCGGCATGGCTTCGCCGAGCTGGATGGTGGCGAGCTCAACCTGGTTGCCAAGGACTGCCGTCAGGGCAGGCTTGCCGCTGTCAAAGGGGATGTCGGTGCCGGTGACATTGGCCTGCTTGAAGAGCACTGTCTGGGCGAGCTGGCTGCCGGTGCCGACCCCCGTGGTACCGAAGGTGACGGCCCGGCCGGCACCGGTCACATCCTTGAACGTCTTGAATCCTGACCCGAGGCTGGCCACCAGGACGTAGTCGTCCTGCGACAACCCGGCAATGATGTCCAGGTCATCAATGTTGACGGCTTCATCGGCGCTGACTGCCAAAGGAGTGATGGTGATCAGGGATGCGTTGAGCAGGACAAGCTCCTGGCCGTCGGCCGGCTTGCCA
The DNA here is from genome assembly GCF_030815585.1 of Arthrobacter pascens. Taxonomy (NCBI): domain Bacteria; kingdom Bacillati; phylum Actinomycetota; class Actinomycetes; order Micrococcales; family Micrococcaceae; genus Arthrobacter; species Arthrobacter pascens. Next base: position 4,402,054 of record NZ_JAUSWY010000001.1, read on the forward strand.
GCCACCTCTTTGGTTGCCAAGGCGCCGTTGGCGCCGGGCTTGTTCACCACCGGCATCGGCTGGCCGAGGGTCTTGGCGGCACCTTCGGCGAGGGCCCGTGCGATCAGGTCGGTGCTGCCGCCGGCAGCCTGGCCCACCGAGAGGTTGATAGGACCCGTCGGGTATTTGGCCGCGTCGGCGGTTCCGCCGCCGGCGACGTTGCCGCAGGCCGTCAACGCCAGCAGCGTGACAGCGGAGGCCGCACCGAGGATGGTGCGGCGTGTGGGGAAGTGCTTCATTGGAACTCCTCATAGAAACCCGGGGCGGGGATCCCGGACGGTTGTGTGAACCGAATCACGCCGGTTCACCTGTGACGAGTCTAGGGAGCCGCTATGATGCATGTCTAAGCCCCAAAATGCATCGGGTGATACCAGAAAGGCATCATGTTTACTTTTGACCAACTGGCCGGATTCATTGCCGTGGCGGAAGAACTCCACTTCGGACGGGCAGCGGAAAGACTGAATATGACGCAGCCGCCGCTGAGCCGCCAGATCCAGAAACTGGAGAAGAGCATCGGCACGGAACTGCTGGAACGCGACAACCGCAAAGTTCAGCTGACTCCGGCCGGGAACGCGTTCCTGGACGAGGCCAAAAGGCTCGTGGCCCTGGCTAACCGCGCGCCGGTTACCGCACGCAGAATCGCCACCGGACGCTCTGGTGTCCTCCGGGTCGGCTTCACGGCAGCCAGCGGATTCAGCATCCTGGGCCCACTCCTGGAAGAGATCGCGGCCATTCTCCCGCAGGTGGACATCGACCTCCAGGAACTCGTGACGGGAGAACAGATCCAAGGCCTGCTGACGGGTGAACTCGACATGGGCCTGGCCCGGCCACCCTTCGACCGGGAAGTCTTTGATTCACATCTGCTGTACCGCGAGTCCATGGTGTTGGCCGTCCCCTCCGGACACCGGCTCACAGACCTCAGGCGCCCCGTGGAGGACGCCGACCTCCGGGACGAACCGCTCATTATGCACTCGCCCACGAAGGCGGCCTATTTCTACGACCTGGTGGTCCGCATGCACGACATCCGGCATGGGAATGTTGTCCACACGGTCAGCCAGATCCTCACCATGGTCTCCCTCGTGGCAGCCAGGCGGGGGGTGGCCTTCGTTCCGCACTCGGCCACACTGCTGGCCATCAAGGGCGTCGACTTCCTGCCGCTGAGCGGCAGCGACAGTGAAGACCCGGTGGAGCTGCATGCCATCTGGAACCGCAAGGTGGCCAACCCGGCACTGCGGCGCCTCCTCCAGGACCTCGAGTTCAGAACGGAGTAGCGGGGACGTCCGGAGGGCGTGGCGCGGCGATGCGGTTTGGGTATCAATCAATACGAAAAGGCACTTAGACAGGCATCACGTGGGTTGCCTACTCTGGACACGAACCAACATCCCCGCCGCCAGCGGCATTCACACAGAGGACAACATTGTGGCAAAGTACACCCCGCAGGAACTGGCCGACACCCTCAAGGAAGGCCTGCTATCCTTCCCGGTGACATCGTTCGATGCCGAGCTGCAGTTCGACGAGGAAAACTACCGCAAACACCTCGCCTGGCAGGCCAGCTTCCCCGTGGCCGGCCTGTTCGCAGCCGGCGGAACAGGCGAAGGGTTCTCCCTCACGCCGTCGGAATCCGAGCGCGTGGTCCGCACTGCCGTCGATGAGGTAGGCAACCAGGTGCCGGTGCTGGCATCCGCCGGCGGATCCACTGCCCAAGCCATCGAGAACGCCAAGGCGGCCGAAGCGGCCGGCGCTGACGGAATCCTGCTCCTCCCGCCCTACCTGACAGAGGCCGACCAGGGCGGCCTGACGGACCATGTCAGCGCCATCTGCCGCTCCACTTCGCTGGGCGTCATCATCTACAACCGCGCCAACGCCATCTACAAGGACACCACGGTTGCCACGCTGGCCGACCGCCACGAAAACCTGATCGGCTTCAAGGACGGCGTGGGCGACCTCGAACACGACGCCCGCGTCTATGCGAAGCTCGGCGACCGCCTCTTCTACCTCGGAGGCCTCCCGACCGCCGAAACCTTCGCGCTTCCGCTGCTCCAGCTGGGCATGAGCACGTACTCAAGTGCCATGTACAACTTCGTCCCGCAATTCGCCCTGGACTTCTACCAGGACGTTCGGAACCAGGACCGAGTCGCCGTCAACAAGAAGCTGAACGATTTTGTCATTCCATACCTGGACATCCGTGACCGGGTCAAGGGCTACTCGGTCTCGATCGTCAAGGGCGGCCTGGACGCCATCGGCCGCTCCGCCGGCGGCGTCCGCCCTCCGCTGCAGAACCTGGCACCCCAGGACCTCGCGGACCTCAAAGCCCTCATCGCCACCGTCTCCTGATCCACCGTTTCCTAGGAGGAACCCCTGTGACACTCACCGGACATTCCCTGATCGCCGGACAGCCCGTCCACGGCGGCGGCAAGACCGCTTTCGGCTTCAACCCCGCCACCAACGAACAGCTCGATCCGCCCTATTCGCTGATCACCGAAGAACAATTGACGACGGCGACCTCCGCTGCCGCGCAGGCCTACCCATCCTTCAGCACCCTGGACCCGGACACCCACGCAGGTTTCCTGGAAGCCATCGCTGAGAACATCGAAGCCATCGGCGACGAACTCATCATCCGCGCCGGCCAGGAAACCGGCCTCCCCGCCGCGCGCCTGCAGGGCGAACGCGCCCGCACCACCGGCCAGTTGCGGCTCTTCGCCGCCGTTGTGCGCCAAGGCGACTTCCGCGGCGTCCGGATCGACCCGGCCATCCCGGACCGCACTCCGCTGCCGCGCGCTGATATCCGCCAGCGCCAGATCCCGCTGGGCCCCGTGGCCGTATTCGGCGCCAGCAACTTCCCGCTGGCCTTCTCGACGGCGGGAGGAGACACCGCCTCCGCCCTCGCCGCCGGCTGCCCCGTCATCTTCAAGGCCCACAACGCCCACCCCGGCACCAGCGAACTCGTCGGCCAGGCCGTCGTCAAAGCCGTCAACGACTTCGGCCTGCACCCCGGCGTCTTCTCCCTGGTCTACGGCCCCGGCGCCAGTATCGGCCAGGCACTCGTGGCCGACCCCGCCGTCAAGGCAGTGGGCTTCACCGGCTCCCAGAGCGCCGGCATCGCCCTGATGCGCACCGCCGCCGCACGGCCCGAGCCCATCCCGGTTTATGCCGAAATGTCCTCCCTGAACCCCGTCTTCGTCTTCCCCGGCGCACTCAAGGGCGACGTGGACGCCCTGGCCCAGCAATACGTCACCGCCGTCACCGGCAGCTCCGGCCAGCTCTGCACCTCCCCCGGGCTGCTGTTCGCCCCCACAGGTGAGGCAGGCGACAAACTGGCTGCCGCCGTCGGCCGCGCCGTATCAGCCTGCGCCGGACAGACGATGCTCACCGAAGGCATCGCCGGCTCGTGGAACTCAGGGGCCGAGGCACTCGGCGCCGCTGCAGGCGTCGACGTCGTCGGCCGCGGCACCGCCGGACCCACCGAAAACGCACCCGCCCCGGCCATCTTCGGAACGAACATCAACGAGTTCGTCTCCAACCACGTGCTGCACGCCGAAATCTTCGGCGCCGCCAGCCTGGTCATCCGCTACACCACCACCGAAGAACTCCTCGAGGCGATCCACCGTCTCGAAGGACAGCTCACCGCCTCCCTCCAGCTCACCGCGGAGGACTATCCGACGGCGGCAGCCCTGATCCCTGCCCTGGAGCAGAAAGTCGGTCGCATCATCGTCAACGGCTGGCCCACCGGCGTCGAAGTAGGCCACGCCATGGTCCACGGCGGTCCCTTCCCAGCAACCTCCGACACCCGCACCACCTCCGTCGGCACCCTCGCCATCAACCGCTTCCTCCGGCCCGTCGCGTACCAGAACCTGCCCCAGCAACTCCTGCCCGTCCCCCTGCAGGACAGCAACCCGTGGCACCTGAACCGCCGAATCGACGGCTCCGTCCTCGCTGCAGACGTAGAGGTCAACGCATGAGCAACCAGCCCACCATTACCCGCGTGGAGGTTGTGCCGGTCGCCGGCCACGACAGCATGCTGATGAACCTCAGCGGCGCCCACGGGCCGTTCTTCACCCGGAACGTTGTCATCGTGACCGATTCTGACGGCCGGACCGGCCTGGGCGAGGTGCCCGGCGGCGAAAAGATCCGGACCACCATCGAGGAGGCCGGAGCCCTCATCAACGGCAAGCCGGTGGCCCGCTACCGGTCCCTGCTGCGGGAGATCGCAGCGGAATTCGCCGACCGCGACGCCGGCGGCCGGGGCCTGCAGACGTTCGACCTGCGCACCACCGTCCACGCCGTCACCGCGGTCGAATCTGCCCTGCTGGACCTGCACGGGCAGTTCCTCGGCGTCCCTGTCGCGGAGCTGCTCGGTGACGGGCAGCAGCGCACGTCGGTGCCGATGCTGGGTTACCTCTTCTTTATCGGTGACCACCAGCGGACTGACCTGCCGTACATCGTCGAGGACGCGCCGTCGGACCGCTGGGAGAAGCTGCGCCGGCAGGAGGCCATGACCCCGGAGGCGGTGGTGGCACTGGCCGAGGCAGCGCAGGAACGTTATGGCTTCAGCGACTTCAAGCTCAAGGGCGGCGTGCTGTCCGGAGACGACGAGGTTGACGTGGTCACGGCCCTCGCCGAGCGTTTCCCCGAGGCACGCGTGACCCTTGACCCGAACGGCGGCTGGCTCCTGAAGGACGCCATCCGCCTGGGCAAGCGGATGCAGGGCGTAGTGGCGTATGCCGAAGATCCGTGTGGTGCGGAAGGCCGCTTCTCCGGCCGCGAGGTCATGGCTGAGTTCCGCCGCGCCACCGGGCTGAAGACCGCCACCAACATGATCGCCACGGATTGGCGGGAAATGTCCCACGCCATCCGCAGCAACGCCGTGGACATCCCCCTGGCGGACCCCCACTTCTGGACCATGCACGGTTCGGTCCGGGTGGCTCAAATGTGCCACGAGTTCGGACTGACCTGGGGCTCGCACTCGAACAACCACTTCGACATCTCGCTGGCCATGTTCACGCACACCGGCGCGGCTGCCCCGGGCGAAATCACCGCCCTGGACACGCACTGGATCTGGCAGGACGGGCAGGGGCTGACCAAGAACCCGCTGCAGATCCGCGACGGCGCCATCGAAGTTCCGGACGCTCCGGGCCTGGGCATCGAACTGGACCGGGACGCACTGGACAAGGCGCACCAGCTCTACCTGGAACACGGACTGGACGCCCGGGACGACAGCATCGGCATGCAGTACTACATCGACGGCTGGACCTTCGACCCGAAGCGGCCCTGCCTGGTCCGCTAAGGGCGACCAACCAGTTTCCGCACGGCCGGCCCTCCTTTCGCAACGGGAGCCGGCCGTGCGGAGCCCCAACAGTTAAATTGAAGGGCGCACTTTGGGCGGCGTTGTCTCCGGAATACTGATCGTCTCCGCTGTCATTGCCGTGGGCTAATTCGCCGCCCGGCTGCGGATCCTGGGGCCGGAAGTCCAGGGCGCCCTGACCCGGACGGCCTTCTACATCACCAACCCGGCGCTGCTGTTTACGGTCGTGGCCGGAAGCGACATCCGCGCCGCCCTGGGAACCGATGCCCCGCTCGCGCTGCTCTCGGCAGCGATAGTGGGGCTTCTCTATTGCCTGGCCAGTTTCCTGTTCTTCCGGCGTCCGGTGGCTGAGACCGCCGTCGGGGCCATGGCCAGCAGCTACGCCAACGCCAACAACATCGGCATCCCGGTGTCCCTCTACGCGGTGGGGACGGCGCAGCACGTGGCACCAGTGCTGCTGGTCCAACTCCTGGTGCTGGCGCCGTTCTACCTCACCGTCCTTAGCCTGGCGTCAGGCTCCAAAGTCTCGTGGAAAAGGGTGCTGCTCCAGCCGTTTGCCAGTCCCATGATCATTGCCTCGGGACTGGGGGTCGTCGTCGCCCTCACAGGCTGGACCGCACCGGACCTGCTGCAAAAGCCCATCGACATGCTGGCCGGAGGTGCCGTGCCCATGGTGCTGCTGGCCTTCGGCCTCTCCCTCGCGGGCCGTGCACCGCTCCAGAAGGGCGACGGCCGGGTGGAAACCCTCGTGGCCACGTTCCTCAAAATCGCCGGGATGCCACTTGTTGTGTGGGTCCTGGGCCGCTTCGTCTTTGGGCTGGACGGGCAGCACCTCCTCGCCAGCGTGATCATGGCGGCGCTGCCCACCGCCCAGAACGTCTTCCTCTTTGCGACCCCCTACGGCCGCGGAATGAGCGTGGCCCGGGATGTCATCCTGTGCACCACCGTGCTGAGCATCGGCGCGCTGCTTGTTGTCGCCTGGCTTGTCTAGCTGCCACGCCTGCTACCGGGGATATCGACCAGTAATGAAGGGGCTTTAGTGTCCGACGGCGCCGTCCGGTTGAGCGCGCCCCGCGCGCCTTCGAGCGCTCCCCAAGGACGCCGCTCCGGGCCGACGCGGTCCGCTTCGGTTTCGCACTACCGCCAGCTGATTTCGGGCCCCAAAGACCTCCAACCTTAAATGTCAGACCCCCTTGAGAGAGTATTCCCATGGAAGCTTTTCGGGTTCAGCGGGCGGAACACGGCGGTCAATCCGCTCTGCTCACGCGGGCTGAGTCGCCTATTGGGGGCGCTTCCAGCAAAAGATCCGACGGCGACTGGAAACTTCGGTTAGACCCCCGCTGTACTCCGTTGACGGAACAGGCAGCCCTTCCGGACGCCGCGGGGCCCTCGGGCTCGCGGAGGCTATCGCCATCGTGAAAGCGGCCGCAGCGGCCGCTCCGGACTTCCTGGCCCTGACCGACTACACGGAAGCCGCCGATTACGCCAGCCAGGCCGAGGACCTCTCCCGGTGCGTGGAGTACCTGCAGATCCTCGGCGCCGGTGCCGTGGACCGGACCCGCACCCAGGCTATTACCGACGCAGCAGCCGCCCGCACTGGCTCCGGCCGGACGTGGATCATCGGGTGGGATAACGGCACCGAAACCCTCACCGAAGCCCATGCTGACACCGACGCCGACTGGCCCCATGGCGCCGCCGATCCCGTCACAGTTGGCGAGGCCGGCTTCACCGCCGCGGCTGTTCGATCTGCTGCGTCTGCTGCATCTGTTCCATCGTCCCCGGCTGATGACGGGTGCCGGAATACTGCCGAGTTCCTGCGTGCCCGGCTCCGGATCAGTATCGCCGAAGCCCACCGCCGGATCAGTCTCGCTGCCGCGGTGCTGCCCCGGCCCGGGATCACCGGCCACACCCAGCCGGCCGAACGCCCGGAACTCGCCACCGCCCTCGCCGCAGGGACCGTCGCTTCCCGCCCCGCGACCATCATCACCCTGGCCCTGGACCGCGTCCGGCACCACGCCACCGAGGACACCACAGCCCGGATGGAACACGCCCTGACCCGCACCGCCGCAGAAAACGACGCCGACTTCCTCACCCGCATCGCCCGCCGCTGGACCGAGGCCATCGACCAGGACGGCACCAAACCCACCGACCACGAACTCCGCCAACGCCAAGGCGCCTTCATCCGCCCAGCCCGCCGCGGACAAAACCACCTGGAAATCTTCGCCACACCCGACCAGTTCGAATACCTCCTGACCGTCATGAACACCGCCACCAACCCCCGCACACAGCCACGAACCACAGACAAAACCCTCACCGGCAAGACCGCCGGAAGCGACGCGCACGGCGGCGAGGCCACCGACGAAACCGAAAATGACCCTGAACCCGGCCTCGACCACCGGACCCGGCCTCAACAACTCCTCGACGGCCTCGTCGGCGCCTGCACAGCAGCACTGGCCACCGGAACACTCCCCGCAGCCGGAGGGCTCCGCCCCCAGGTCATGGTCACCATCGACTACCGCGATCTCCTGGACCGGCTCGAACACGCCGCAGCAGAAGGACCCCGCTACCACTCCCGAACAACCGGGGCCACCCCGGGCCACGGCAGCACCACTGCACACGGCAACACCTCCGGCACCGGGTCATTCGCGTTCACCGGCCCCGTCACCGCCTCCACGGTCCGCAAAATCGCCTGCGACGCCGACATCATCCCCGTCCTGCTCGGCAGCGAAGGACGCATCCTGGACATCGGCCGCACCACCCGGATCTTCCCGCCACACATCCGCAAAGCCATCAGCGCCCGCGACCAAGGCTGCGCCTTCCCCGGCTGCACCATCCCCGCACCCTGGTGCGAAGCCCACCACATCACCTACTGGTCACACGGCGGAACCACCAGTACCGACAACGGCACCCTCCTCTGCACCCATCACCTCATCCACAAAGAACTGTGAGGATTGGGGTGGCTGGTCTGGGACTGGCTGGCAGAGTAGGTGCTGGCCGTTCCGCCCTGTGGTCGTGACTCAACAAATAATTGGCCCCATCGGGTGCTCTTCCATTGACTTGTCCGCCCGTGGGGTGGGGCGGCCGGTACCGCCCGGCCCACCTCGGTAACTTGATCAGAAGGTTGTCCGCCCCTTGGGGCGTGGCTCGTCACAGTGTTGTTCCGAAGTGACCTCTACCCGGACTGGTACCGGCCCTTTACGGCCATGACCACATCCGCGAATAGAGGAAGATGCCAGAACCGCTATGACTATCGTTGCGCATTCCTACCCGTTTGTCGTTGGCGTCGACACGCATGCCAAAAACCATGTCTACGCCATCATCCACGCAAGCACCGGTGAACTGATCGCCACCCGGGACTTCCCCACCACCGGGGCAGGCATCAACCGGTCCATTGCCTGGGTCGCGCGCCACACCGGCGCTGACTTGGCCACCTTGTGGGTGATCGAGGGCGCTGCCTCCTACGGGGCACTGTTGGCCGGTGCTGTCGGCGGCGCCGGTTACGAGGTTGCCGAAGCGGCGCGCATGGATGCCCGGTCCCGTCACGGGGTCGGCAAGTCCGATCTGTTGGACGCGCACCGGATCGCCGCGGCCGTCCTGCCCCTGGATGAGCAGCAGCTGCGCCGGCCACGGCTGAATGAAGGCGTCCGCGCAGCCCTGCAGGTTCTGGTCACCGGGCGGGAATCCATGACCACCGAACGTACCAGGACCGTGAACGCGTTGACCGCGCTGCTCCGTGCCAACGATCTTGGCCTAGACACGCGCAAACCCTTGACCGGATCCCAGATTGCCGAGGTGTCACGGTGGCGTGACCGGGAAGAACCACTGGCACTGTCCGTTGCCCGCTCTGAAGCGGTCCGGCTGGCCAAACGAATCAGCGACCTCGACGCGGACATCAAAACCAACAGTTCTAAGATCACCGAACTAGTCGAAATCAGCGAAGCGGCACCATTACTCCAGGACACCGGCTTCGGCCCGGTCACAGCCGCAATCTGCCTTACCGCGTGGTCCCACAAGGGACGGATACGCTCCGAAGCGGCCTTCACTTCCCTGGCTGGAGTCAACCCGATCCCGGCATCTTCCGGCAACACCATCAGGCACAGACTCAACCGGGGCGGTGACAGAACCCTGAACAGAGCCCTGCACCTGATCGCCCTCAGCAGGATGACTTTCGACGCCGAGACCATCCGATATGTCGAGAAACGACTAGCAGGAGGACGGACCAAAAAAGAGATCCGCAGGAGCCTGAAACGCTACCTTGCCCAACGGATCTACCGAACACTCAACGCGACAAATCCGAGCCAATGCTGCGCTTGACAACTATAGAAGGGTCAATGGCATATCCAAGTCAACAAAGGTGTCCCCTGCTACCTCCCCCCACCCCACATGGACCCCCGCCAAAAACCCCAACGAAACCACCACCAAACGTAAAGGCGCTCCCCAGGTTCGGCCGAATAGCGAAAGCGGTGCAGCTTTATCTCCAGACTTGTGTTACAAGTTTGGTACTTATACTCTAAGTAGGAGGGCGATATAGCCCGCCATCCTTCTTAGAGGAGCACCCATGAGCACCGTAGACTTCATCCGCCACGTAAAACTCTCTACGGCGAGACTTCCCCTCGCCGTCCCCATCAGCGATGCCAAGGTCTTCACCGGACGGCAGAAGCCTATGACGGAGGTGGTATTCCTCTTCGCCGAGATCACCACGGAACTGGGCCACAGCGGCATCGGCTTCAGCTACTCCAAGCGGGCCGGCGGACCGGCGCAGTACGCCCACGCAAAGGAAGTCGCCGAGGGCATCATCGGCGAGGACCCCAACGACATCGGCAGGATCTACACGAAGCTGCTGTGGGCTGGCGCCTCGGTGGGGCGCTCAGGCGTTGCCACTCAGGCCCTGGCTGCGATCGATATCGCGCTCTATGACCTCAAGGCCAAGCGCGCCGGCCTGCCGCTGGCCAAGTTCCTGGGCTCCTACCGCGACTCGGTGCGGACTTACAACACGTCCGGCGGCTTCCTCAACGCCTCCCTGGACGAGGTTAAAGCCCGCGCCAGCGTCCTCCTGGACGAAGGCATCGGCGGCATCAAGATCAAGGTTGGCCTGCCCGATTCCGCGGAGGACCTGCGCCGCGTGGCCGGAATCCGCGAGCACATCGGCTGGGACGTTCCCCTCATGGTGGATGCCAACCAGCAATGGGACCGATCCACGGCTCTGCGCATGGGCCGCCAGTTGGAGGAGTTCAACCTCATCTGGATCGAGGAACCCCTCGACGCCTACGACTTTGAAGGACATGCCCACTTGGCGCAGGTCCTGGACACCCCCATCGCCACGGGCGAGATGCTGGCCTCCGTGGCAGAGCACAAAGGCCTGATCAACGCCAACGGCTGCGACATCATCCAGCCGGACGCCCCGCGCGTCGGGGGCATCACCCAGTTCCTGCGCCTTGCCGCCCTGGCCGACGAGCGCGGGCTGGGCCTGGCCCCGCACTTCGCCATGGAAATCCACCTCCACCTCGCCGCCGCCTATCCGCGCGAGCCCTGGGTTGAGCACTTCGACTGGCTGGATCCGCTGTTCAACGAACGCCTCGAAACCAAGAACGGCCGGATGGTCGTTCCCGACCGTCCCGGCCTGGGCGTATCCCTCAGCGAGCAGGCGCGCGCCTGGACCACCGAAAGTGTGGAATTCGGCGCGTAACCTTGAAGCCATGAGCCGGAACCTGACCGCGGACCTCGCCGCCGATCTTCGCATGCGCATTGTGGACGGCGTGATCCAGCCTGGGGAGAAACTCCCCAGCGAAAACACGCTCATCGGCGAGTTCGGCGTGAGCCGAACCGTGGTGAGGTCCGCTCTTACCCGCCTCCAGGCCGAGGGACTTGTGGAAACCGAGCGCGGGCGCGGCAGCTTCGCGCTGACGCCACCCTCGGACGGCCCGCAGGGAACCCCCGGCAGCCGGCCCCTAGTGAGCATGGAGGACCGCCTCCATTTGCTGGAGTTCCGGATGGGAGTGGAGGCTGAAGCCGCCGCCTTGGCCGCACGCAACCACACCGAGCGCCAGCTCAGGGCGGTGGACAAAGCCCTGGAGGAATTCACGGCCAGCGCGGACCATCCGGCGCACGCCATGAAGTCCGACTTCGATTTCCACCGCGCCATCGCCGCTGCCTCAGGCAACCCGTTCTATTCCGACTGCCTCGCTGCCCTGGGCCAGACCATGATCGCTATGCCGCGCACCCGCCTGATGACCGGCGTCGAGCATTACGCCCGTGACCACTTCGACCAGGTGGTCCACGAGCACCGGTCCATCTCCGCCGCCATCGCCGACGGCGATGAAGCTTCCGCGGCGGCTGCCATGCGCAGCCATCTGGCCAACTCACGACGCCGGATCAAAGCTTCCGCACGCAACTCCGGCTAAGCGCAGGATACGGACTGTTAAGACAAAGGAACCCCAGTCCGAAGACCGGGGTTCCTATGATTCACATTGCGTGCGCGAGGGGGGATTTGAACCCCCACGCCCTTTCGGACACTGGCACCTGAAGCCAGCGCGTCTGCCGTTCCGCCACTCGCGCGCAACTTCTTTTCCATGATTTACGGCCGGTTTCCCGGACCCGCAACCCTGTAAAAGCAGCGAGATCAAGCATAACGGACACCGGCGGCAAAACACCAATTGAGCCTTGGACCGTCCGTCCACGCCGCCCGGGCGGCCCGGACCGCAGCCGGTGAACGCTGGAGGGATAGCGTGGAAAAGCCCGGTATTATGCGGTCCGCGGGCATCGCGGATTGAACTTTTCCTGCCGCCCGTCCGTTCTTGATTAAGGTCTTTCACAGGCCTGCCCAGTAGTATCTGATGTAGTAGTGCCTGCCGCCGGCAGGCTTGCCACTGTGCTGTGGACTCTGTTGCTGATTGAGTTCCGGAACGAAAACTGCCCCGGAGCCGGAGGGAGAGGAGAAGGACCATGGGATTGCTGGACAAGGTCGAGCGCGGCATCGAAAAGGCCGTCCGCGGTGTCTTCTCCACTGGCTCGAAGGCACAGGTGGAGCCTGTGGAGATCGCCAGCCGGCTCCGTCGCGAAGTGGACAACAAGGCACTGACCATCGCCGCTGGCCGCACACTGGCCCCCAATGTCTTCGACGTTCATCTCAGCGACGACGACTTCAAGAGGGCCCAGGACTGGGGCACACCGCTGGCCGAGGAACTCTGTGACGTGGTCATCAACCACGTCCGCAGCCAGGGTTACACCCTGCAGGGCTCCGTACGCATTTCATTCCGCCGGGCCGAAGAGCTGCGGGCCGGGGACTTCGAGATCAAATCCTCCACCGAGAAGTCAACGGGTACCCCCGGAAAGCCGTCCCCGCTGCCCAATATGCCTGCCGCACCCAGCCGCCAGCCCGTCCGCCTGCAGCCCGTTCTGGACATCGAAGGCCAGCGGTACTCACTCAACGCCGCGTCCATCGTCCTTGGGCGGTCCTCCGAGGCCGACATCCTGGTTGACGATACCGGCGTATCACGCCGCCACCTCGAAATCCGCACGGCAAACGGCGTGACCAGCGCAGTGGACATGGGCTCCACCAACGGCAGCTACGTCAACGGCCACAAAGTGTCCGGATCCACCGAACTTACTGACGGCTCCACCATCACGATGGGACGGACAAAGATCATATTCCGCCTGCTTCCGGCCAACACTGGCGGCCGCCCATGAGCGAACTGACCATTACCGCCCTGCGCTTTGGCTTCCTGCTTCTGCTCTGGGTACTTATCTTCAGCATCGTTTCGGCCATGCGCCGGGATCTGATGGTGGGCCGCAAGGCCGCCGTCGGCACTCCCACGGCGCGCCAGGTCCGCAAGAATCCTGAACTGGCCGCACCGCCACAGCCCGTGAAGCAGCAGGCCCACCAACTGGTGGTCACGGAGGGTCCCCTCAAAGGAACCACCATCCCGCTGGCAGCCAGCCCCATCCTGCTCGGCAGGGCCCAGGAAGCCACCTTGGTGCTGGAAGACGATTATGCCTCCGGCCGTCACGCCAGGCTCTTCCCGCAGGGCAGCCGCTGGTTCATCGAGGATCTGGGGTCCACGAATGGCACCTACCTGGCGGATCAGCAACTTACCCGGGCCCTGCCCGTTGAGCTTGGCGTTCCTGTGAGAATCGGCAAGACGGTCATCGAATTGAGGCCATAGCCATGGCCGCCCCGGAAATTCCCGCAGACGAGACAAAGCCCGTGGAGCGGCCTCTCATCATGCGCTATGCGGCGCGCTCCGATGTGGGCCGCATCCGCGCCAAGAATGACGACTCTGCCTACGTGGGCCACCACCTGGCCGTTGTCGCTGACGGCATGGGTGGGCACGCCGGCGGCGACGTGGCCTCTGCCGCCACCGTCCTGGACATGCTCCACCTTGACCACGGGGATTACGACGGCGACGCCGCCACTGTCCTGGCCGATGAGATCCAGACAGCCAACTCGCTCCTGTCCGAACTGGTGCACATCAACCCCAAGCTTGCCGGAATGGGCACCACCGTCACGGCCCTGCTGCTGGCCGAGGGCAAGCTGCACTTTGCCCACATTGGTGACTCCAGGGCCTACCGCCTGCGCGACGGTGTATTCGAGCAGGTCAGCGTGGACCACACGTTTGTCCAGCGCCTCATCGATGAAGGCCGGCTCCGCCCCGAAGATGCCGAAAGCCACCCGCACAAAAACGTCCTGATGCGCGTCCTCGGAGACGTTGATGCCAGCCCGGAACTGGACCTCGATGCCTTGGACGTCAAGCCCGGCGAACGTTGGCTGCTGTGCTCGGACGGACTCAACTACGTCGCCGGGCATGTCGTGGAGAGGACAGTCCGTGAGACGAAGGACCTGCGCGAATGCGTTGAAACCCTTGTTGACCTGACACTGGAGGCCGGCTCTCCGGACAACGTCACCGTGGTGATGCTGGAGATCGTGGAGGAAACGCGCGACGACGTCAATACCGCCGCCGTCGACCTCGTTCAATCCCCGCTGGTTACCGGGGCTGCGGCTGGACCTCCCGCAGCGGGAGCCGCTGCGCAGCCGGCGGCTGCAGCAGCGCCGGCCGGGGCCACAAACCCCGCCGAAGCGGCCGAAGAGGCCCCTGCTGTGCAGAAAGGGGATTCACCGGCCAAGGGTTCGGCCGCCGGAGCCGCCCACGGCGAACCAGCACGTCCCGAAGCCCCTCCGTCTTCCGGCGATGGATCCGCTCCTCCAGCATCAAATACGCCAGATACCAGCGCTGACGAACCGTCGTCGTCCACCGATCCGCATCTGGGCGAGCACCTTTCAGCCGAAGTCCTGCGGCAGGAGCTGGCCTCACGTCCGCACGAACTGGTGGGCGCGGCGGCCACGGCAGCAGAGTCAGGGTCTATCCCCACCATCGCCGGACGCACCGTTGCCCGCCGGGCCGCCACTGTACTCACGCACAAAGCCGAGCAGCCGCCCACGGACGCCGATGACTCGCTGGGAGAGCCCAGGCCCCGCCGCTGGGTCACCTGGTCCATCGCCGCGTCCGTGCTGGTTGTCCTCACCGTGGGCCTCTGGCTTGGTTACGCCTGGACACAGACCCGCTACTACGTGGGCGAATTCGATTCCCGGGTTGCCATCTACAACGGTGTCTCCCAGCGCCTGGGCCCCATCCAGCTCTCAAGCCTGGAGGCCGTGACAGAAATCCGAATGGATTCACTTCCCCAGTTCTCCCAGCAGCGTGTCCGGCAGACAGTGCCGGCCCGTGACCTTTACGACGCCCAGCGGATCGTTAAGAACCTGGAGCGCACGGGTACGACGTCCCCGGCGGACGAGTGCCTGACGCCTTCTCCAACCCCTGGCGCGACAACGGCCACAGCTACACCGGCGCCTGCGCCGGCACCGGTGGACCCGGCCCCCTCGCCGGCACCGGTTGACCCGGCTGCGCCGCCGGCAGCCCCCATCCCCTCACCAAGTCCCACTTCCGTCACCTGCGAGGCGCGCCCATGAGCCAGCTCAGCACCATACCCAAACCACGGCGGAACATTGAGCTGGTGCTGCTGCTGCTTGCCCTGGCTGTGGATATCGGCGCCAACATGCTGGTGGGAGTGGACCAGGAGAAGGCCTTTGACGCGGACTTCTGGTTCCAGTCGAGCCTGCTGGCAGCCGCGTCCCTCGCATTCCACGCGGTGCTGCGTATCCGCGCGAAGTACGCCGATCCGGTAATACTTCCGCTCGTGGTCGCCCTGAACGGCTTGGGGCTGGCCATGATCCACCGATTGGATGCGCCCGGGGATGACACCGGGAACAACCAGCTGCGGTGGACTGTGATCGCCATGGCAGTGGCCATCGCCGTGATCTGGTTCCTGAAGGACCACCGGATACTCCGCCGCTTCACCTACATCTCCCTCGCAGCCAGCGCACTCCTGCTTGTATTGCCGCTGATCCCCGGAATCTCCGCCGGCGAAATCCTCGGCGCGAAAGTGTGGATCCAGTTGGGGCCCATGACGTTCCAGCCGGGCGAAGTCGCCAAGATCACTCTGGCGATTTTCTTTGCCGGGTATCTGTCCTCCAACCGGGACCTCATCCTGCTGGCAGGACGGAAGATCGGTCCGCTGCAGTTCCCCCGGTTCAAGGACATGGGCCCCATGATTACCGCGTGGCTGGTCAGCATCGGCGTGCTGATCTTCCAGCGGGACCTCGGTTCTTCGGTCCTGTTCTTTGGCCTCTTCATCGTGATGATCTACGTGGCAACCAGCCGCATCAGCTGGGTGGTGATCGGTGTGGGCCTCCTCCTGGGGGGTGGCTTCGTTGCCTCCAGGGTGTTCTCCCACGTGGGACTGCGCATCGACGGTTGGCTGAATGCCTTCACGGACGAGGTCTATGGGCGCCAGTACGGCGGCAGCTTCCAGATAGTGGAGGGGCTGTTCGGCATGGCCAACGGTGGCCTCGTGGGCACCGGCCTGGGCCAGGGCCGCCCCAACCTTGTGCCTTTCTCCAACAGCGACATGATCATTGCCTCGTTCGGCGAAGAGCTGGGGCTGGTCGGTCTGTTTGCCATCGTCATGATGTTCCTGCTGCTGTTCACCCGCGGCTTCAGGGCCGCCCTGGGCACACGGGATGCCTTCGGCAAGCTCCTGGCCTGCGGCCTGTCCTTCGCCATCGCCCTGCAGTGTTTTGTGGTCATCGGTGGCGTCACCCGGCTTATTCCCCTGACCGGACTGACAACGCCGTTCCTGGCGGCCGGTGGTTCATCCCTGCTGGCAAACTGGATCATCGTGGGCCTGCTGCTGATGATTTCGCACGCGGCCCGCGGGCCCGTGGACACCACGCCGTTGCCGCCTGCCGCCGGGGTAGAAGCCAACGGCATTGACACACCTACCGAGGCGGTGAAGCACCTGTGAACCAGGCCATCAGAAATTCATGGGTCGCAGCGATCGCCATGTTCGCGCTGATCTTCGGTGCGCTCAGCTACGTCCAGGTAGTAGGCGCCGACGACCTCAAAGCCAACGCATGGAACAAGCGCGCCATGCTGCAGGATTACTGCAACGACCGCGGAGCCATCATCGTGGGCGGCGCGCCCGTGGCCGAGTCGGTCGAAGGTTCGGAACAGTGCAAGTTCCAGAGGACGTACACGCAGCCCGAGCTCTACGCCGGGATTACGGGCTACTTCTCCCAGAGCTTCGGTGCCACCGGGCTGGAACAGACCATGAATGAACAGCTTGCGGGCAGTTCGGACCAGCTGTTCCTTGACCGCGTCGGCCAGCTGTTCCTGGGCAACCAGCCCAAGGGCGCGTCGGTGGAACTCACCATCGATCCCGAACTCCAGAAGTTGGCCTACGACCTCATCCCGGACGGCCAGCGCGGCTCGATTGTGGTCACCAACCCCAAGACCGGCGCCATCCTGGCCATGGTGTCCAAGCCGTCCTACAACCCCAACCTCATCGCCACCCAGGACACCGCCGCGGAAGCCGCCAACTATTCCGAGCTGAATAAGATCCCCGGCATCAACCTGAACCAGAACGTGAGCGGCCCCAGCGGGGAGCTGCTCGCGCCCGGCTCCGTATTCAAACTCGTGGACACCGCCGCGGCGCTGAACTCCGGCAAGTACAACAAGGACAGTGTGCTGGACAATCCGGCGGAAATGTCATTCCCCGGGATCCAGTACAAGCTCCCCAACTATGCCGGCGGCAACTGCTATACCCGGAGTACGGCTACCTTCGCGTTCGCGCTGCAGCAGTCCTGCAACACACCGTTCGCCACCATTGCCCGCGATCTCGGCCAGGAGGCCATTGCAGATCAGGCCAAAAAGTTTGGCTTCGACCAGGGCATGGGCGACCAGCTGCGCCTGGGCTATGCCACGAGCGTGTTCCCCACAGACCTGGACGCGGCGGGCCTGGCCCAGTCGGCCATCGGCCAGCGGGACGTCCGCGCCACGCCTCTGCAGATTGCCCTTATGACGGCGGCCATCGCCAACGGCGGCGTCCAGATGAGCCCCAACCTGGTCAAGACGGTACGCTCCCCTGATCTCCGGGTGATCGACGAACCCGATCCGAAGGCCCTCCGCACCTCCACCACCCCGGAAATCGCCAGGCAGATAACCGAATGGATGACCAGTGTGGTGACAGAAGGAATCGCCCGCAGCGCAGCCGTTCCTGGTGTCCAGGTGGCCGGCAAGACCGGCACTGCAGAACTGGGCAACGGCCTGAATAACTCGTGGTTCACCGGGTTCGCCCCGGCAAACAACCCGCAGGTGGGTGTCACCATCGTCATGGAGGGCGTGGACATCACCACCGGCGCAAAGCTAACCAGTCCGAACGCAAAGAAGATTTTTGAGGCGGTGTTGAATAAGTGAGGCCTACAACGGGAATCACCCTCGGCGGCAGATTCCAGCTGACCACGCGGATTGCGATCGGCGGTATGGGAGAGGTCTGGAAAGCCAAGGACCTCATCCTGGGCAGGATCGTCGCCATCAAGGTGCTGAAAGAGGAATACACCGGCGATCCCGGTTTCCTCCAGCGGTTCCGCGCCGAGGCCCGTCACACTGCGCTGCTGAACCACGTGGGCATCGCCAATGTCTTTGACTATGGCGAGGAAGAAGGTTCGGCGTACCTGGTGATGGAACTGGTCCCCGGCCAGCCGCTGAGCAGCATCATTGAGCATGAGCAGGTGCTGTCGCCGGACCGTACGCTCTCCATGATCGCCCAGACAGCCCGCGCCCTGTCGGTCGCCCATGCCCAGGGTCTGGTACATCGCGACATCAAGCCGGGCAACCTGCTGATCATGCCGGATGGCCGCGTCAAGGTCACCGACTTCGGCATAGCCCGCCTGGCTGACCAGGTCCCGCTCACGCAGACGGGACAGGTGATGGGCACCGCCCAGTACCTCGCTCCGGAACAGGCAACCGGCCAAACCGCCACAGGATCTTCGGATATCTACTCCCTGGGCGTGATCGGCTACGAGTGCCTTACCGGTCGCCGGCCATTCTCGGGCGAGTCCCAGATTGCCATTGCCCTGGCCCAGGTCAACGACGCGCCGCCACCGCTGCCGGATACGCTTGCCAAGCCTGTCCGTGCGCTCCTGATGTCCATGCTTTCCAAGGATCCCAAGAACCGTCCAGCCAACGCCATCAAGCTTTCCGAGGCCGCCGAGGCCATCCGTCACGGCGACATCGACGCTGCCCACGCCGCCGTCCCTGGGATGCTCCTTTTCGAGGCGACCACCGGTCCCATCACTGCTCCGGTGGATGTTCCCACAGCGCCCACGGGCGTTATCGGCGATCGGAACGACAGTTCGACGACGGCGACCTCCGCCTTGCCCGTGCTCGGCGCCGGAGCTGCGGGTGCGGCAGCCGGTCTGGCTGCAGGTGCTGCGCCTGCCAACGCCGCCGGCACCGGTGCCGGGAGTACGCTGTCGCGCGCGGACGCGCTGGCTGCTGAGCGCAGCTGGGTCCAGGACGAGCAAACATACGACGAGGAACCTGCTGATGAGCCCGAGCGCCGCGGCCGCAGTCCCTGGACCTGGCCCCTCATTGCCCTGATTTTGCTGGTCTTGTTCGCTCTGGTGGGCTTCTTCCTCACGCAGCAGGGCATCCTTTTCCCTTCCAAGGACGCAACCAGCAGTTCGGCGGCAAGCAGCCCGCCGTCCACCAGCGCCAGCCCGACAACAACCTCTGCGTCGCCCACTCCCACTCCCAGCATCACCACACCCACGCCGGCACCCACACCCACCACGGTGAACATCATTTCCGCGGCGTATCTCGGCAAGGATTACCGCCAGGTCCAGTCAACCCTGGAAACGATGGGGCTATCGGTCAGGGTGATTCCGCAGCAGAGCACCGAAGCGGCCGGGACAGTGCTCCAGGTCAACCCCACGGGAACTGTCCCCAAGGGGTCGGAAGTGACCGTCGTCTACGCCGTACCCATCCCCGCACCGAGCACGCCGTCGGCTCCGCCGACGTCTCCTTCCAGCTCACCAACAACGTCCGCCCTTCCCGACTGCACCCCTGGCCAACTGCCCGGGGTACCTCCAACCTGCAAGCCATAGCCGCCAGGATTACCTATGAATGACTCGCCTCGTACCCCGTCGCACCGGGAGGACAGCCTCCCGGTGGATAACCAGCGTGTCCTCAGCGGGCGCTACGAACTTGGCGGTCTCATTGGCCGTGGCGGCATGGCGGACGTTCACCGGGGAGTGGATGCCCGGCTGGGCCGCACCGTTGCCGTCAAGCTGCTGCGCCCCGATATGGCCCGGGATCCGCAGTTCCAGGCCCGCTTCAAGCGCGAGGCCCAGTCCGTTGCGGCGCTGAACCACCCATCCATCGTGGCCATCTATGACACGGGCGAGCACACCGTTCCTGACGGTTCGGAGGACAGCGTCCGGGTGCCCTATATTGTGATGGAGTTCGTCGAAGGCAAGACCCTCCGGGACCTTATCCGGGCCAAGGAAGTCAGCATCGACCAGGCGATCGATTTCTGCCTGGGCGTCCTCTCAGCCCTTGAGTACAGCCACAAGGCCGGTATTGTGCACCGGGACATCAAACCAGCCAACGTGATGTACTGTGAGGCGTCCAACTCGGTGAAGGTCATGGACTTCGGGATTGCCCGGGCCATGGCGGATTCCTCGGCCACCATGACGCAGACGCAGGCAGTGGTGGGAACAGCGCAGTACCTCTCGCCTGAGCAGGCCCGGGGTGAAACCGTCGATGCCCGCAGCGACCTGTATTCGGCCGCATGCCTGCTCTACGAAATGCTTACGGCCCGTCCGCCGTTCGTGGGCGACAGCCCTGTGTCTGTCGCGTACCAGCACGTCCGTGAAATTCCGGAACCGGCCAGCAGCGTGAATCCGGAGATTTCCGAGGCCTTGGACAGTGTCCTGGCCAAGGCGCTCCAGAAAAACCGTGCGGACCGTTTCCAGGATGCCGCGGCTTTCCGGCGTGCCCTGCGCGCCGCCCGGGCAGGCGTACCGGTCCCGGAGCTGGCGGCTGCGGAAGCCCCTACCGATCCGAACGACCACGTCCCGACGCCGGAGCGCACGCCCGCAACGGAAGCGTTCGCTTTTACCGGTGCCAGCTTCCTGGATGATGCGCCCACCGGCAGGCTGCGCATGACCGGCAATACCGTGGGTGTCGGAGAAAGGCTGCCTGCCCACTCGGCTGCGGCGTATGAGCCCTCGGAGGCGGACGAACTTCCCCTGGACCTCCCGCCGGAACGTGAGCGGACGCCGAGGCAGCAGTCACGGCGTCGTGCCTGGATCACAACTCTGGTGATATTCACCCTGCTGGTCCTGACCGGTGGCGGACTGTGGGTCTACACCATCGTGAACCGGCCGGCTCCTGCCGCTCCCAAGGTGGAAATCCCGGCGGTGGCCTCCATGACGGAATCTGCGGCGCTGCAGGAGCTGTATGGCGCCAACCTGCGCCCGCAGATCAAACGCACGCAGCATGAAACAGTGCCCAAGGGGACAGCCATCGGCACGGATCCCGCAGCCGGTGCCTCACTGGATCCCAATTCCGAGGTGGTGCTGAACATCTCCGAGGGCCCAAGCGTGGTCAAGATTCCGGAGAACCTGCCCGGCCAGACAGAGGCTGCCGCCCGCGATGTCCTGCGCCAAAGCGGCCTGGTGGGTGCCCAGTCAACCACCATGGCCAACAGTGCCACCGTGCCTTCGGGCAGAGTAATCACCACCAGTCCCGCGCCTGGGCAGATGGTGGTTCCCGGAAGCACGGTGGAGATCGTGGTTTCCACCGGCAAGGTGGCCATGCCTGAGCTCCGTGGCCGCCCGCGGGCTGAAGCTGAGGCCGCGCTCAAGGAGCTGGGCCTGGTGCCCAACGTCCAGGAAGTAGAGAACTCCCAAGTGGAGGCGGGCAGGGTGACGGATCAGAGCGACCCCGTCAACACCGCCGTCGAGCAGGGCAAGACGATCAACATTGTGGTGGCGAAGGAGCCGCCGCCACCACCAACGCCGTCTCCCACCCCGACGCCGACTCCCACCAAGAAGCTCCTCGGCTCCTAAGAGGAAAGACGGGCCTCTCAGGGCAGATCCCCGCAGAGAAACGCCGGCGGCCGTCAGTGCTGGATGCGGCCGTCAGTGCTGGATGAGCGGGCTCAGCTTGGCAGCCCGAGAAGCCGCTCCGGCCATCCCCAGCGACTCCAGCCAGTTACCCAGCATCTGGTAGCCGCCCTCGGTCAACACGGACTCCGGATGGAACTGCACGCCGCACAACGGCGCAGTGCGGTGCTGCAGGCCCATCACCACGCCGGAGGACGTTTCCGCCGTGATCTCCAGGACATCCGGGATTGTCTCCCGGACCGCCGCCAGCGAATGGTAGCGGGTGGCGGTGACGGGGGAGGGGAGGCCGACAAAAACGCTGGTGCCGCTGTGCTCCACCAGCGACGTTTTGCCGTGCATCAGCTCCGGGGCGTGGGTCACTTTGCCGCCATAGGCCTCGGCCAGTGCCTGGTGGCCCAGGCAGACACCGAACATCGGCTTGTTGTTCCCGCCGCACCACTTGATCAGTTCGATGCACACGCCGGCCTCCGCGGGGTTACCCGGACCGGGTGAGATGAGGATGCCATCGCGGGTGCCGGCCATCTCGATGGCCTCAGCGAGCGTCACGTCGTCATTGCGCACCACGGTGGTCTCGGCGCCGAGCTCCTGGAGGTAGCCCACCAGGGTATAGACAAAGCTGTCGTAGTTGTCTATGACGAGGATCTTAGTTGTGGTCATGGCTGACTTATGGAACCAATCGTTGAGTCGGTGAATTGGGTGAACTGGGACATCCAGGGGAAAAGGAACTGAACCATCAATACCAGCGCCGCGGCTATCAGCACCAGCGAGGTGAGGATGCGGAGCCAGAGGGGGCCCGGAAGGTGGCGGAAGATCCAGCCGTACATGGTCAGCCTTTCCCAATCGCTGCGGCAACCTGGGCGGCAATTTCAGCCGGCGGTCCCGCGGAGGCAGGCCGCCAACTCTCCAGCAGCGCGTAGGCGATGATGCGTTCCTGCGAACCGAAGCGGGGATTGCAGCTGGTCATGGTGAGAAAGCTCTCCGTGGGAGTGACGCCCGGTCGGGTGGGGACGGGCTCCAGCACATCGGTCCTGGACGGCAACACTATTTGGTTGTTCCGGAAGACGTAGATGTAGTAGCCGTCCTTGGTCTGGACGTAGATTTTGTCGCCCGGGACCAGAAGGTGGATATTGTCCAGGACAGCGCCATGAGTCTGCCGGTGGCCGGCAACGGCGAAGTTCCCCACGGCTCCAGGCATGGCCGTGGTGCTGTAGTGGCCCAGTCCCAGCGTGTCCAGCACATCCCCGCTGGTCCCCTGGACGATGGGCCGGGTGTAATTTCCGCCGAACCGCGGAATGTACATGATGCCGATGGTGCCGCCGTGCCCTGGCGCTGCGGTAACCGCCGGGGCGCCGTAGTCCACAGGAGCGGCAGGTGTGCCTGCCGGGTCTGGAGTGGCTGGTGGCGCGCCGCCGAAGCCCTGGGCGAATTCTTTGATGACCTGGCTCTGCTTGGCGTCCGATTCCACGTTGGTCCACCACAGCTGCCAGGCTACAAAAAGCAGCAGCACGATACCCGCGGTGATGAGCAGCTCGCCCAGTACCTGAACGGTCCCGCGCAGAATGACGACGCCGGGAGCCGGCGCAGCGGCGGACCTCGCCTTCTCCTGCAATACCACGCGTTCTCCTCCGGGGCGGGCCATGGGCGTTGGTAGGCCCTGTAACTACGGCTAGAATTGGCTGCTAGTAAGAATCCAGATTTGACCAAGATCGCGCAGACCGCTGGCAATTTCCTTCTTGCAGGATATCAAGCCCGGGTCGCCGAGCTTGCCTCAGCCCGCCAAGGAGAGCACGTGCCCGAGTCAAAGCCACGCAAGAAGACTTCCAGCGCCGCCCAGCCAGGTTCGGCTACGCAGGCATACAAGCCAAATCCCATCTGGTTCAAGCCCGTAATGTTCGGCCTGATGATCCTCGGCCTTCTCTGGATCATCACTTTCTACATCAGCGAAGGCCAGCTTCCCGTCCGGGCCTGGGAGTCATGGAACATCGTGGCCGGTTTCGGCATTGCCATCATCGGCTTCCTGATGACCACCCGCTGGCGTTCCTAGCGGCGGCGTATGACCCCCGGCGGTGACGGCACGATTGTAGGCGACGACGGACTGGCCCGCCCGCCGTGGGCGTCTGTTGATCCGCTCCTGCGTGAGTACTACGACACCGAGTGGGGCCTTCCTGTCCGGGATGAGCAAGGCCTCTACGAACGCATCAGCCTGGAAGGCTTCCAGGCCGGACTGTCCTGGGCCACCATCCTGCGCAAGCGCCCGTCCTTCCAGGCGGCGTTCCACGACTTCCAGCCTGACGCCGTCGCCGCTTTTACCGAGGCAGACGTGGAGCGCCTGCTCCAGGATCCCGGCATCATCCGCAACCGGCTCAAGATTCGCGCGGCGATCGCCAACGCGCGGGCAACTGTAGCGCTGCGGGACAAAGGCGGCCTGGTGGAGTTCGTGTGGCAGTTTCAGCCAATGGCAACGCCGCAGCCCGTAACCCACGCAGATGTCCCCACGCAGTCCCCGGAGTCGGTGGCTCTGTCCAAAGCCCTGAGGAAAGAGGGGTTCTCCTTTGTGGGACCCACCACCATGTTCGCGCTCATGGAGGCCATCGGCATGATCGACACGCATCTGGTGGACAGCCACCGGCGCGGCTCATCAGGGGTGTGGCCCGCAACCGAGGGTTAGCTTGCGAGAAAGTTCTCCCCAGCTGTTGGAAAAGTTGTCCACAATTGTGCATAACTGCTCACTCCCGGGAAGGCCAGGACTGCCCCGGTGCCGCGGAACGCCCTTCGATCAAAAAGAGACTACCCGGAGCCCGATATTAACAGTGTGGATTTCCTGTGGATAATGTCCTTCGTCCCTCAGTGTCAGTACCCGGCCTTAGGCGGTTACCGGTCGCGGCGGACCGGATGGTGGCTGGTGATGGACACGCGGTTGAAGGCGTTTATGGTGATGGCCAGCCAGCTGACAACCGAAAACTCATCCGCACTGAGGTGTTCCCGCGCATACCCCTCCTCGTGGTCCTGGGTCGGGTGGCCTGGCAACTCCGTAATGTTTTCCGCCAGCGCAAGGGCAGCCCGCTCCTTGTCAGTGAAGAGTGCCGTGTCGCGCCAGGCCGCCAGGACGGCGAGGCGCTGCGGGGTCTCACCGCTTTCCACGGCGTCCCTCACGTGCATGTCCAAGCAGTAGGCGCAGCCGTTGATCTGGGAGATCCGCACATAGAGCAGTTCAACGGTCTTCCGGTCGATTCCGGCCGCATCGGCGGCCTCCCTGGCTTTGAGTCCCAGGCCGTTCAGGGCCCGCCACATGGCTGGGTGCTGCTTGTCGAGGAAGATGTGCTCGGTGGTGGCGCTCATGGGTTCCTTCTGGCTGGGAAGCTTCTACTGTGACAGATCGTAGACTGTCGTGCCGCCGATTGTGCTGGGTGCGAAGGCCGATTTCACCCAGGCTGCGATTTCCGTGGCGGCCTCCGAGCCGCTGTCGCCGCTCATGATCTGGCCGGCGATGAAGTAGTGGATCTTACCCTCGGCCACGAGCTGCCGGAACTGCTCCAGTGTGGGTGAGGGATCGGTTCCATTGAAGCCTCCCACGGCCATGACCGGCAGTTCGGTGGCCAGTTGGTAGCCGGCGGCGCTGTTGGAGCCGACCGCCGCTGCCGCCCACGTGTAGCGGGCCGCACCGGCCTTCAGCGCGGTCACCAACCCGGCGGAGGGGGTGCTGGCGCCCAGCAGTCCGCCCATCCCGCCTGCCCCTTGCCAGCCACTGCCCTGCGTGTTTTGCCGGTGGTTCGGAGGCGGCGCGTTCTGCTGCAGCCTGCCGAAGCCCGCACGGCCCGTTCCGCCCGGGACAAGAGCTGCCGAGGGGCCTGCACTGACGATGGCGCCGCTGTGCGTCGTGGCCGCAGTGGACAGCGAGTACGCCAGGGGTCCGGCGAGGGAGGCGGCGACGGCGAGTGCCGCCGTCACACGCCACAGAGATTTGATGCCGGTGCGGGAAGCCACCGCCACCAGAACGGACGCCAGCAAGGACAACGCCAGGACCACCCACCTTAGCCAAGGCATGAAGGTCGGTGTTTGCCCAAGCAGCCCGTAGGCCGTGAGACCGGCGGCTGTCACGGCAGCGGCCAGGAAAAGGGCCGCGACGGTCTGTGAGCGCCGCTCCCACAGCAGGGCCGCTCCAAGTCCGGTGAGACCGGAGATGCCCGGCGCCAGGGCCACCGCGTAGTACGGATGGATGATGCCCGCCATGAAGCTGAAGGTCAGCGCGGTCAGCAGCACCCAGCAACCCCAGACCACCACCGATGCCCGGACGCCATCCGTGCGCACTGCCTGCCGGCCGATCCACAGCAGGGCTGCCCCCAACACCAGCGCCGACGGGATCAGCCACGCAATCTGCCCGCCGAACTCACTGTTGAACATCCGGAAAAGGCCCGGCGTGCCCCAGCCATTGTTGCCTCCAACGCTTCCGGTCTCGTCGCCGTTCAGCCGGCCCAGCCCGTTGTAGCCAAGAGTCAGCTCCAGGATCGAGTTGTTCTGCGAGCCGCCGATATAGGGCCGCAGCGCCGCAGGGGTCAGCTCGACGACCGCCGGCCACCAGCCGGCAGAGACAACGACGGCGGCACCGGCAGTGAGCAGGTGCAGCAGCCGGCGGCCCAGCCCGGGCCTGGCGGCCAGCAGGTAGGCGAACGCGAATCCGGGGACCACTAGAAGGACCTGCAGCTGCTTCGCCAGAAAGCCAAGACCGATGAAAACGCCCGCCAGAAGGAGCCACCGCAGCCGATCTTCCTGGATGGACCGGATCACGCCGTAGGCGGCAGCTGTCATGAGAAGGACCAGTAGGGCGTCCGGGTTGTTGAAACGGAACATGAGCGTAGCCACTGGCGTAACGGCCAGCACGGCGGCTGCCACGAGGCCCGCCCTGTGGGCAAGCGTGCTGTTCCTTGTGGCGGGTGCCGCCGCCCGGCGCACGGCGAGGTACAGGATCCAGGCAGTGGCAACGCCCATCAGGGCCTCAGGGACAAGGATGCTCCACGCGTTCAGTCCGAACAGCCGCACCGACAACCCCATGATCCAGAGGGACGCGGGCGGCTTGTCCACCGTGATGGAGTTGGCGGCATCCGAGGAGCCGAAGAACCACGCGGTCCAATCCTGTGAGCCTGCCTGCGCCGCAGCCGAATAGAACGGATTGGCCCAGCCGGAAGCACCCAGGTTCCACAGGTACAGGGCCGTAGTGGCCAGGAGTACGGCGCCCAGCTCCAGCCGGTGCCTAATGGCTCCCAGCCGCCCAACAGCGGAACCCTGCCCGGTGCCCTGCTCCGGCTGGCTTTGCACTGTTGAGTCCCGCCCGGAAATGGCAAACGCTGACATGGCTGCTAGTGGCTCAACTTGTAAACGGTGGTGTTGCCGACGGTCTGGGCCGTGAAGTTGGCTGCGACCCACGCTGCGACCTCGGAGTTGCTTCCACGGCCCCCACCCATATCCCCGCCACCCATACTGCCGCCGGCAATGAAGTATCCGATCTGCCCATTGGCCACCATCTCCTCGAACTGGGCCAGGGTGGGATAGGGATCGCCGCCGTTCCAGCCGCCCAGCGCGATCACGCTGGTCCCGGTGGCGAGTTCCAGATTGGCCGCCTGGGTGGCGCCGGAGACAATGGCTGACCACTTGGTGCCGCTGGAAGTGAGCAGTGCATTGAGTTCGCTGTTGTTAGCGCTTTCACCGCCCATGCCGCCGGGTCCGGCCATGCCGCCTGACGCCTGGGGCGCCGCACTCCCGTCAGCGGTGCCACGGCTGGCGTCCGTGCGGGCACCGGGTCCCGTGGCACCCGGCGTGCCGCCGCTCCTCGCGCCGTCAGCGGTGCGGCCGCCGCGGGCTGCCGGGTTGCCAGCACCGACTCCGCCGAAGCCGCCCATCGCCGAACCGGACGGGCCCGACGTCGGGATGGAACCCGAGTGCGCTGTCGCGGCCGTCGCCAGCGTCCACGCAGCAGCGCCCAGGCCGCCTGCCAGCAGTGACACGACGACGACCGCCGCGGCGGCCGTGCGCCGGAGCCGGCCGGCGCCGAGCCGAAGCCGATCTGCCCTGAGCAGCACCGCCGTCGTGGCGAGGACGGAAAGGACCACGACAGCTATCCGGATCCACGGCAGCCAGGATGCGTCCCTGCCCAGCAACACTGCGGACCAGAGCCCGGTCCCGAGTACGGCGGCGGCCAGTACGATCCTGGCTGGCCAATGGCTCCGGCGGCGCCAGAGCTCGGCCCCGCCGATTCCGACGATGGCCGCAATGCTGGGGGCCAGGGCCACTGTGTAGTACGGGTGCACAATGCCGCCCATGAAGCTGAAGATCGCGGCCGTGACGAGGAGCCAGCCGCCCCACAGGATGAAGGCGGCCCGCCTGGCCGAGCTGCGGACCTCCCGGCGCGTGAACCACAGTCCGGCCGCGAGCAGGAGCAGCGACGCGGGGAGCAGCCAGGAGACTTCACTTCCGAAGCTGGTACCGAACAGGCGGCCGATTCCAGCCTGGCCGCCGAACCCGGCGTTGCCGCCGGCTATCCCCCCGCCAGCGCCTCCTCCGGGCATACCGCCGCCGGCACCGCCTTCGCCGGAACCGGTGATGCGGCCCAGGCCGTTGTACCCGAAGGTCAGCTCCAGGAAACTGTTTCCCTCGGACCCGGCCATGTACGGCCGGGCAGACGCGGGAGTGAGCTGGAATAGGGCAATGTAGCTGCCGGCCACCACCAGGATCCCGGCCGCGGCGCCCAGCAGGTGAACGAACCGCTTGCCGAGGGTTGTGGGAGCTGCCCACAGATAGGCCAAGGCCAGGCCGGGCACAATCAGGAAACCCTGCAGCATCTTGCTCAGGAACGCCAGGCCCACCACCACGCCGGCGGCGGCCAGCCATTTCCAGCCGGCCTTCTCGATGGCGCGCGTGGTGAGGTAAGCGGCCAGCACCAGGCAAAGCGTGAGCATGGCGTCGGGATTGTTGAAGCGGAACATCAGCGCCGCCACCGGTGTCAGCGCCA
Organism: Arthrobacter pascens; assembly: GCF_030815585.1. Taxonomy (NCBI): domain Bacteria; kingdom Bacillati; phylum Actinomycetota; class Actinomycetes; order Micrococcales; family Micrococcaceae; genus Arthrobacter; species Arthrobacter pascens. The sequence goes on from NZ_JAUSWY010000001.1 coordinate 4,430,923, forward strand.
GGGCGCCGCCAGCCAGCAAACCGGCGGCCGGCCCGGAGACCCGCTTCACAGTGAGGTACAGGACTCCGACGGCGGCCACACCCATGAGGGCCTCGGGCACCAGCATGCTGGTGGCCGAGAAGCCGAAGACCCGGCCGGCGAGGGCTGGAATCCACAGCGCGGCCGGGGGTTTGTCGACGGTAATGGCGTTGCCGGCATCCAACGAGCCGAAGAGCAGGGCGGTCCAGTCCTTGGTGCCGGCCTGGATGGCCGCCGCGTAGAAGCTATTGGCATAGCCGCTGGCGGCAAGGTTCCAAAGGTAGAGGAACGCTGTGGCCACCAGGAGGCCCGCGGCGGACGGGCGGACCCAGCGCGGCTGGTCACCGAAAGCGAGACCCTTCCATCCCCGGCTGTGCAGCCTGGACCAACCGCCCCGGAGGGTGTGCGCTGCCCGGACCCCGTGCGAATGCGCCGCCGCAGCGGCCGTGAATCCGTGCCGTGTGCCGGCCACGGAAGCGGTTCGTTTCAAGGTTCCCTGGGATGTGCTGCCCTGTTCCGGGTCCTGCAGGTTCTGGCCGGGGTTCAAGGTGGAGGTCATGAGATGGCCTTGTCGGTCAGGGGCGACAGGGTCGCTGTGGTGGGTGGTTCGGTAGAAGCGATGGTGGAAGCGAACTCAGCGGGGCCGCTTTTCGGGGCGCGGCCGTCGGGGACAGCGGGCGGCCTCGGGTGGCGGAACACCCACAGCCGGAAGAGCAGGAATTTCAGCGCGGTAGCGGCGAGGTTGGCCGCCGTGACAGTGGCCAGTTCGGCCCAGCGGCCCGGCGTCGTCGTACTGTGCACGAGGGCAAGCGCAGCTGACGTGAGCCCGAGACCCAGCCCGAAGACAATCAGCCCTTCGAAGTGGTGCCGGGCAGCGTAGCTGCCGCCCTGGATTCCGAAGGTGAAGCGCCGGTTGGCTGCAGTGTTGGCGACGGCGGTGGACAGGAGGGCGAGGAAGTTGGCCAGCTGGGGGTCCATGAAGCCGCGGCAGGCCAGGAACAGCAGCAGATACGCCAGCGTGGAGACGATGCCGATCGTGCCGAACCGGACGAGTTGGCCGAGGAGGCTATTGCGGCGGTTCTGCTCGGTGTCGCGGGCGCCCGCAGGGAGCGGCCCACGGGCAAGGGCGGCCCGGAGTTCGGGGACCGGGATGCGTCCGGAGACCAGATCCCCGGTCAGGCGTGCCATGCCGCGCAAGTCCGCGAGGGCGGTCTGGACAATGTCGACGCTGGAGTCGGGGTCATCGATCCAGTCCACCGGGACTTCGTGGACGCGCAGGCCGCAGCGCTCGGCGAGTACCAGCAGTTCAGTATCGAAGAACCACTCGTTGTCCTGTGTGTAGGGAAGGATTCGGCGTGCTACGTCCGCGCGGATGGCCTTGAAGCCGCACTGCGCGTCCGTAAAACGGGCGCCCATGACGGAGCGCAGCAGGAGGTTGTAGCTGCGTGAAATGAATTCGCGCTTGGGCCTCCGGATGACGCGGGACGAGCGTGTGAGCCGCGTGCCGATGGCAAGGTCCGAATGGCCGGAGATCAACGGGGCCAGCAAGGGCGCCAGGGCCGCCAGATCCGTGGACAGGTCCACGTCCATGTAGGCCAGCACTGGTGCGTCGGACGCAAGCCAGACCCTTCGCAGAGCGTTTCCCCGGCCCTTCTCAGCCAAATGGACCACGGCGACCTCCGGAACCTCACGTGCTACCCGCTCTGCGATGGTCAGGGTCCCATCCGTGCTCGCGTTGTCCGCCACGGTAATCCGGAACGGATGCGGGAAGTACTCCTGGAGGTAGCCGTGAAGCCGGCGCAGGCATTCCTCCAAATCCTTCTCCTCGTTGAACACCGGGATCGTCACGTCCAGCACGGGCGTGGCCGACCGCGTGTCCACCCGGGAGCGACGCAGAGCGGGGAGCGGCACGGGAATACCAGGCGCGATGTGGCGCAGCCTGTGCCCTGTGACCTGGTCTGTGATCATCATGGTCCAACGCTGGCTCCACAGAATATGAGGGACTTAAGCGTTTCCTGTGCTGCTCCTGTGTAAGCCGGCTGTAGGTTCTCAAGGACCTGAGCCAAGGCGTGGTAGCCAATGCAGGCGCTGACCATGAGCACGAACCAACAGGCCGGGTTTTCCACTTGCTAACACTCCGCTACCCACAAGTTATCCACAGTTGTGGACAACAATCCACACGATGGTGGACCTGGCGCCGATGACGGTGCCAGCGCAGCTTCACGCGATTCCGAACTACATGTTTGTAAGTTATTAACACTGTGAATAACCTGTGGAAATCCTGCGCTAAGCATCAGCGTGCAGTGCTAGGCGGGGCGGAAGGCGCGTCGATGTCCACAGGCGGCCCCAAAATCCGGGAATTATCCACTTAACCACAGGGGCATCCCCAGGTGTTATCCACAATTGTGGAAAATCAACCGTGGCTTTCCTGGACGGAGCCCGCCGCCAGTGGGCTGCGTTCATAGAAGTTATCGAACTACAGCAGTGTAAGTTACCAACAATGTGGATATCCCCTGTGGATAACTTTGTTTTGGCCGCGCCGACCTTGTTCAATTCCGCGCGTCTGGGATGCTTGTGTCCCGGAGATGAATTCGGAGGGACGCTTAGGGTGGGCTGACACAGCGCACGGCAGAGTCTTTTCGCAGACCGTTCTCACGGAATCTCCGTCGCGAACCAGTCAAAGGAGCACATTCATCGAAACAGGGACAGCGTCACCACCATCTGTTGTTGGATCGGCCAGTCTCCGTATCGCCGGCAGCGATACCTTGCGTTTTGAAGGTCAGACCTACGGGTCCGGCATCTCCTTCTTCCTGGTGACCAACAATCCCGGCGAAGGACCGGACCTGCACCGGCACCCCTATAGCGAAACGTGGACGGTCCTTGAAGGGACAGTCCGATTCACCCTTGATGACACAGACTGCACCGCCGGTAGCGGCGGCACCATCGTGGTGGCACCTGGGATCTGGCACCGCTTCGAAAATGGCGGGGCCTCAAAGCTCGTCCTGATGTGTATGCACGCCTCACCGCATATCATCCAGGAATGGAAGTATCCACCGGGGGCGGACCGACCCTCGGCGAATGGGCAGACAACAAACTGAGAACCGAAAGGAAACCACAATGTCATTCCAGGCTTACCTCGACAAGATAGAAGACAAGACCGGGCTCACTCCACGGGAGCTGGTCAACCTGGCCCGCGAGCGGGGTTATCATGATCCCGCCACAAAAGCGGGAACGATCACTGACTGGTTGAAACAGGACTACGGACTGGGACGGGGCCATGGGATGGCACTCGTCCACGTCATCAAAAACGGCCCAAAAATCGATGACAAGCATGTCGGGTCCGGCGGTACCCACAGTGACCCTTCCGACCAATTATGGCTCGACGGTAAAGCCACAAATCCCGGCACGGTCTGAATACGAGTGCATGTGCAACCCTGGGCCCCGGCTCCATAAGCCGAACGGACCGGTTGCCAGTGGCAGGTTCAGGCCATGACCGAGGACAGCGCGGCCTGCCCGCCCAGGGTGGTCCATCAGGGCATCGAGTACTCAGCCGGCGGTGACCCGGACCCAGCTCACGACGATGAGCAGTGCCGCAACGGCTACCAGGCCGGCGGCCTGCACCAAGCCCTGCCGCGGACCTCGCGGAGTGTAGGCGATCACGGCTGCACAGAGCCCGCCAGTGATAAGTCCGCCCAGATGCGCCTGCCAGGCGATCTGCGGAATGAGGAACCCGATCACACCATTGATGGCGATCAGTACCCACAGCTGTCGGGTGTCGCCGCCACGGTGCCGCTGGACCAGGAGCATTGCCCCGAAAAGCCCGAAGATGGCACCGGAGGCGCCCACCACTCCAGCAAGCTGCTGACCGGGAACGAGAAGCGGGTTGAGCAGCAGATAGCCCACCGAGCCGCCGACGGCGGAAATCAGGTAGAGGGCAAGGAAACGCACCCGTCCCAACAGTGGTTCGAGGGCCTGCCCGAAGATCCACAGCGTGTACATGTTCAGCACGATGTGCAGGATGGAATCGGGCGAATGGAGGAAAGCCGCGGTCAGCATGCGCCACGGTTCGAAAACGCCGTATTCAGGCGTGGCGAACACGTTGTTGTAGGCGAACTGTTCGTAGACGGCGCCGCCGGGTATCACCCATTGCAGGACGTACATCAGCGCACAGACCGCGATGATGCCGAAGGTCACCAGTGGCCTGCCCGTTGCCACGGCGCCGCCGTAGACGGTCCGGACTCCCGGCGTCGTGCGTTTTGTTTCGTTGACACAGTCAACGCACTGGAACCCGACGGCGGCCGCCCGCTGGCAGTCCGGGCAGGCTGGACGCCCGCAGCGCTGGCAGCGCACGTAGGAGGGCCGGTCCGGGTGCCTGGGGCAGACCGGGACCTGTGCGGACGGCTCCGCCGACGGGATTCCGTAACTCATGCGAGGGAATTAAAGCTGTTCGATGTCGATGCTGTTGATGGTGACATCCTCAACCGGACGGTCGCCCATGCCGGTGCGGACGCCTTCGATGGCGTCGACGACCTTCTTGGATTCGTCGTCGGCCACCTCGCCAAAGATGCTGTGCTTGCCCTGCAGCCAGTCCGTGGGGATGGTGGTGATAAAGAATTGCGAGCCGTTGGTGCCCTTGCCCATCTGGATGCCGGCGTTGGCCATGGCCAGTTTGTACGGCTGGTTGAAGCTGAGCTCAGGGTGGATCTCGTCGTCGAACTTGTAGCCCGGTCCGCCCACGCCGCGGCCCAGGGGATCGCCGGCCTGGATCATGAAATCCTTGATGATGCGGTGGAAGATGGTGCCGTCGTACAGCGGCGTTCCCGTCTTGTCCTCGCCGGTCTCCGGGTGGGTCCAGGCCTGCTCGCCTGTGGCGAGGCCGACGAAATTCTTGACCGTCTTGGGCGCGTGGTTGCCGAAGAGGTTCACGACGATGTCGCCGAGGCTGGTGTGAATGGTTGCTTTTGCAGTTGCGATGGCAGTCATAAAGCCCATTCTTCCACGGCGGGTCAACGCGGAGGCGGCTGGAACTGCAGTTCCGCGCTGGGTGAAATCGGCCGGAATTCCGCGGGGAGAATAGCCGGTGGGGGCCAATCCACGTAGGCTAACAACAGAACCGTCACATTAATTGGGAGGTAGTTGTGAAGAAATCGGATCGTATTGCCCGTGACCTTGAGCAGTCAGTGAACAGCGCAGTAGAGAATGCCAAGGATTGGGCCGCCCCCCGCGTAGAAGCAGCAGTGGACTGGGCAGTTCCCCGTTTGCAGCAGGGGCTGGATACCGCGTCTCCCAAAATCCAGGAAGGGCTCAAGACCGCGGCCCACAACCTTGCCGACGGCGTCGCAACAGTCACGCCGCGCATCCAGGACGGGCTCGCCCACCTCGCCCCCAAGATCCACGACGCCGTTGAAGGCGCCACACCCCGCCTCCACGAGGCACTGGACAAGGCCACTCCCGTGATCCAGAACGCACGGGACCGCGTGGTGGTGGAATACCTTCCGCGCCTCTCGGACCAGATCGGGCACGCGTCCGACGCCGTGCACCGCACCCTGGAAAGCACCCCGGCGCACGTGGATGCCGTTGCGCAGAAGCTCAGCGACGTCGGGATCGTGCACGCCCTCCAAGAGCAGGCGCAGACGACCGGCACCCACATCAAGGCTGCTGCCGCTGAAGCAGGTAAGGCAGTGGGCGTCCAGCTGGCCCAGCCGGAGAAGCCCAAGAAGCGCGGCTGGCTGGTGTTTGGCGTGATCGCGGCCGCCGTGGCAGCCGCGGTTGCTGCCTGGAAGGCTTCCAAGCCCGTCGAAGACCCTTGGAAGACGCCGTCTCCCGTTCAGACCACCCCGGCCCCGGTTCCTGCCACCGCCGTGAACGAGACTCAGGATTCGGCGGCAGAGGAAGCCGGCGCCGCTGAAGCTTCCGCAGCTGCGGCTGCCGAGGCAGCCTCCGGCGCAGCCGAAGATGTTGCGGAAGAGACCAAGGACACCGCGGATGACGCGGACAAGGCCAAGCACGTAGCGGACGATTCCTCTGAAGCGGCAGCGAAAGCTTCCCCGGATGCCAAGACCGCCATGAAGAACATTGCGTCCAACATGAACGGAACCGCGGACAAGAACATCAGCTAGTAGGCGCAGGCCGCCGAAGGCCGGTACATCGAAGGGGCTCCGCTTATGGCGGGCCCCTTCGGTCGTTTCCCAGTATTTACCCAGCCTTTGCCCCTGTCGGCGGCCGGGCGGCCGCCGATCGGTGCTAAATTTGAACTGATGTCAGCCGATAAATCCTCTGGGGATGCCTTGAACGACGCAGCCGAGCTGCCCCGCGTGTCCATTGTTATTCCGGCTTACAACGAGGAGAGCGTGATCCGGCAGTGTCTGATTGCTGCCATCTATCAGTCTGTTCCGGCCCACGAGATCATCGTGGTGGACAACCTGTCCACGGACCGTACTGCAGCCATCGTCCAGCAGATGCAGCTGGAGTATCCCGAAAGTCCCATCATCCTGCTGAGCCAGGACCAGGCACAGGGCCTCATTCCGACCAGGAACTTCGGCCTGAACCATGCCACTGGAGACGTCCTCGGACGCATCGATGCGGATTCCGTCGTGGAGCCCGACTGGGTTGAGCAGGTGCAGAAGGCGTTCCTGGACCAGTCCGTACAGGCGGCTACCGGCCCAGTGGTCTACTACGACATGCCCATGCGGCGGTTCGGTTTAAAGGCCGATGACAAGATGCGCCAGCTGATGCTGAAACTCGCCAAGCACCAGTACCACTTCCTGTTCGGCTCCAACATGGCGCTGCGTGCCTCAGCCTGGAAAACCATCCGGGACGAAACCTGCCGGGATGAAAAGGACGAGATGCACGAGGACATCGACCTCTCGCTGCATCTCGCCGACCACGAGCTCAAAGTCCAGTACTGGCCGCAGATGGTGTCCGGCATGTCGGCGCGCCGGCTCGAGGACTCACCCCGGGACTACCGTTACTACGTGACACGCTTCGACCGCACGTACAAGGCGCATAACGTCAAGAAGATGGCCCTCAAGGCACCCATGGTGGTGTTCTTCTCGGTCTACTTCCCGGCAAAGCTCCTGCGCGCCATCCACACCGTAAACACCGCGCAGCCCATCCGCCGCGGCGGCCAGTAGCCCCCGTCGGAACACGCGCCGGGCCTCAGTCTGTGCCCAGCTCCGCCAGGCGTTCCGACGGCGGGCCGCCACCCCGGGAGCCGGGCGGAGAGTCCCGGCCCTTCCTTCTGGCCCGGCCGGACCGCTGACCAAGGACCACGACCGCGAGCCCCATCAGGATGAGCCCCAATCCCGCGTAGGTGCCCGCCGGGAGGGTCTCGTGCAGGAACACGGCTGCCAGCAGGGCCGCACCCGGTATCTCCAGCAGTATGATCATCGACACCAGTAGCGGGCTCATGGTGGCCAGCAGGTGATTAAAGGCTGTATGGCCCACCAACTGGGCGCACACGGTGATGGCGGCGATGCCAAGCCAGCCAACGGCGTCGAACCCCACCAGCGGCTGATGGCTGACGAGCGCGAGCAGCGCCACCATTGCGGCACACATTCCGTAGCAGAGCGTGGTGTACGTTCCCGTGGTCATGCTTTGCCGGGCCTTGCCGCCCGCCAGCGTGTAGAGGCCGGCCAGGGCGCCGCCGGCCACCGCCAGCAGATCACCAAGGAGTGCATCCGGTGAAGATCCCATATCGAAACCCGTGATGGCAACCACACCACCAAAGGCAATTCCCAGGCCTGCGAGCACCTGCCAGCGGTGCCTCGTTCCACGGACCAGCTGGAAGACGGCGATCCATGCGGACTGGAGGCAGACCAGGGCAGTTGCCGCAGCCACGGAGGTGAGCTGCAGTGAGGTGATAAAGCAAGCAAAGTGCAGGGCCAGGGCGAGCGCGGCCAGCAAAGACCAGCGGAACTCGCTTCGGGTGAGCCGCCCGAACTGCCGCGGTTCGCGGATCAGCGTGGGAGTTGCCATGACAGCGGCCCCAATGGCGTTCCGCCAGAAGGCTATTGCCAGGGCACTCACCGTTGTGGCCCCGAGCGTGGCGGCGATCAGCGGACCGGAAGACGCAACACCCAACACACCGAGCGCTGCGATGAAGAAGTTCACTGTCCAACCCTACTGTGGCATCAGCGCGTGTCCACGCCCCGCAGTCCAAGGCTCAAGGGGTCAAGGACCCCCTTGCGAAGCCAAAGCAAAAAGTCCCGGACAGCGTTTCCGCTGTCCGGGACTTTCTTATGGTGGAGGCACGGGGACTCGAACCCCGAACCCCCTGCTTGCAAAGCAGGTGCGCTACCAATTGCGCCATGCCCCCATAAGAAGCAACCCGACAATCATACCCTAGAACCAGAGAGCCGTTTACCAGCTCCAGGCCCTGGAATCCGGGCTAATCAACCTTGTCGGTTGACTCGCTCCAGACTGTTTTCTGGGCTTCGGATTCCTGTGCCTTCTTGTAGAGCAGGACGCCTGCGATCGCAGCTGCAAGTACCAGCAACTTCTTCACATGCACCCCGTTCCGGCTCGGATCTACCTAGGTAACCCGAACCTCCACTTGAACCTGCACAGGTTCCGTGGGCGTACCAGGACTTGAACCTGGGACCTCTTCGTTATCAGCGAAGCGCTCTAACCGCCTGAGCTATACGCCCCGATGCCTCATCGGGCCGAGATATGACTTTACAGCACATCCCGGCCCGATCTCAAATCGAGGTACTCCACCGGCAAATATCCGGAAAATTGCGGGTTTTCAGTCGTCCGTCAGGGTGACACCGATGCCGCCGACCAGTGTCGCCGAGATGTTGTACAGCACGGCAGACAGCATGGACAGCGCAGTCAGCAGGACCACATTCACTACCGCGATAATCGTGGCGAAAGAGGCCACCTGCCCCAGGGACGCGACCTTCTTCAGCTCGAACCCGCCTCCCTCGGAACCCGCCAGGGTCCCCAGGAGACTGTCCACCTGATCAAAGATGCCCGTAAGGTCCAGGACGGTCCACAGCACAATGGCCGCCACTACAGTGACGATTCCCAACGCCACGGAGAGGAGGAATGCCATCTTCAGGACCGACCAGGGATCCACCTTGCTCACGAGCAGCCGTGCACGCCTGACCTTTGCCTTGGGCGCCGGCTTGACCAGTCCGGGAGCACCCTGGGCGGCTCGCTGGCCCTGGCCGGGCTGATCCTGCGCACGGCGCGGGCCTTGCCCTGGCTGCACCGGGCGCTGGCCGGGAGCAGCGGGCCTCTGGCCCGGAACGCCGGCCGCTGCCGGCCGCTGCGGGGGACGGACGGGTGCGTTCACCCGGGGAGCGGCCGCGGGTTGGCGTGTTCCGCCGGGACCATTGCTGGTCGGCTTGGGATATGAGTCGGGATTACTCACTCGTTACCTCCGGTGTAGTCTTCGTTCGGCTCAGCGTCGCCCGAGGCGTCCTCTGACTCAACGGCCGGTGATGTTTGTGCCACTGCCTCTGACTCTGCGGATCCCTCGGGAGATCCGGCCTCATCAGCCAACGTTACGTCATCGTCCATGGATTCATCGCCCTCAAGTCCACGTTCGCTGTTCCGTGCCACCTCGATGATCCGGTCATTCTTGTCCGGTTTCGCGAAGATGACGCCCATGGTGTCGCGCCCCTTGGCGGGGACTCCGGCGACCGAAGAACGAACAACCTTGCCGCCTTCCATGACCACCAGGACCTCGTCCTCTTCCTGGACAATCAGGGCACCCACCAGGTCGCCGCGCTCTTCGGCAAGCTTGGCAACCTTGATTCCCAGGCCACCGCGGCCCTGGAGCCGGTACTCTTCCACTGCCGTGCGTTTCGCATAGCCGCCCTCGGTCACAATGAACACAAACGATCCGTCCGTGACCACGTTGGCGGCCAGCAGCTCGTCCTCCTCGCGGAACTTCATGCCGGTGACCCCGGAGGTTGCGCGGCCCATGGGACGCAGGGCGTCATCGGTGGCCGTGAACCGGATGGACTGGCCCTTGCGGGAAACCAGCAGGAGGTCGTCAGTTTCGGAGACCAGCTGGGCGGACACCAGCTCGTCCTCGTCCCGCAGGTTGATGGCAATCACGCCGGCGGAGCGGTTGGTGTCGTAGTCCTCCAGGCGGGTCTTCTTGACCAGGCCGCGCTTGGTGGCGAGGACCAGGTAGGGTGCGTGCTGGTAGTCCTTGAGATCCAGTACCTGGGCGATGTGTTCGTCCGGCTGGAACGCCATTAGGTTGGCGACGTGCTGGCCCTTTGCGTCGCGGCCTGCCTCCACCAGCTCGTAAGCCTTGGCGCGGTATACCCGGCCAAGGTTGGTGAAGAACAGCAGCCAGTGGTGGGTAGTTGTGACAAAGAAGTGCTCCACAACGTCATCGCCGCGCAGCTGTGCACCCTTGATGCCCTTGCCGCCGCGCTGCTGTGAGCGGTAGTTGTCGCTCCGTGTGCGCTTGACGTAGCCGCCGCGGGTGATGGTGACAACCATTTCCTCTTCGGGGATCAGGTCCTCCATGGACATGTCACCGTCGAAACCCATCAGGATCTTGGTGCGGCGGTCGTCCCCGTGCTTGGCCACGATCTCACCCAGCTCGGTGCTGATGATCCCGCGCTGGCGTTCCTCGGAAGCCAGAATGGTGTTGTACTCGGTAATCAGGGCTTCGAGTTCGGAGTGCCGGTCCTGGATCTTCTGCCGTTCCAGGGCCGCAAGACGGCGCAACTGCATATCCAGGATGGCACGCGCCTGCAGCTCATCGATATCCAGCAGCTGCATCAGGCCGTCGCGGGCGGCCTCGGTGGTGTTGGAGGCGCGGATCAGGGCAATAACCTCGTCCAGCATGTCCAGGGCCTTGAGGAGGGCACGCAGGATGTGCGCTTCCTCTTCAGCTTTGCGCAGGCGGTAGCGGGTCCGCCGGGCAATAACGTCCATCTGGTGCGTCACCCAGTGGCGGATGAAGGCGTCGAGGCTCAGGGTGCGCGGCACGCCGTCGACGATTGCCAACATGTTGGCTGCGAAGTTGTCCTGCAGCTGGGTGTGCTTGTAGAGGTTGTTCAGCACCACCTTGGCCACAGCATCGCGCTTGAGCACAATGACCAGGCGCTGGCCGGTGCGGCCAGAGGTCTCGTCCCGGAGGTCCGCGATGCCCTGGATCTTGCCGTCTTTGACCAGTTCGGCGATCTTGATGGCCAGGTTGTCGGGGTTGGCCTGGTAAGGCAGTTCGGTGACCACCAGGCACGTGCGGCCCTGGAGTTCCTCCACGTTGACCACGGCGCGCATGGTGATGGAGCCGCGGCCCGTCCGGTAGGCGTCCTCGATGCCCTTGTGGCCCAGGATGGTCGCGCCGGTCGGGAAATCGGGACCCTTGATGCGGAGCAGCAGTTCTTCCAGCAGTTCCTCGCGGCCCGCCGTCGGGTTGGCCAGGTACCACTGGACACCGTCGGCAACTTCACGGAGGTTATGCGGCGGAATATTCGTGGCCATGCCTACGGCGATCCCGGACGAGCCGTTGACCAACAGGTTGGGGAAGCGGGCCGGCAGGATGGTGGGTTCCTGGTTCTTGCCGTCGTAGTTGTCTTGGAAGTCGACGGTCTCCTCGTCGATGTCCCGGACCATCTCCATGGCCAGCGGGGCCATCTTGGTTTCCGTATACCGGGGGGCAGCCGCACCGTCGTTGCCGGGCGAGCCGAAGTTCCCCTGGCCCAGGGCGAGCGGGTAGCGCATGGTCCAGTCCTGGATCAGTCGGACCAGGGCATCATAGATCGCGGTGTCACCATGGGGGTGGTACTGGCCCATGACCTCGCCCACCACGCGGGCGCACTTGTTGAACGAGCGGTCCGGGCGGTAGCCGCCGTCGAACATCGCGTACAGCACGCGGCGGTGCACGGGCTTCAGTCCATCGCGCACATCCGGAAGCGCGCGGCCCACAATGACCGCCATGGCGTAGTCCAGGTAGGAGCGCTGCATCTCAGTCTGCAGATCCACCTGCTCTACGCGATCGACCAGCACATCGCCTTCAAGAACGGCGTCCGGAAGACCGGCGGAGTCCGCCGGGTTCTCGGGTGTTTCGTCACTCATAGTCTATTTTCCGTTTCAGGTATATGTCAGTTATGGAATATCAATCCGCGCAGCGGATTAGATATCCAGGAACCTGACGTCCTTGGCATTCTGCTGAATGAAATTACGGCGTGACTCCACGTCTTCGCCCATCAGCGTTGAGAAAATCTGGTCCGCGGCCAGCGCATCGTCCATGGTGACCTGCAGGAGGGTACGGTGGTCCGGATCCATGGTGGTGTCCCACAGTTCGGTGTAATCCATCTCGCCGAGGCCCTTGTAGCGCTGTATGCCGTTGTCCTTGGGGATGCGGCGGCCGGCGGCCTGGCCTGTCAGCAGCATTGCATCGCGCTGCTTGTCGCTGAAGACGTAGTCATGCGGAGCATTGGACCACTTAATCCGGTACAGCGGAGGCTGTGCCAGGTAGACGTAGCCGTTCTCGATGAGCGGGCGCATGTAGCGGAACAGCAGGGTCATTAGCAGTGTGGTGATGTGCTGGCCGTCAACATCGGCATCAGCCATCAGCACAATTTTGTGATAGCGGAGCTTGGTGAGATCGAAATCCTCGCCGATGCCGGTCCCGAAAGCCGTAATCATGGACTGGACCTCGGCATTGCCCAGGGCCTTGTCCAGCCGGGCCCGCTCAACGTTCAGGATCTTGCCGCGCAGCGGCAGGATCGCCTGGGTTTCGGGGTTGCGCCCTCGTTTGGCTGAACCGCCGGCCGAATCGCCCTCCACGAGGTACACCTCGCACTTGGCCGGGTCCTTCGAGGAGCAGTCCGAGAGTTTTCCGGGCATCCCGAAGGACTCCAGCGGGCTCTTCCGGCGGGCATTGTCACGGGCCTTCCGCGCGGCCATTCGCGCCTGAGCCGCAGAAATCGCTTTGCGGATGACGTCGCGGGCCGGTCCGGGGTTCCGCTCCAGCCAGTCACCCAGTCCGTCAGTGACCACACGCTGGACAAAGCCCTTGACTTCGGAATTGCCGAGTTTGGTTTTGGTCTGGCCCTCGAACTGCGGTTCTGCGAGCTTAACGGAAATGACGGCTGTCAGGCCCTCACGGATGTCATCACCGGTGAGGTTGTCATCCTTTTCCTTGATGATGCTCTTCTCGCGCGCATAGCGGTTGATGAGCGAAGTCATCGCGGCGCGGAAGCCCTCTTCGTGGGTTCCGCCCTCGTGGGTGTTGATGGTGTTGGCGTATGTGTGGACGCTTTCGGAATAGGCGTTGGTCCACTGCATGGCCATTTCCAGCGCAATGCGGCGTTCCTTGTCCTCGGTTTCGAAAGCGATGACGTCCTCGTGGACCACATCCACCTTCTTGCCCGAATTCAGGTGCTTCACATAGTCCAGCAGTCCGTCGTCGTACTGGTAGACAACGGTGCGGTGTTCCGCGGCGACCTCACCTTCGGTGACCACGGCGTCAAGGTCAAGATCACCATCGGCGGCGTCGTCCTCAGTGGAGGTGCGCTCGTCCGTCAGGGTGATGCGCAGGCCCTTGTTGAGGAAGGCCATCTGCTGGAATCTGGCGCGGAGGGTCTCAAAATCGAATTCGGTGGATTCGAAGATACCTTCATCGGGGTAGAACGTCTGGGTTGTTCCTGTCCGGTCGGTTTCATCACCCTTCACCAGGCCGCCCTGGGGCTTGCCGCCGTCAGCGAAGGACATCCGCCATACGTTGCCTTGGCGCCTGACCTCTGTCTCAACCCGGCTTGACAGGGCATTCACCACCGAGATTCCCACACCGTGCAGGCCGCCGGAAACCGCGTAACCGCCGCCCCCGAACTTGCCGCCAGCGTGCAGGATGGTCATGACAACCTCGACGGTGGGCTTGTGCTCGGTGGGGTGCATGTCCACGGGGATACCGCGGCCGTCATCAACCACCTTGACGCCGCCATCGGCCTGCAGGACCACTTCGATGTGTGTGCAGTATCCGGCCAGGGCCTCGTCAACAGAGTTGTCCACCACTTCATAAACCAGGTGGTGGAGCCCCCGGAGGCCGGTGGAGCCGATGTACATGCCGGGACGTTTTCTGACGGCTTCGAGGCCCTCAAGAACCGTAATGTCGCTGGCGCCGTATTCGCGCGGTGTCACAGCTTCCGCCGGGGTGTCAGGTGTACGGGCATCCTCCAGTGCGGGTTCCACTGCCTGGATATCTGTATTGTCGTTAGCCACAGGCGCTGTCGACTCCTCTGTTTTCGATGATGGCCGGCCGATTCCGTTCCCCAGGGTCCATAAGGGAAAGGATCCGCCAACAGGCACAAACTGATGGCGCTAGCTACTTGGTCGACGTGCGGAACCGTGGTCCGCTGGCTGTTAGCGCGCGGAAAACAGACCCAGTCAACGTTTCACCGGCGCCCAGTTATCTGATGTGATTCTATCGTGGACCCGGGCATAATCCCGCATTCCAGGGGCAACGGCGGACACTAATGTGCCTGTGCGAGGCCATTGACCCGGCCTAGGGCGCCCCAGCGGTCCCGTCTTTGGGTTCCTATACGCCCCAAGGGCGTTGCAGCGCCCTACACGGCGTCGGACGAATATTCAAGAGTCGCCGCGGCGCTTATCCGTAGGTGTCACGGGGACCGCGGCCGTTGACGGTACGGCCGCCCTTGCGCCAGCTGGGCGCGGACGGTCCCAGCACCTGGATGCTGGTGACCACACCGTCTCCCAGTTCGGTGCGGAACTTTTCCAGCAGGCTCAGGCTCAGGAGCCGCAGCTGTGTGGCCCAGGCCGTTGAATCGCAGCGCACATGAAGCGTGGTGTCACTGAAGCTTTCCGGGGTGCAATGTGCAGAAATCTCCGGTCCCACCAGGGTCGCCCACTCAGCCATGACGGATCCCACCGCTACCGGCGAGGTCCAGCCGCGCTCCGCAACCAGCCGTCCCACCACCTTGCCCAGTCCCAGGGGGTCCCGTCCGGTGGCATGGAACTGGCTGAAGCCGCGGGTGTCCCTGATTCCACGCTTGGATTTTTCCGTGCCTGCGGCCCGGGGTGCTTTGCGACGGATCTCCCCACGTGCCGCAGCTGCCTCGCGCATCCTGTTCAGAGCCGCCTGGGGCGCGTCGATGTTATCGGGATCGCGGCCCGGTTGAAGACCGCCGCCGCTCTTGTCGTCCCTACTCATCAATTCCTCCCGGGATAACCTTCACCCGCCGGCCGGACAGCTCTTCCGGAATGTCGGCGTCGACGGCGGCGGTCACCAGGACCTGTTCCGCACCGGAGACTATTGCCGCCAGTTTACGCCGCCGCTGGACGTCCAGCTCGGCAAAAACGTCATCAAGGATAAGGATCGGGGCGGATCCGCCGGTCCGCGCGTCATCGAGCATCACGTAATAGGACGCCAACCGGAGCGACAGGCACATTGACCAGGTTTCGCCATGCGAGGCATAGCCTTTGGCAGGTGCCTCGCCGAGGACCATCTCCAACTCATCCCGGTGCGGTCCCACTAACGAAATGCCGCGTTCAAGTTCCTTGCGGCGGGACGCCGCAAATGCCCGGACGTAGCGGTCGGTGAGCTGTTCTACAGAAAGTTCCCGGAGGTCTTCCTGGCCGGCAGCCGTGCCGCCACCCGCAGTCCCGCCACTTCCCGCACCCAAAGCAGGCGCGCCGTCGTCGTCCATCAGGTTTTGAAGCGTGGAGCGGTAGACAGCGCCGGCTTCCTTGGACCCGTCCGTGAGCTGGGCATACGCCCTGGCCAGGTGGGGACGCAGCCTTTCCACAAGCTCCAGGCGCGCATGCAAAAGTTCGGCGCCCGCCCGCGCCATGTGCTGATCCCACACGTCCAGTGTGGCCTCATGGCCGGCACTGAATTTTCCGGCCCGGGCGGATTTCAAGAGGGCGTTACGCTGCTTGAGAACACGGTCGTAATCGCTGCGCGTTGCTGAGTGGCGGGGAACCAGGTTCACCAACAGCTCGTCGAGGAACCGGCGTCGGCTTGATGGATCCCCCTTGACCAGGGCCAGGTCCTCGGGAGCAAAAAGGACCGTCTGGCAGATACCCAGGAGGTCCCGGGCACGCACGGGGTTGCTCCGGTTGATGCGGCCGCGGTTGGCCCGGTTGGCGTTGATCTCCAGTTCCAGGACCGTGGTCTGGCCGCCGCGGACCAGCCGAGCCCGGACCAGGGCGCGTTCCATGCCGAACCGCAACAGGGGACCATCTGAACTGACGCGGTGGGAGCTCAGCGTGGTCAGATAACCGATGGCCTCCATCAGGTTGGTCTTACCGATCCCGTTGGAGCCCACCAGCACGGTGACTCCGGGCTCCAGGGCTAGGTCTACCTGGGCATAACTGCGGAAGTCAGTCAATGAAAGGTGTTCTAGATACACGCCGTCTTCAGAATTCTCGGGACCCCTCGGATCCCGGGGTGGCTACTACTTGGCGGGACGGGTGGCATGCCCGCCGAACTGGTGGCGCAGTGCTGAAACCATCTTCATGGCCGGGGAATTGTCCTCACGGGATGAAAAACGTGCGAAGAGGGCGGCCGTGATGGCCGGCGCCGGAACGGCGTTGGCTATGGCCTCCTCAACTGTCCAGCGTCCTTCGCCGGAATCTTCCACATAGTCATCGATGGATTCCAGGCCCGGATCCTCGTCCAGCGCCTTGACCATAAGGTCCAGCAGCCACGAACGGACCACCGTGCCCTTCTGCCACGCGCGGAAGGTTCCGGGCAGATCCGTAACGATGTCCTTGGCCGCCAGCAGTTCATAGCCTTCGGCATAGGCCTGCATCAGTCCGTATTCGATGCCGTTGTGGACCATCTTTGCGTAGTGACCGGCGCCGATACCGCCCACGTGGACAAAGCTGTCTGCCCGTTCTCCCTCCGGGCGCAGGGCATCAAAGACCGGAAGTGCGCGCTCGATATCGGCTGCCTCGCCGCCGGCCATCAGGCCGTATCCGTTCTGGAGCCCCCACACACCGCCGGAAACGCCGCAGTCCACGAAACGGATGGCCTTTGCCGCCAGAACGGCACCGTGTTTCTGGTCCTCTGTGAAACGCGAGTTCCCGCCGTCAACCACCAGGTCGCCGGCGTCAAGCTTGTTTCCAAGTTCGGTGATGACCGCATCGGTGATCTCACCGGCGGGGACCATGACCCAGATGAGGCGTGGTGCAGGCACCGCGGCGATAAGGTCATCCACCGACGCAACATCGGTGATGTCGGGGTTGCGGTCCAGGCCGGTGACCTCGATTCCCCCCTTGCGAAGCCGTTCGCGCATGTTGAAACCCATTTTTCCAAGGCCGATCAGTCCGATATGCACGGTGGAAACTCCTTCTGCGCTGGTGAATGGGGGGTGCTCAGTAGCGCCACCCAAGTAGGTCGCACTAAGCGTCGTTTTGGGGGCCCAAAACGACGAATACTGCTACCTAGTTGGGGAGCCGGACCGGCATGACCAGGTAGCGGTAATCGTCCTGGTCTTCGCCGTCGGCTTCGGCTTGGGCAGTGATCATGGCCGGCTTGGGCGCCGTGGTGAACGAGAACCGGACGTACTTGGTTTCAATCACGCTGAGTCCCTCCACCAGATAGTGCGGGTTGAAGGCAACGGTGATGTCGTCGCCCGAAAGCTGTGCTTCGAGCTCTTCGGAGGCCTGGGCGTCCTCGCCGGTGCCGGCGTCGAGGTGCAACTGTCCCTCGGTGAAGGCCAGACGGACCGGGGTATTGCGCTCCGCAACGAGTGACACACGGCGGACGGCTTCCACCAGTTCCTGTGTCTGCACCGTGGCGTGAATCGGCGTGGAATCGGGAAAAAGCGAGCGGATCTTGGGGTAGTCACCGTCAACCAGCAGCGAGGTGGTGGTGCGCCCGCCGCTTTCGAAGCCAATGAGCCTGCTGTCGTCGTCCGCCAGGGCGAGGTTGATGTCACCGCTGTTGCCCAGAGTCTTGGCGACCTCGCTAAGAGTTTTCGCCTTGACCAGGGCACTGGTGGAGATGCCCGGAGTAACTGGCTTCCAAGGTACTTCGCGCATGGCCAGCCGGTAGCGGTCCGTCGCCAGGAGGGTGATGAGGTCATCCTCGATTTCCATCCGGACGCCGGTGAGGATCGGGAGGGTGTCGTCTTTGCTGGCTGCGATGATCACCTGGGAAACGGCCTGCGCGAAGGAATCTCCGGGCACGGTGCCGCTGATGGTGGGCAGCGCAGGCAGGGGCGGGTACTCCGCTTCGGGCATGGTGGCCAGGTGGAAACTGCTGCGTCGGCAGGTGAGGGTGACCTTGTTGCCGTCGGTTTCCACATCCACGGGGGCGGAGGGCAGACTGCGGCAGATGTCGGCCAGGAGCCGCCCGGACACCAGGATTGTGCCTTCAACCGTGATATCCGCGGCAATCTCGAGGCGTGCGGAGGTCTCATAGTCGAAGCTCGAAAGGCTTACGGTTCCTGCCTCAGCCTTGAGGAGCAGGCCGGACAGTACGGGTACCGGCGGCCGCGGAGACAGCGACCGGGCTGTCCAGGTGACGGCTTCTGCCAGGACGTCCCGTTCGACTCTGAACTTCACGGAAGGGTGCCGCCTTTCATTGCTGCTGCCATGTCTGAACCTGAAATTCCTTCAAGGGAGTTCCAAAAGTAGTTGCCCCAACACCTGAACCTGCATGGTCCGCGCTTGCTGAACCACAGAGAAACCCAAGGATGGGAGCGCTGCTGACAGCTTAGCCGGAAGATCCGGGATTAACCCATCCCCGGCAAGGATCCCCGCCGTCCGGGGCCCTCAGCCCCAGGTCTGCTCAGCGTGCGGATCGATCTTGTTGTTTGAGGGAAATCAATTTCTTAGGATTAGTAGTGTTAATAACTGCTGTGGAAACTGTGGATAACCCAATCCGACCGCAGGATCCAGCGGTTAAGGCCTGTTCATGGACTGTGGGCGCCGCAGGTTTTAAACAGGGTGTGGATGGGGATAACCGTTTTGCGGTTTTCGACGATCCACAGATGCCTTAAGGGTTTTAAGCCCACTAAGCGGGGTTGTCCCCTTAAGTATCCACAGGGTTATCCACATGAGCCTGTTAATAAGGTAGGAGTGCGAGGTTCAGGAATCCCGTTGCTGCTGCTTGATCCTGTTGGTGAGCTCCGTGACCTGGTTGTAGATCACACGGCGCTCGGCCATCAGTTCACGGATCTTGCGGTCCGCGTGGATGACGGTGGTGTGATCTCGCCCGCCGAGCTCCTGGCCGATCTTCGGCAGCGACATGTCTGTCAGTTCACGGCAGAGGTACATGGCGATCTGCCGGGCGGTGACCAGGGTCCTGGTCCGGGACTTGCTGCAGAGTTCCTCCATGCTGAGCTTGAAGTAGTCAGCTGTCTGAGTGAGGATCTGGCTCGACGTGATTTCCTGGGCGCCGTCGTCGGTAATGAGGTCCTTCAGGACCATCTCCGCCAGGGCGACATCAACCGGCTGGCGGTTGAGGCTGGCGAACGCCGTCACCCGGATGAGGGCCCCTTCGAGTTCACGGATGTTGCTGGAGATCTTGGACGCAATGTACTCCAGGGCGTCGTCCGGTGCTGAGAGCCCTTCACTGAGGGCCTTCTTCCGCAGGATGGCGATGCGGGTCTCCAGTTCCGGAGGCTGGATATCCGTCAGCAGGCCCCACTCAAAGCGGGACTTCATCCGGTCTTCGAAACCTGCCAGCAGTTTGGGCGGCTGGTCCGAGGTGATGACCACCTGCTTGTTGTTGTTGTGAAGCGAATTGAAGGTGTGGAAGAACTCCTCCAGCGTCCGGTCCTTGCCGGCCAGGAACTGGATGTCGTCAATCAGCAGCACATCCACGTTGCGGTACGTGGTCTTGAAGCTGGCGCCTTCGTCATCGCGGATGGAGTTGATGAAGTCGTTGGTGAATTCCTCGGAGTTCACATAACGGACGCGGATCCCGCTGTACAGGCGGCGGGCATAGTGGCCGATGGCGTGGAGGAGGTGCGTCTTGCCCAGCCCGGAATCACCGTAGATGAAAAGCGGGTTGTAGGCCTTGGCCGGCGCTTCCGCAACGGCCACAGCGGCAGCGTGGGCAAAACGGTTCGATGAACCGATCACAAAGGTGTCAAAGACGTACTTGGGGTTGAGCCTGCCGAATTCGTGGGAGGTGCTCGGCAGCATGGGCTGCGGCTTCTGCTCGATCAGCTGGTCCGAGATGAAGGACGGTTCGACGACGGGTTCCGGCTCTTCGTGGATGGGCACCAGATCGGTGTCAACATCGATTGCGCAGCGGATGTCGTCGGAAAAAACGTTGTGCAATGCGTCATCCAGCGCATCCTTGACCTGCGTCTGCAGGACTTCGCGCGTGAGCTCGTTGGGTACCGCCACCA
Organism: Arthrobacter pascens; assembly: GCF_030815585.1. Lineage (NCBI taxonomy): Bacteria > Bacillati > Actinomycetota > Actinomycetes > Micrococcales > Micrococcaceae > Arthrobacter > Arthrobacter pascens. The sequence goes on from NZ_JAUSWY010000001.1 coordinate 4,451,247, forward strand.
AGAGGGTGGAACCAATCAGGCCCTGTGCCTGGGCCAAGATGACAAAGCCCCGCTGCCTCGGTGAAACACGGTCGTCCTGTTCTAGCAGGCTGACAACCCTGCGCCAGGAACTTCCGACAGTATTGGCGTGGTTGGCTTCGTCTACCGTCATCAATCAGTTCCTCAAAACTTGCTTGCCTGCATTAGCTGCAGCCCCAAGTCCGGAACCAGGATGCTGGTCCAGCTTCATCCACAGGGTTATGCACAGTCCGTGGATAATCGGCTACTGAGCCACTCTAGGGGATCAAAACGCTAGAAGATAGCTGGGAAGTAGCTTGTGGATAATTACACCGTTGTGGTTCGGAAACAGCCCCTGTGAGCCGCTTCATCCACAGGCTGTTGACGTCGGTTAACCACAGTCGGGGACAGGTATCGCAGGCCATCCCGGTTTGACTCGGTGGCGCATTTTGCCCTAACGTTGTGAAGTCCTTTGTGTCCGCTTTTTTGCCCCATCTGAATCTCTCAGACGCACCGCGTTCGAGCAGCCGGGGGAAGCGTGCATATACAAAACTTAGCGTCGGCCAGTTCTTCCCCATTACTGATCGGGTGGGCGCACCTTTGATCCACTGGAGTAACTAACGTGAGCAAGCGGACTTTTCAGCCGAATAACCGCCGTCGAGCCAAGAAGCACGGCTTCCGCCTTCGTATGCGTACCCGTGCCGGCCGTGCCATCCTGGCAGCCCGTCGTGGCAAGGGACGCACCGAACTGTCGGCCTAGATAACTGACTCGTCGGTTTACATTTCTTTGCGAGTTTAAGGTGCTGGCCACCCGTAACCGTTTGAGGACTGCAACCGATTTTTCAACAACCGTACGTTCCGGTGTCCGCAATGGACGCCGGAACGTAGTGTTATATACGGCAGCTATTGCTGCCGACGAACCCAGCCGGATCGGGTTCATCGTTTCCAAAAGTGTCGGGAACGCTGTGGTCAGGAACCTCGTTAAGAGAAGACTGAGAGAAGCCGGTGCTGCCTCGCTGCGCGAGTACGGTACCGGGTTCGCCATAGTGGTCCGGGCGCTGCCCGCGTCTGCGGCCGCCAGCTGGGACCAACTGCTGGCGGACTACAACGCTGCATTGGCATTGAACGTGAACCGGTTGGGCAGCCGCCTTCCGCGGGCTGCTGTAAATGGTTCAACCGGCACAACACAGGAAGGGACACAGCGTGCATAACGTGACTGCCGCCGTCGTCCGTTATCTTTCCCCTGTGGCCGTTACCCTGGGCAAGGCTGTCTGGAACCTGCCTCGAAACATCCTCATTCTGCTGCTGCTGGCCTACCGCAAGGTGATTTCCCCCTTGTATGGGCAGGTGTGCCGATTCTTTCCTTCATGTTCCGCCTACGCCCTTGAGGCGATCACTGTCCATGGCGCGGTCAAGGGAAGCTGGCTTGCTGCACGCCGGCTTGCACGCTGCCATCCATGGAATGCCGGTGGTGTGGACCACGTCCCCGCCGGGCACCGGGAATGGCCTGAAAACCGGACCCCCACAATTGTTGTGCTGAACAATCCGGACAAGTACCTGGCTGCTCAGACTGATGGAGAAGGCCGCGTTGCGGCCTGACGAATAGGGATATTGTATGGACTTCTTTGAAACAATCATGTTTCCGTTCAAGTGGCTTGTGTCCGTCATCATGGTGGGCTTCCATGAGGGGCTGAGCACCATTGGCCTGCCTGAGGCTTCCGGCTGGACCTGGACGCTGTCCATCATCGGGCTTGTGCTGGTGATCCGTGCGGCGCTGATCCCTGTGTTCGTCAAGCAGATCAAGGCGCAGCGTGGCATGCAGCTGCTCCAGCCGGACCTGAAGAAGCTCCAGGATAAGTACAAGGGCAAGACCGATCAGCTGTCCCGGCAGGCCATGGCGCAGGAACAGATGGCGATGTACAAGAAGCACGGGACCAACCCGTTCTCCGCCTGCCTCCCCATGCTGATCCAGATGCCGTTCTTCTTTGCGCTCTTCCAGGTGCTCTCCGGCATCAGCACCGCCCGTGACCAGGGCAAGAGCATCGGCGCGATGAGCCACGAACAGGTGATGCAGTTTGACGACTCCACCATCTTCGGGGCGCCGCTGTCGGCAACCCTGCTGCATAACCCTGAGGGCAATGCAACGGCCGTTTGGATCCTTTCGATTGTGATGATCCTGGCGATGACGGCCTCGCAGTTCATCACGCAGAAGCAGATCATGGCCAAGAACATGTCCGAAGAGGCCATGGCCAGCCCGTTCATGCGGCAGCAGAAGATGATGCTATACATCCTGCCGGTTGTCTTCGGCGTCGGCGGCATCAACTTCCCCATCGGTGTCCTGATCTACTGGACAACCACCAACCTCTGGACCATGGCTCAGCAGTTCTTTGTGATCCGCCGCATGCCGACGCCCGGTTCTCCCGCCGCCAAGGCCCTTGCCGAGCGCCGTGCCGCCAAGGGCCTGCCGCCCCTGGCCATCCTGGGCGGAAAAAAGGCCGACGCCGAAGCTGAGGCTGCTGCGGCAGCCGCGGTCATCGAGGCCAAAGGACAGCGCATCCAGCCACAACGTAAGAACAGGAAGAAGAAGTAATGTCAGCAGAGAGCACCGAGCACGCCCTTTCCGACGAGGTCATTGACGATCAGGACGAATCCGTGAATGACGCCGCTGCTTCCACCAAAGGCTCTGCTGCCAGCCGTCTTGAAGAAGAAGGCGATGTTGCCGCCGACTACCTGGAGGAACTCCTGGACATCGCGGACATCGACGGTGACATTGATATCGAGGTCCGGAACGGGCGTACGTACATTTCCATTGTTGCCGAGGAAAAATCGAACAGCCTGGACGGCCTGGTGGGCGAAGATGGCGAGGTCCTCGAGGCCCTGCAGGAGCTGACCCGGCTCGCTGTCCTCTCCGCCACCGAGAACCGCTCACGCCTGGTGCTGGACATCAACGGCTACCGTCATGAGCGTGCCGGCCACCTGCAGAAAATTGCTGAGGATGCCGCCGCCTCCGTCAAGGAGACCGGCAAGGCCGTAGCCCTGGAACCCATGAGCGCCTACGAACGCAAGATTGTCCACGACGCCGTTGCCGATCTCGGTCTGGTCAGCGAGTCCGAAGGCGAAGGCGCAGGCCGCCACATTGTTGTATCCGCTGACTAGAGAATTGCTGATCCGCTAATCATGGTTGACATCACGGCAGCTGAACTGCTGGCGGCTGAGAAGATCTTCGGTGACCGCCTGGACCTTGCCAAGCGCTATGTGGAGCACCTGGCAACATCCGGAACGGAGCGGGGACTCATCGGCCCACGGGAAATCCCGCGGCTGTGGAGCCGGCATGTCCTCAACTGTGCCGTTATCGAAAGCGAAATTGCGCACGGCAGCCATGTTGCCGACGTCGGCAGTGGCGCTGGCCTTCCGGGGTTGTGTCTGGCCATCGCGCGTCCGGACCTGGAGCTGACCCTGATCGAACCTCTGGAGCGCCGTGTCATCTGGCTCCAGGAGGTCGTGGATGACCTGGGTCTGATCAACGTCACTGTAATGCGGACCCGCGCCGAACTGGCAGTTGGACTCGTTGACGCCGATGTAGTGACTGCCCGTGCCGTATCGGCGCTCAGCAACCTTGCCGGACTCACCATCCCCCTTCTCGCGGGGAAGGGCAATGTTGTGGCCATCAAGGGACGCAGCGCAGGCGAGGAGATCGAGAAAGCCGCAAAGATCATCCGCAAACTCGGAGGGGTTGAGACGTCCGTGCTGACAGTCGGTGAGCATCTCCTGGAAGAACCCACCACGGTGGTACGGATCGTTGTAAATAAGTCCCAAAAGAAAGCCTAGCTGAGGCCCGGGTAGCCTTGGTCTGCAGGGCGAAGCGGTTAGGCTAGACAACGGCAGCAAAAAGCTGAACGAGAGTGAGTGTGTCCCAGTGACCAGTAGCGAAGGATCCACACAACGGATCCCCCCGTTTGTGTCTTTGGGGTCAGCACGTTCGGTTGCTGGTCCGGGTTCCGCTCCGGGGCGGGGTGGAAATCACCCGAACCCTGTTGCGGAACTGGCGACTCTTTCCTCTGTTTCACGTGAAACAACCTCATCGGGTAGAACGAACGTCATCGATACGATGGATGATTCCAGCCCGATCGCCCGTGAGCTTGCGCATGAAACCAAGCGTCGGGAACGTCTCCTCGGCCGTGAGCTCCCTAAACCCGAGAAGACCCGGGTCTTCACCGTGTCGAACCAAAAAGGTGGCGTTGGTAAGACCACCACCACGGTGAACATCGCCGCAGCCTTGGCTGCCGCCGGATTGAATGTCCTGGTCATTGATATTGATCCCCAAGGCAACGCCTCCACTGCCCTGGGCGTCGAGCACCATGCGGACGTTGACAGCATCTACGATGTCCTCATCAACGACTTTCCCCTCGCAGACGTGGTGGCTCCGTGCCCGGACATCAGCAACCTGATCTGCGCGCCCGCCACCATACACCTGGCAGGCGCCGAGATTGAGCTCGTCTCGCTCGTGGCGCGCGAGCAACGGCTCCGCCGTGCTATCGACGTATACGCCAAGGCGCGGGAAAAGAACGGCGAAGAGCGCCTGGATTACATCTTCATCGACTGCCCTCCCAGCCTTGGACTGCTGACGGTTAATGCCTTCTGCGCAGCGGGTGAAGTCCTCATTCCCATCCAGTGCGAGTACTACGCCCTGGAAGGCCTGAGCCAACTGCTCAAGAACATTGAGATGATCCAGAAGCACCTCAATGCTGACCTGGAGGTGTCCACCATCCTTCTGACCATGTATGACGGCCGCACCAACCTGGCGGCGCAAGTGGCCGCCGAGGTGCGCCAGCATTTCCCGGATCAGGTACTGGGAGCGGTGGTCCCTCGCTCCGTGCGGATCTCCGAGGCACCGAGTTACCAGCAGACAGTTATGACCTACGATCCTTCCTCCAGTGGAGCCCTGTCCTATCTGGAAGCCGCAGCAGAAATCGCTGAGCGCTAGAATCTTCAAGAACTGCAACAACTGGAGTCAGGCAATGCCGGGCTCTTCCATCGGAGGGATCTATTTATGAGCGAAAAGCGACGGGGCTTAGGCCGCGGTCTTGGCGCACTCATTCCAAGTTCCGCCGCTGGCAGCGCGTCGGGCAACGGGGCTGCTGCGTCACGTCCCGTGGATCTCTTCTTCCCGGAGGGCCGTAAGAAGGTAGCTCCGGAGGATGAGTCCGTCGACAATGGTGGTGCACACGCTCCGACTTCTGCGCCGGCTCCCTCCACGGATGTGGACGGTGCAGCAGGGCCTGCTGCCGAGACGAAGACTGCCGGTCACTCAACGGCCAGGACCACCTCAGACCAAACCGGCGAGGTCGTGGAGAAGCCGGCAGCTGAGAAGGCTTCCGCCAGGAATCGCGCTGACGCTGGGACTGCTTCGGAGAGCGACGCCGGACTGGCCGAGACTCGGGGAGCAGCTGAGGTGCCGGAGCCGTTGGACCACGAGAATGCCGTGATGGACAATGGTGTTGACTTGGTGGACGTCCCTGGAGTGCGTTTCGCTGAGATCCCTGTTGCGGACATTCACCCCAACCGGAAGCAGCCTCGTTCTGTATTCGATGAGGACGACATGGCGGAGCTTATTCACTCCGTCCGGGAAATCGGTGTCCTCCAGCCAATTGTGGTGCGTACTTCAACCGAAGAAGGTGGAGAACCCTATGAACTGGTCATGGGTGAACGCCGATGGAGGGCAGTACAGGCTGCCGGTATGGCCACGATCCCTGCAATCGTGCGCGACACCACGGATGACGACCTTCTCCGGGATGCACTGCTGGAGAATCTGCACCGCAGCCAGCTGAACCCTTTGGAAGAAGCGGCAGCCTATCAGCAGCTTCTCGAAGACTTCGGAACTACCCACGAGCAGCTCGCCGACCGTATTGGGCGGTCACGTCCCCAGGTATCCAATACGCTTCGACTTCTTAAGCTCCCGCCGCTGGTCCAGCGCCGCGTGGCTGCGAGTGTCCTGTCCGCCGGCCATGCCCGTGCCCTGCTCGCCCTTCCGGATGCAGCCGCCATGGAGCGTCTTGCACAGAAGATAGTTGCCGAGGGCATGTCAGTACGTGCCACGGAGGAAGCAGTAACGCTCTACCAGGATCCTTCAAAACCGGCGAAGAACAACATTCCACGCCCCGGCGCGCGCCACGAGCGCCTGGACTACCTGGCCTCTTCTCTTTCGGATCGGTTGGACACAAACGTCAAGATTTCCCTTGGAGTCCGCAAGGGACGGGTGAGCATAGAATTCGCCAGTGTGGAGGATCTGAACCGCATTATGGAGGTTTTGGCTCCCGGCTCGGAGAGCTAGCGTCGTAGTCGAAAAGGGAGGGCCTGTTTCACGTGAAACAGGCCCTCCTTTTTGGTTGTCAGCGTGGCACGGCCACCTGTGAGGGGGCATATGAGTGTGCGCAAAGCGTGGATTGTGCGTCTCCACACAGCAGCCCGTTGGCAGCGTGAGGACAATACGTAGATAAACCCCTGCGTTGCCAGGAGCTCTCCAGGTTCTCCGTTTCGTATCTTGCCCTTCGGGAAGAGCGGTGCGCATCGTTCAGGCTGCGCACCGCTTCGATTTGGGACGCCTAATGGCCAAATGCGTGTAGTTCTGAGATGACGGTTTGGTGTCTGGAAAATTCTGATCGAAGCACAGGGGAACACGCTTTCGTCCAAGCTGACCGTCTATCGTGAATCGAAGCTGTTCCGGAGTGCTTGGTGCACGGCATGGGCGTCGAAATTGGGTGGCCACACTTGTTGGGGGCGCTGCATTTGATGGAAGCGGCAGATGCTCACAAATCTGCGCGCGCGCACCGTTTCATGTGGGTTGTATGCGTCTAATGCCGAATCTGGATGCTCCTGTTTCACGTGAAACATTCTGTAGAGGACAGGTGCTAGACCCCTCCCACCCTGGTCATCCTGCTCATCTAGATCATTCCGCCAGTCCTCCTTCCCTTTGGCATCATCGCCAGTTCATGGGCAGTGTCGGTCGGAACGCTCGCTATAGGCGTAGGCGTAGGCGGAGCGGTATTCACGGGAGACGACTATCCTGAGACCGGACTTCGCAGCCCTTTACACTGATGCCGCTTGGTGTTTCACGTGAAACACCGTTTGAAGAAGCGATTGGGTGACTATCACCAAGTCCTTTGCACTGCTGAGCGAAGGCTGCTTTGGATCAGGAGGGCGGGAGACTCGACAGATGGCACGAGATGGGTGGTCGCCACACAGGGCAGAGACGGTCTGCGTTCTGCACGGCCACGGAGGGTCACCACGCCATGCCACTAGTTTGTTGTGGTCACTAGACACCTGCTACCTCTCGCCCGCAGCTCGGTCTGGACCCCACTGCGGGCCTGGATGTCATTTGGCTCGCCCTGCACGCAAGCACTCCCCCAGGCAGTGACATAAGGGCCCACGCCCGTTGATAGATCATCTGGCCGTGGTACCGGGTCCGGCACTTGTTGACCGGGCAAGCGCATCGAACCTTAGCCGGGCGTCGACTGATTCCTGGGCGGGGGTGCTTGATGATGAGCTTCAGAACACTGGCACGGCAGGGAATGGCGGAGCCCATATGCCGACCTAGGAGCGAGTACGTCCATGAGTTGTCCAGGCTCTGGGTTGCGAGAGGATGGTGACGCGGGGTTGGGCGAATATTCGCCGACTATCTCCTGCCCTCGGGTGCGACGCAGGGGGTGAACTGAACGGAACGTCAGTTGGAGATTCTCCTCCTTGGGATGAACGCCGAATCGACACTCATCGTCCGGGCATTCAGCGGTCCATACACCCGATGCATCTCTGGTGGGCTCGAGTGTAAAGCTGGTGGACGGGAGGGCCGACCGCTGGACGGGGGCTGGCCTGCTTCGGCACGTTCCCCGGGTTCGACCCATTGAACTGGTTTGTGGAACTCGAGCTACTGATGCTTAGTCCACAGCCCCCGGCAAACCGATGCAGGGCTGGCCGGGAGTCGCCCAGCCAGCTGACTGTCCCAGCATGCAGAGCATCATGAAGCGAGCAACCGGCGGCGTTGAAGCGAGCAACCGGCAGCCCGAAGCCTCGCAGTGGACGCTGTAGCGCGCGACTTGGCCATGCCGCGGCAGGGCGTCCGCAGACTGCGCGGAATTCATTCAGTGCATCTATATCGGCAGGCTCTCCCAGGCATGCTGGTCCACCCAAACTTTCGGAACTACTCCTGCTGATTCCTTCCGTCCCAGGGGTGACGTCTTCAGTTCCTTTTGCGCCAGACGGTCGGCTGATAGCCGCAAACATGTTCGTCCATTCTTCGTGCGTCCGTCCTCAGGACAACGTCGCGAGCCGCGCGGGACGTCCCACGATGAGCGCTGTCTGCAGGGTGGACACCTCGGAGGCCTGTGCATTCGCCGGTGGATATCGTTGTGGATAACTTTGTGGAGAACTCCTCAACGGACAGCCCCGCTACGATTTACTTCCGGGGGCGACCGCGCCGGCCGCGGGCAGCAGTCTCGTGACAGCTCCGATGGGGGCCGGCTTGTTTCACGTGAAACAGCTGTCTGCTTCGTCACCGACGACAAAGGCAGATCGCAAATCCCCTTCTACAGGGAGATTTACTGGCCGCGCCGACCATAAACACGTATGAAAGGCTAACCGGGACGCGGAGAATGTGATTCTTTGATGGATCGTCGTTGCCGATTCCGGTCAGCAAGGAACGGTCCATCTACCGTCCTGCGAACTGGGTCGGGTCCGAATGGCTGTGGGTAACCCTGTGGAAAACACTGTGTATAACTTCTGGGGATAACTCATCGAACTCGCGAACCGGAGGCGAGGCAGCCATTGCGCTGAGCCATGCAGGCCGACTTGGCCGGACCAAGATGGGACGTTCTGTGGGCACTTGCTCACATAATCTTCACGCACATGCCAGCCGCGAGACAGACTCAGTTTGGCATCCATGCTGCTGCTTCCTCGGCCAAGTGACACGGACCGCCCGCTATTCGAGCGAGGACACTGTACGGTCTAGACGACACTGGGGACCCATGCCGACTGTAGTCAGCACAAGTTCAGTGACAGCCACTGCAGGAGCGCGACACCGGCCAGGAGTACGATGTGCCACTGACGGGCCGAGTCGCGCGTTTGTTGGGAGCAGCGATGAAATGGCCGTGTTCGGGGCAGGGCTGCGGCGGGGGGTGAGTCAAGTCTGGGACACGTTCATCGGGCCAGACTGAGGACCTCATTGGGGATTTGCGTGGGTGGCCAGGAGTATCCCCCAGATCGTCCGTCCGCTATGTGAGGTGGTTGGCCGCTTGGGGTTTGGGTTTTGAGACTCGGGAATGTGCTTCTGTGTCTGTGCCCCTGTCCCCTTGAACGTCCAGTTTCCGGCCTCATCATGTTTCACGTGAAACGCGTCAGCTCTTGTCGCACACCGGCCAAGGACGGAGGGTCTCCAGATGAGGATCGTTGTCTCGGAGCTCGGTGTCCGCTGACGATTCCCAGCAGGCAGGATACGACGGCGTGGAGCTTGCTCTCGGGCAGTTCCTTTCGCCGTGCATGTGGGTAGGTGCCTTCTCATTACCCACTCACTTTCTTCGCAACGGGATCGGGAACCGAAATCGGGACTGCGAAACAAGCAGGGGTGCACCGGCAGCGTGCATGCTTTCACGGAGGGCAGATGAGTATCGCGGCTGGTCGAGCACCGCCTATTACTGGAAGAAGGACTGACAGGATCTTCGAGAAGGGATGTCGTGCCGCACACATCCGCGATCGTCCGCTGGAGTTCTGACAGCAGCTCTGGACGTGATCGCATTCGCCATCGGCGGTCTGGGCGCCCAATGGCCGGACTCAGTTGGGTCATGGCTTGTATACGCGTTCCAAGGCTGCTGGATCTTCGCTGCGGTCTTCAGGATGGGGCACCGCCGTCGGCTGAAGGCACGGAGCCGGTTCTAGCGCAATCGGAGACGTGGTGCCGTCCTCAGACCGTTCTGGATGGTGAGATCGCCCGGATCATGTCAGAACGCTGTATACCCGACTTGCCCATCCTGCAGGAGCGATCCAACGAATCACGGAATATGTGGTGTCCTCCACCTCTGTCGCTCAACGACGCGAAAGCTGGATTCCGCTAGGTACCTAAGGATCGATGAGACGCATGCCGGCGGCCCTGTCCCTCTGCAAAACCAGCCGGCTGCAGAACCGCGTACCGGAGAAGTGAAGTTCGAGCTGGGTGCAACGATCTCGGCCCTTGCGCCGGAAAATGAAACACGGATCGATCCGCGTGAGCAAATAGTCGTTGTTACGGAGCTTGGTATCTACTGAGCACGCAGTAGCCCGGGGGTCGTGGCGGAGCCGTACGCATATGTTTCACGTGAAACAACCCCAGCTGGCCAGAGCTTCGCCTTCCGACTGGGCACTCAGTAGAATTCCACTGAACAGAAGATGCACGATACCTACGAGTTGGTCACCACTCGAGGATAGAGGTACGTTCTTGTCGCGCGGAGAATCGGCGCCGGACCCATCCCCCGTGACTGTGCCCTGGATACGAGTCTCGTCCTATCGCATTTCCCCTAGTGGTACGACGAAGATCGTGGATTTCAATGGCGATACAGGAAATGGCTGCTGCGGCGAACACGATGCGTGGGTGCCCAGGGAGGAACATTCTTCGGATATCTACACATCCTCTCGCCCTTCATCGAGTGGCATTGGCTTTGCACTGTAAAAACTGCTCCTGGTTCCCGACTATCCGGTTCATCGTTCGTATTGTTCGTAGTCGAAACGCAGCATTCCATTGTTCAGGGTGGACAGCAAACGCGCCGAACTCACCGAAACGGTTCGAAAATGTTGCTGCTATCTACGAGCGACCCCTAAAGCAGTTGCACCTTGAGGAATGTGATGTCCACACTAAACCGCGAGGTAACCACCGATCCAATCCACGCCGATCGGGCCGGATTGGTCATGCCGAGCCATTCTTGGCAGGTCGAGGGCTCCGCGTGGTTGCCAACAGAGGTCGCTTGTTGTCGAAGTGGAGCCTGACATTCATATCCGGTGACGGCAATAGGTGTCGAAGAGGCTCTCAGTTCCGAATGGCATTGGTTTAGGCGCCGGTCCGCTCGACTCTGGAAAAATACGGAAGCCCGCCGCCGTCATCTGCGCTCGGCCCCATGCGCAGATGTTTCACGTGAAACACCCGCCGCCCGATTGGCCCCGTAGTAACGGAGGGTGGGGCGGAAGAATACAAGCTGGAGGGCCCGCGGTCGTCAGCCACCTTCACTCCCATGCGCGTTGTTTCACGTGAAACGGCACCCTCCCCGTGTGTGGTCGAGGGGTTCACTGAACAACAAGCGATTCTTCGCCCCAGGTGTGCATCCCAGTTCTCACCGTCGAGGAGAGGCCTATGCGTACAACACAGACGTGTTATGAAACCATGATCCTATGCTTTCTGCCGGCAAAGCCCCGGATGCGCTTCCACCACGGAGCGCGCGTGGGGCCACTGGTCCGGCACCACAAATAAGACAGCCGGCACTCCCTCGGACGTGGCCGCAGAGGAGGAGCCAACCGCGAAACAAAAAGAAGTGGCCACCGCTCCCTGGAGCGGTGGCCACTTCTTCGGCCGGTGAGTCAGGCTCAACTGCGGCGGGGGCGATACGCCCTAGGACAGTACGTCTGCAAATTCCTTTTCGAAGAACTGCTTGGGCTTGGCGCCGATCACGGTGTTCTTCACCTGACCGTCCTTGAAGAGATATACGGCCGGAATTGACGTGATGCCGTATTCAGCGGCAATGGCCGGGTTATCGTCCACATTCACCTTGACGACATTTACCTTCTCACCATACTGAACAGAGATCTCGTCGAGGATGGGGCCCAGTTTGCGGCAGGGACCGCACCACTCTGCCCAGAAGTCCACAATTACCGGCTTGTCGGCTGACAGTACGTCCGTGCCGAAACTTGCATCTGTTACGTCTTTGGCGTTGCTCATAACCTTGTCTCTCTCTTCGAACGGCGGTAACGCGGATTACGCGTGTAGGTCTGCGAGGTAGTGTTCTACATCGATGGCGGCGACACATCCGGAGCCAGAGGCTGTGATGGCCTGGCGGTACGTGGGGTCAACAACATCGCCGGCGGCAAAAACGCCCGGAACGCTGGTCTTGGAGCTGCGGCCCTCCACGGCGATGGTGCCGACCGCGGTCATCTCCAGGCTGTCCCTGACCAATTCGGTGCGCGGATCGTTTCCGATCGCTACAAAGACGCCGGTAACTGGAAGGTCGGAAACGGCACCGTCCAGGAGGTTCTTGATCTTGAGCCCGGTTACCTTGTCTTCTCCGATGACGTCATCCACGGTGCTGTTCCAGACAAAACTGATCTTCTCATGAGCCAGCGCACGGTCGGCCATGATCTTGGAGGCCTTAAGCGAATCACGGCGGTGAACAACAGTGACCGACTTGGCGAACTTGGTCAGGAACAGTGCCTCTTCCATGGCTGAGTCTCCCCCGCCAATGACGGCGATGTCCTGATCCTTGAAAAAGAAACCGTCGCAGGTTGCGCACCAGCTGACTCCGTGGCCGGAGAGTCGCTTCTCGTTCGGCAGGCCGAGCTCGCGGTACGCGGATCCCGTCGAGAGGATGATCGCTCGGGTCTGGAACGACTCACCAGTGGCGATGGTGACCGTCTTGATGTCTCCGTCGAGCTGCAGCGCCGTGACATCCTCGAACTGGATCTCAGTGCCGAACCGGGCCGCCTGCTTTTCGAAGTTCTCCATGAGGTCCGGACCCATGATGCCTTCCGGGAACCCAGGGTAGTTTTCGACGTCGGTGGTGTTCATCAGTTCGCCGCCGGCGGTGACAGAACCTGCCAGAAGCAAGGGCTTCAGGTTGGCACGGGCCGTGTAGACAGCTGCCGTGTAACCAGCCGGGCCAGAGCCGACGATGATGACATCACGTACTTCAGACGCGGTGTTTTCTGCGTTGCTCACTGAACGGTGAACCTCTTCCTTAGTTGATGGTCGGCTTTTGGGGCCGGCCACATGGCACAACTGAATCTCCATGGTGAATATTCCGGGCGCCCTGGAAACGGAGAATCACCTCAACAAGACGCCCCACTAGATTACCGTCTGGTACAGCAGAGCCGCGCCTGTTACCGCCAGGGTGACTCCCGGCGACGTAGACGCGGCTCAGTTGCGGCGGCTAAGGCAACCTACTGGATTTTGATTTCCGCCAGGCGGATTCCATAGCCGTAGCGGGTCTTGGGGGCGGCCAGCTTGGGGAGGCTCTTGATGGACACGATGACGTATTCGGCCTCTACGGGCTCAGCAAGGGGCATGGTCAGGTCCGTGGAGGTAAAGCTGTTGGTCCCCACCTGCCTGGCTCCGTCCAATGACGGACGGTCATTAGTGAATACACTGACATTTCCTCCGGAAGCACCCAACTGGGTCAGGGTGACGGAGGAAACCGTGGCGGGGTCCTTGAGCTTGATGATGAGCGGAACGCCGCCGGTGGCAAGCCCGCCCCAATTTTCGGTGGCGAACTCCATATCCGACCAGTAACTGGCAGGGTTGCCGTCATATGCCTTCACCAGATCCACGTCATAAGTGGCAGCGAAGTCAAAATTTCCCTGGCGGGTGATGCTTTCGATGGCAGGCGGTGCTGCGGGCCGTGCCGAGTTCGTCGGGCCGGCCGTACCGGGGTCTGCCGGGGCCGAGTTGGAGGCACCGGGGGTGGTGTTGGCCTGGGGATCGGCTTTGAAGAGGCTGCCCAAGTTGGTCACCGCGAAGACCAGCCCGGCAACCAATACCACTGCCAAAAGGCCTCCCACGAGCCAGCGCATGGAACGGGGTTCGCGCTCAGGCTCATCGTCGTCGAAGTCGCCTGTCCCAGCGGCGGGAGGAACGGCAGCCCCAGCGGCCGTGGACCGGGCAAAAGCAGGGAAGTTCCTTGCTGAACGCTCCTGTTCGCGGGGTTGGCCGGCGTTGGCCGAGTCGCCATAGGTGGCGTCTTGGTCTCCAGGGCTAGAGAGGTAGTCATCCTCGGACCAGAGCGATACTTTTGGCGATCCGGAACCCCTACCATCCTCAGGCCCGGCCGTTCCAGAGGCAGGGACGTCAGTTTGCCCGCCGGCGGACTGCTTCGGCTGCGGCGCCGTGGGGGCCTGCAGTCCGGCCGGTGATTCGGCTGCGGACGGTTCTGCTGCGTCGTCGTCGCGGGATTCTGCCTCGCCAACGGCTGCCCTGCCAGCACCAGCGGCCGCACCGGCGCCAGCCGCCGTTCCCGCAGCCCCGGTGCCTGCGGCACCTGAAGCAGGGGCCGACGTCGGACGGGCCGGCGGCCTGGGCGGGACCACTGGCTGGGCTGACCGATACGGGTCAACCTGGCTCTGGTGATTGCCCGCGTAGTTGATGTAGCCGGCGTCGACGTTCTCTTCGTCGTCGTACGGTTCGGGCTCATGGGAACGCTGCTGGCCGAAGATTTCACTGCCCAGGGTGTCCGTGAAGAACGGCTCAACGTAGGGAGGGTGAGCTGCGACCACCAGGTCCAGCAGATCGGCGGCGGAGGTGTGGTTGGTGATCAGGTACGTGGCGGCCTCGGAGACGCCGAGATCCAGCACCTGGACATGGCCGGGCCGTTCACCGGTGGCCACCTCGCGGGCGCTCTGTGCCACCTGCTCCGTGTTGTCCGGGCCGGCAACCAGAATGCTGACCGGACGGTTGAGAACCTGGTCCACCCCGTCCAGCACCAGATCGTGGTCGTGCGAGGTCAATACCGTGGCTGTGACCTTGTAACGGCCGCCGAGTACTGATCCAACATCGATCGGGTGGGACACGTGTTCCTCCTAGACTGTCCGGGAATTGCCGGGCATAGATGATGCCGCCGCCGGTGAAATGACGGCCGACGAGCCGGCTGACACTTGACTGCAACTACCCCTGTTCACTTTCGATCCTAGCCGATTGGCCGCTGCGACCGTTGGAGACAGGCAGCGGAAAACCCCGTGGGAATCACTTTTTCCGGGGCCGCCGGGACTTGAAGTGCGGGTTGTGGCCAGCCTTGCCCTGGAAGGTATGCCGGCCTGGCAACGGTATCTCCTCGCGCAGCAGGCTTCCTTGCGCAGTACCGGGCACGTCCTCGGCGGGCAGGTAGCCGCCGTCGGGGCCAGGCCCGGTTCCGGGGTCCGCAGGAGCCGCCGGCGCTGCGTGGCGTTCCGGCACCGGTCCGGCGCGGAATGAGACGGCGTCGAATTCGCCGGAGATCCGCGGAATCAGGCCGGTGTCCACGGAGAGAGTGGCGCGTTCCGGCGTCGTACGTTCCGCTCCCGAGTCGCGGGCAGCCGTGCTGGACGACGAGGGACTTCCGCCGCCGGCGTCCGCCTGCCCTTGCGCCGTACCGCGGCCCAGCCGGCCCAGCAGGGGGCGCATCAGATCGCGCAGTTCCTGCACATGGAAGATCTTGAGCAGGAAGACATAGGCCACCAGCATGACCGGCCCCACGACGATGACGGTCACAAGGGCTGCAATCCGGTCACTCCAGGCAAAGCCGTCCGGGCTGTAGCTGCCCATGAGCCACAAAGCCCCGGCACCGGCTATTGCGGAACCGAGGGCCGCATACCCCATCCGGATATACGAGTTGGCGATACGGGGGCCGTCCAAGTGCCCCAGCAGCCGGCGCAGGAAGTATGCGCTGATGACCACGGAGAGGATGTTACCAACCATGTACAGGATGGCGATGGCGTAGATGACTTGGCCAACGGGCAGGAACTGGATGGCAAAGGCCCCAACAACGTAGACGAGGGCCAGGAGGAGCTGGATGTAGAAGGGGGTGCGGGCGTCTTCATTGGCGTAGAAGACCCGGGACATCATGAAGTTCGCGCTCATGAAGGGAGTGCTCAGGGCCAGGAGGGTGAGCGTCTGGGCCAGCATCACGCCGTCCTGGCGTTCCCCGCCGGAGAAGAACATGCCCAGCGGCCCGGCCAGGGCAAAGAGGGCCAGCGCGCCAAAGACCGTAGCCACGGCCATGGTGCGCAGGCCGTGCGACAGGGCGTCGCGGAGCTCTGCGCGGTTGCCGTCCTGGGAGGCTCGGGTCATCCGGTTGAAGAGGACGGTGGCCAGGGAGAGCGCAATGATCGAGTGGGGCAGCAGGTACAGCTGGCTGGCCACTTCCAGCACGGCGTTGCCAGGGAGCATCTCCGCTGCCGGATCCCCCGCCTTCTCCAGCCTGAGACGCTCGGCGCCGGGAATAGTGGCGATGCGCATGACATACAGGAAGGCCAACTGCCCGACGGCGGCGGTCAGGAGCGTCCACACGCTCAGCTTTGCTGCCTGGCCCAGTCCCACCCCCCGCCAGCCAAACCGCGGCCGGAGGCCCAGCCTGAGTCGGAACACCGGAATCATCAGGATGGCGGTCTGGGCCAGCACTCCGATCGTGGAGAATCCTGCCACCAGCAAGGTCTGCGTTGAGCCCCAGTTATCGAGGGTATGAGGGTTGAATTCGTTCGCGCCGAAGATCCAGATGAACATGCCCAGACCGGCGATCGCCACCAGGTTGTTCAGGATGGGTGCCCACATGGCAGGACCGAACGCACCGTTGGCGTTGAGGACCTGGGTGAGGAGTGCGTACAGGCCGTAGAAAAAGATCTGCGGCAGGCACCAGAACGCGAACGCGACCGCCAAAGATTTCTGCTGCGGCGAGTAGCCCTGGGTGGTGAGCTCAATGACCCACGGCGCCGCCAGCGTGACCAGGGCAGTCAGTCCGAGCAGTAGCAGCACAGCCAACGTCAGCAGCCGGCTGATGTAGTCCGCTCCCCTGTCCGGCGCCTTGCTGGCCTTGATGATCTGTGGCACGAGGACGGCATTAAACACGCCACCTGCAACCAGCAGGAAGATCAGGTTGGGCAGGTTGTTGGCATTGATGAATGTGTCGTTAACGGTGGAGCCGAGGCCCAAGGCAGTGCCCAGCATCCACGTCTTGCCGAAGCCCAGGAACCGCGATACCAGCGTGCCCGCAGCCATGATGGCACTCGAGCGGGTTTCGCTGGGCTGCACGGCGGCAGGTTCGGCCTCGCCGGCGTTGCCTGCGTTATCGGAAGGGAAGTTGGTAGCTGGCATCGACTTCATCGTCTCACCCGGACACGGTTAATGCCGCAACGTGTGCCGCGGTTGATTCGGTTACAGACGAGTCGGGTTATAGACAAGGTGGCGGGACCATCAGAGGTGTTCGGGCAGGACTTCCCGGGCCAGGTCCGCGATGCGGCGCTCATTGGGGAAGGAGAGTTTCCGCGCCAGTTCCTCAATGGGCACCCATGCCACGTCAACGGCTTCCTGGTCAGGATCGTTTTCGATGGTGAGCTCCCCGCCGGTGGCGCGCAGGAGGTAGTGATGGACGGTTTTGTGGACCCGGTGCCCGCTGACCGTGAACCAGTAGTCGATGCTGCCCAGCGGAGCCAGGATGCGGCCGTCAATGCCGGTTTCCTCGGCAATCTCGCGGACGGCGGCCTGTTCGTTGTTTTCCTTGCCCTCCGGATGGCCCTTGGGCAGGCACCACTCCAGCCGTCCGCCCCTATTAAGGCGGGCAATAATCGCAACCCTCAATTCGCCGTCGGACGTGTCCACCACAACGCCGCCGGCGGATATTTCCTCAACAGTAGGGAGTGAGGCCGGAGCCGAATGCGGGGCAGGCGCGATGTGCGCACCGATTGCCGACGGCAACGGTGCGTTTGTCCTCCTGCCGGGAGCGCTCGGTACGGGATGGGCCATGAAGTCCACTCTAACGACTCTTGCCCCTCCGTGATGACCGGAACATGACATCAAGATGGACTGCAGGTGACTCATTCCGGCCCCGCGCCAAGAATGATGACCGGCTTCTCAGCCGATTTGCTACCTATTTGCTATCTTCTGACAAGCTTAAGTAACTATGGCGCACGTACATCACAAGACTGATACCCACACCGTTGATTTCCAGGTGGACCCGGTGGTCCTGGAACTCGGGCAGCGCTTTGTCGACGCCGGTCACGAGCTGTCGCTGGTAGGCGGGCCGGTGCGGGACCTTTTCCTCGGGCGGACGTCGCCGGACCTGGACTTCACAACGGACGCCACGCCTGACCAGACTGTGGCCCTGATCAAGAAATGGGCGGACAACTACTGGGAAATCGGCCGGGCGTTCGGAACCATCGGCATGCGCAAAGCCGGCTTCCAGATCGAAATCACCACTTACCGCGCCGAGGCTTATGATCCCGAGTCCCGCAAGCCCGTGGTGGCGTTCGGTTCGTCACTGACGGATGACCTGCTGCGCCGCGACTTCACCATCAATGCCATGGCACTGCGGTTGCCGGCCTTGGAGCTCATCGACCCGTTTGGCGGTATCCGGGACCTTCACGCCTCCGTCCTCACCACGCCCGGCGCCCCCGAGGCTTCGTTTTCCGACGATCCGCTCCGGATGATGCGCGCCGCCCGGTTTGCATCCCAACTGGGGATTTCCGTGCACGACGACGTCCGTCTGGCTATGACCCAGATGGCCGAACGGATCACCATCATCTCCGCCGAACGCGTCCGTGATGAGCTGGTCAAGCTCATCTGCGGGCCACACCCGCGCCTGGGGGTTGACTTGCTGGTGGACACCGGCCTGGCGGATTTTGTGCTGCCCGAGGTGTCCGCACTGCGGCTCGAGGCGGACGAGCATCACCGGCACAAAGACGTCTACCAGCATTCCCTGCAGGTACTGGAGCAAGCGGCAGACCTTGAGACGGATGCCGACGGCGCGGTGCCGGCTCCGGATTTTGTGTTGCGGTTCGCGGCGCTGATGCACGACGTCGGCAAGCCGGCTACGCGGCGATTTGAACCGGGCGGCGCCGTCAGCTTCCGCCATCACGACATGGTGGGGTCCAAGCTCACTGCCAAGAGGATGAAGACCCTCCGCTTCGACAACGACACGATCAAGGCAGTGGCCCGCCTCGTGGAGCTGCACATGCGTTTTTACGGATACGGAGACGCCGGGTGGAGTGACTCTGCCGTCCGGCGCTACGTGACGGACGCCGGCCCGCTCCTGGAACGGCTGCACCGGCTCACGCGCTCGGACGTCACCACACGGAACCAGCGGAAGGCGGAACGGCTCGCCTTTGCCTACGATGACCTTGAAGCCCGGATTGCCGCCTTGAGGGAGCAGGAGTCCCTGGACGCCGTCCGTCCTGACCTGGATGGAGCCCAGATCATGGCCATCCTGGGACTCAGACCAGGTCCCGTGGTGGGCCGCGCCTACAAGTTCCTTTTGGAGGAACGGATGGAAAACGGACCGCTGCAACCGGATGACGCGGAGTCCAGGTTGCTGAACTGGTGGGCGGAGCAGCCAGAATCAGCACCCCCGGTGCCGGAGGCTGAAAACGCTCCTGCCGACGTCGAAATTTCCCCTAATGAGGAGTCCAAGTGAACTTCCGAGCCGTCACCCCCCGTCCCCAGCTCTGGATCCTGCGCCACGGTGAGACTGAGTGGTCCAAGAGCGGGCAATACACCGGGCTCACGGACCTGCCACTGACAGTGGAAGGCGAGCAGCAGGCTGTGGAAGCACGGAAGGTCCTGGACACAGTGGATTTCGACCTGGTGCTGACGTCTCCCCTGCGCCGCGCCCGGCGCACGGCGGAACTGGCCGGGTTTCCTGACGCTCAGCACGAGCCCTTGGCTGTGGAGTGGAACTACGGCGACTACGAGGGCATCAGCTCGGACCTGATCCGCAAGGACAACCCGGACTATCTGATCTGGACACATGGGGTGCCCAACGGCGAGACACTGGACGAGGTCGCTGCCCGCGCAGACAAGATTGTGGCCAGGGTGCTTGAATCCGGGCTGGACAACGTACTGATTGTGGCGCATGGACACTTCTCCAGGATTCTGACTGCACGCTGGCTGGAACTTCCGCCCGCTGAAGGCCGGCATTTCATCCTGGGAACTGCAAAGGTCTGCACCCTTGGCTGGGATAAAAAGACTCCGGCCATTGTCCGCTGGGGACTGTAAAAGGCATATTTACAAACTTCTTTGAAATCTTTGCGAATTAAGTGGCGAACTGCCGCATTCGTAGTGTAATTTTATTTCTGACCCCAGAGCGGCTTGCCGGGGTCGCGGCGCGCGTTGCCTGGCCAGTCAGCTGGTGCAACGGCTTAGCGGAAAAGGAGGTTGGGAGAAATGATTACTTTGACTAGCGGATGGAAGATGACCATCACCGCGTTCCCGGCCCCTGTCGCACATGCGCGCCATCTTGACCGACGAACTGACTCCTAAGGTCTTTTGCTCCTGATGCCCGGCATCAGTGGAGCGATAGCTACTTATTAGCCTCCCCTAGCAGGGCGGCCGGTTGTCAGTACCTGGTCCAGGCGGAACCCCGCGGTTGCGCAGCACCCCATAGTTCAGAACCAGCTTCTTGTTGGGTCTGCAGCGCCAGCCTCAGGGGCCCTATTTTCGCATTCTGCGAATCCTATTAATTAGCACCGGGCATTCCTTTGCCAATATTCAGGCGTTTATTGTCGCGACTATAAACGGCTCTATTTGTCATGACCAATTCCATAACAGTAAAGATCCGAGGAAACGATGACCGTCAGAACAGCAGCGCCATCCCGCTCCCAGCCTGCCAGCCGGGCTGCCCGAATCTCGCCAAAGGAGGTGACCACCATGATCAAGAAAATCCAGGAATTACTGTTTTCCGGCCGCAAGTCAATCCGCGAGGATCCCCGTGACTTCAACGGGGAACTGCTGGACCAACATCGCGAATACGTTTTCATCCTGATGCACCAGCAGATGCGCGGAATGAGCTGACTCCGCGGTCCCTCTTCGATCGCCAGGAGGAGCTGATGGCGCGCACATCTGTGGCAATCCGCAAGGAGCCCACGCGGCGACGCGTGGGCTCCCCCGTTTAACCACACCGGTAAGCTCGAGAACATGCAGGAGACTAAACCGCCGGCGCACCGACGACGACCCCGCCTGGTTGTTCCGAGCCGCAGTGACCTTCTGCTCAGGAACTTCACGGAGCTGATCGGCGGACCCCTGGGTTCCCGCTCGGCTCCCGGAATTGTCTCCCCTGGCGCGTTCACCGTGGAACGCGTGCTGATCATCATGACCGTCCTGGCCGCGCTGGCTGGCATCGTTGTCAAGGGCTACTGCCGTGTCAACGGCTGGGAGTCACCCAGCCAGTTCTACTCCACGTGCTACTCCGACTTCCCGGAGCTGTTCCGCAACCGCGGCCTGGGTGAGGGAACATTCCCGTTCATCAGCCAGGGCAGCATGTTTGAGTATCCCGTTCTGATGGGGCTGATCGCCGGAATCACTGCGTTGATGGTCCCCGGCGAAGGTGTCAGCGACGCCCGCATCCTGGGATACTTTGACGTCAACGCCACGCTCATTGCCGCCGTCTGGATCGTGACCGTGCTCGCTACGGCGCGCATGACGCGCCGCCGCCCTTGGGATGCGGCCATGGTGGCATTGGCCCCTGGGATCGTCCTGGCAGGGACTATCAACTGGGACATGTGGGCTGTGGGCTTCCTGGCCCTCGGAATGTATTTCTTCTCCCGTGAGCGGCTGGTGCTGGCGGGTGTCCTGATAGGGCTGGGCACCGCCACAAAGCTATACCCGGTGTTGATTTTCGGGGCCATTTTGCTGCTTGCCCTGCGCACGGGGCGGATCCGGACCTTCCTGGTCACGGCCGCCGCAGCCGCGGTTTCCTGGCTGGCCGTTAATGTGCCTTTTGCGGCCATGAACCCCTCCGGTTGGAAGTACTTCTACCAGTTCACGGAGGACAGGCCGGCCGGGTACAGCTCATTGTGGTTCGCCTACAATCTGGTTGCCGCGAGGCTTCGGTGGAAGGGTCTGGACGCCGAGACCATCAATTCATTGGCGTTGAACCTCTTTGTGCTGGCCTGCGTGGCGATCGCTGTGGTGGCACTGACAGCATCGAGGCGCCCCCGCCTTGCGCAGCTCGTGTTCCTGATCGTGGCGGCGTTCATCCTGACCAACAAGGTGTATTCGCCCCAGTTCGTGATCTGGCTGATCCCTCTCCTGGCATTGGCCAGACCCCGATGGCGGGATTTCCTCATCTGGCAGGGCATCGAGGGCCTCCACTGGGCTGCCGTCTGGATGTACCTGGGACAGGTGACCAGCGGAGGGTCGTCGCAACACAATATAGACATGCCCTATTACGTTCTCGCTGTGGCGGCACATATGCTGGCAACGGCATATCTGATGGTCCGGGTGGTCTGGGACATCTACGACCCCGTGTACGACCCCGTCCGTCGCCAAGACCCCGATGACCCACAGGGCGGTCCTTTTGACGGGGCGCCAGACACACTGAGGATCAACCTCCGGCGTCCGCTGGAGTCTCTCTTCCCTTGGGGGGCCAAGGCAAATGCCTGATGTCGCTGTGGTCGGATCGGGTCCCAACGGGCTTGCGGCGGCCGCCGTCATGGCCCGG
Organism: Arthrobacter pascens; assembly: GCF_030815585.1. NCBI lineage: Bacteria > Bacillati > Actinomycetota > Actinomycetes > Micrococcales > Micrococcaceae > Arthrobacter > Arthrobacter pascens. The sequence goes on from NZ_JAUSWY010000001.1 coordinate 4,473,641, forward strand.
GCAGGTCTGTCCGTTGAGGTCTTTGAGGCCGCCGCGACCATTGGCGGCGGGACCCGCACGGCAGAACTGATGCAGCCCATGCACTTCCACGACGTCTGCTCCGCAGTCCACCCGATGGCGCTGGCTTCGCCTTTCTTCCGCGCATTCGAGTTGGCCCGGCGGGTGGACCTGGTGGTGCCGGAACTTTCCTTCGGGTCCCCCTTGGACGGCGGCAGGGCGGCGCTTGCGTACCGCTCGCTGGACCGGACGGCTGAGGCGTTGGGGCGCGACGGCGATGCCTACCGGAGGCTGATGGGCCCGCTGGTTCACCGCATTCAAGGCGTTATGGACCTGACCCAGCACCAGCTGCTGCGCTTCCCCGGCGATCCGGTGGCGGCGGTGCTTTTCGGGCTGCGGACCCTTGAACAGGGTTCGCCGTTATGGAACGTGCGGTTTCGTGAGGAGTTCGCCCCTGCACTGATCAGCGGAGTGGCTGCCCACGCTGTGTCGCGCCTCCCGTCCCTTGCGGCTGCAGGCGCTGGCCTGATGCTGAGTGCCCTGGGACATGCCGACGGCTGGCCCGTTCCCGTTGGCGGATCCGCCTCCATTGCCGCAGCACTGGCCGAGGACATCAAGGCCCACGGCGGGGTGATCCATACCGGGACACCAGTGGAAAGCCTGGAGGAACTGGTCCCGGCGCGGGCCACTCTGCTGGATGTCGCACCGCGGGGCCTGCTTAAGATTGCCGGTGCCGCGCTTCCCGACAGATACCGCCGGTCCCTGGAGTCCTTCCGCTACGGGAACGGGTCGTGCAAGGTGGACTTCATCCTGTCTGCACCGGTCCCCTGGGCAGCCGGTGTATTGGCCGATGCCGGGACGGTGCACGTCGGCGGGACCCGCGCCGAGCTGGCTCACGCCGAAAACGAGGTATCGGCCGGGAGACACCCGGACCGGCCCTACGTGCTGGTGGCACAGCCGTCGCCCTTTGACAAGGGCCGGGCGCCGGCCGGACGCCAGATCCTGTGGACCTACTGCCATGTGCCGGCCGGATCCACCAGGAACATGGGTGAGGCCGTTACTGTGCAACTGGAACGCTTCGCCCCCGGATTCCGGGATGTGGTGGTGCAGGCCCACGTGACCACAGCGGCAGAGCTGGCGGAGTACAACCGAAACTACATTGGCGGCGACTTCAGTGCCGGCGTGATGGATGTACGCGGACTGCTGCAGCGGCCCGTGGTCTCCCCCGTACCCTGGCGGACACCTTTGCGTGGCGTTTATCTTTGCTCGTCTTCCACCCCGCCTGGACCTGGGGTGACGGGAATGCCGGGGTACCATGCGGCAAAGCATGCCCTCAAAGACATATTTGGCTTGCCTGTCCCCGCCCTCGGCCTCTGAGTTTCCTGCCCGCCGGCAGCTCTCCGGCGCGCGATCAGGCAATAAGGCTCTCTGCGAGCCCTGTGGCATGAACCACACCCAAAAACGGGGCATAATAGCGCGGTGGGGAACTCAAAAAAACTGACACTTGCCATCATTGGACTCATTCTCGGCGCCTCCCTGGTCGCCTGCGACGACGGCAGAGGCGGCGCGGAAAGTGCCGCCAAGCAGCTTGCGTCGGCTGTTGCAGCTCTGGATGTCGGCTCCATCGCCTTTGATGGGAAGGACTCCGCCGTTGCCAACGAACAGCTCCGGGACGTGTTCAGAGCCCTCGATCCGGACAAGCCCACGGTCGAAGCCGGCGAGGTCACCCTCGACGGCGATACAGCCACCGTCCCGCTGAACTACACCTGGAAAATCGGCGCAGGCGAGTGGAAGTACACCGTCTCCGCCAAACTCAAGAAGTCAGCGGACAAGTGGCTGACGGTCTGGGACCCAGCCACACTGGTGCAAGGGCTCGCGGACGGTGAAATCCTCAGCAAAGGCTCCCAGTCCCCGCAGCGGGCGGACATCCTGGGCGCCGGCGACGCCAAGTTGGTCACCTACCGTCCGGTGGTGAACGTCGGCATCGACAAGCCCCGGCTTGGGTCCGCAGACGCAGCGGCGTCGGCCACCCAGCTGGCAGAGTTGGTCGGTGTGGATCCCGCAGGCTATGCCCAGCAGGTGCAGGCCTCCGGCCCTGAAGCATTCGTTTCCGCTATTACCCTCCGCGAAGAGGGCCGCACCATCACGGACCAGCAGATCGCCGCCATACCCGGGGCAACGGGAATCCCGGCTACCCTGCCGCTCGCGCCCAGCCGGACCTTCGCGCGGGCAGTGCTCGGGTCTGTCGGTGAGGCCAGTGCGGAACAGATCGAAGCGTCCGACGGCTCCCTGACCGCCGGGGACGTGACCGGCACGGGAGGCCTTCAGCAACAGTACGACGCCCAGCTCAGAGGTACAGACGCCGTGGTGATCCGGGCCCAGCGTGCGGACCTCGCCCAGGAAGAGATCCGAACCGCCGGTACCGATCCCCGCCGGGTGGTCTTTGAGGTGGCACCCACCCCCGGAACACCGCTGAGAACCACTCTCGACCCGAGCCTGCAGGCACTCGCGGAGACCACGCTGGAAAAGGTGGGTCCGGCGTCGGCCATAGTGGCCCTCCGCCCCTCCACCGGAGCGGTGCTGGCAGCGGCGTCAGGCCCCGGCAGCAACGGTTACAACACCGCCATGCTGGGAGAATACGCGCCGGGATCCACCTTCAAGATGATTGACTCGCTGGCCATGCTCCGCAACGGCATGACCCCGGATTCGAAAGTTGAATGCACGCCCACCCTGAATGTGAACGGCCGGACCTTCAAGAATTCCGAGGGCTATCCCGCCGACTCCCTGGGTTCGGTGACGCTCCGCGATGCCTTCGCCCACTCATGCAACACCGCCTTCATCGCAGCACGGGACAAGGTCACCCAGGCCCAGCTTGAGGCCGCCGCCATGTCCATGGGGGTGGCAGTGGAAGCCCCCAACCTCGGGGCCGCGGCATTCCTGGGCTCGGTTCCCGGTGAAGCGGAGGGCACGGAACACGCCGCGTCGATGATCGGACAGGGCAAGGTGCTCGTTTCGCCGCTCGCCGCGGCCATCATGGCCGGATCAGTGGCCAAGGGTGCCCCCGTCTCACCGCAGCTGGTCCTCAATCCCGGCGCCGGCGCTCCCGCGGCAGGGACGACCCTCGAGCCCAGCGCAGAAGCCGGCCAGCCGTCGTCGACCGTTACGCCGGAGGCGCCTTCCAAGGCGTCCGACAGACCGATCACCAAGGAGGAAGCGGCGGCACTGTCAGACATGATGCGGGCCGTGGTCACGTCCGGCCATGCCGGCTTCCTGTCCAGCGTTCCGGGCGCGCCGGTGGGTGCCAAGACCGGAACGGCGGAATTCGGTAACGAAAACCCGCCGAAGACGCACGCCTGGATCGTTGCCGTCCACGGGGACCTCGCTGTGGCTGTCTTCGTGGAGGAGGGCGGCCTCGGAGCCACCACGTCTGGTCCGTTGCTCAAGGAGTTCCTCACCGCCGCAGGCTGAGCCGGAGAGTTTATGTCCAGCTAATGCCCGGTAACGGGACCCGAAGACGCCATAAGTGGACCAAATCTTGTGGCGGTGCGGGCGTGGGAAGATTGTTGATGTGGCCCATATTGACGTTTCCGGCATCGACTACTTTCTCTCCGACGGCACCCAGCTGCTCAACAGTGTGACCTTCAAGGTCCCTGACGGCACCAAAACGGCACTCATCGGGCCCAACGGAACGGGCAAAACCACCTTGTTCCGGATTATTTCCGGCGATCTCACGCCGGACGAAGGTGTGATTGGGCGCTCCGGGAACATGGGCATCATGCGCCAGTTCGTGGGGCAGGTCCGGGATGATTCCACGGTCCGCGACCTCCTGGTGTCCGCCGCCCCGCCGGCACTGGAGGCGGCCGCCCGCGCCGTGGATGAAACCGAGCTTGCCATGATGGAGCACGACGACGAACCCAGCCAGATGCGGTACGCCCAGGCCATCGTGGACTGGGGAGACGCCGGAGGCTACGACGTGGAGACCGTCTGGGACGAGGTCTGTATGGCGGCCCTGGGACTGCCCTTTGACCGCGCACAACACCGCCCGGCGTCGAGCCTTTCCGGCGGCGAGCAGAAACGGCTGGTCCTTGAGGCGCTCTTTGCCGGCCCCGACGAACTGCTGCTCCTCGATGAGCCGGACAACTACCTGGACGTGCCGGGCAAGCGGTGGCTTGAGGACAAGCTCAATGAATCAAAGAAGACGGTATTCTTCATCAGCCACGACCGAGAACTGCTGAACAATGCCGCGGGACGGATCGTCACGCTGGAGCCGGGTATCAACGGCGCCGGGGCATGGGTCCACGGCGGCGGCTTCGGCTCCTACGTGGACGCCCGCGCGGACCGGAACGCCCGCTTCGAGGAACTCCGGAAGCGCTGGGACGAGGAGCACGTCAAGCTCAAGGAACTCGTCAACATGTACAAAAACAAGGCCGCGTTCCGCTCGGACATGGCAAACCGTTACCACGCTGCCCAGACCCGGCTGGCGAAATTCCTGGAAGCCGGGCCCCCGGAAGCCCTCCCCATCGAGCAGAACGTGCGGATGCGGCTCAAGGGCGGCCGCACGGCCAAGCGGGCAATTGTGGCTGAGAAGCTCGAGCTGACCGGGCTCATGAAGCCGTTCTCAACCGAGGTCTGGTTCGGCGACCGTGTGGGCGTACTGGGCTCCAACGGTTCGGGCAAGAGCCACTTCCTGCGGCTCCTCGCCACCGGCGGCACTGATCCGGAGCGGGAGCACCTGCCGGTCTCCGATGTTGACATAGCCGAGGTGCCGCACGAGGGCACAGTGAAACTTGGCGCCCGTATCCGGCCCGGCTTTTTTGCCCAGACCCACATCCGGCCGGACCTCCTCGGCAAGACGCTGCTGGAGATCCTGCACCGGGGAGACGAGCACCGCTCGGGACTGGGCCGCGAGGCCGCAGCCGGGGCACTGGACGGTTATGGCCTGGCCGGGCAGTCTGAGCAGAAGTACGAGTCCCTGTCGGGCGGCCAGCAGGCGCGGTTCCAGATCCTGCTGTTGCAGCTGTCCGGTGCCACTCTGCTCCTGCTGGATGAACCCACGGACAACCTGGACCTGCACTCCGCCGAGGCGCTGGAGCGGGCGATCGACCACTTTGAGGGAACGGTCCTGGCCGTCACTCATGACCGCTGGTTCGCCCGCACCTTCGACCGGTTCCTGGTGTTCGGGTCCGACGGGCGCGTCTATGAATCCCCGGAGCCCGTGTGGGACGAAAAGCGCGTAGAGCGCGCCCGCTGACCCGGACGCTCTCTCACTTCCTGCATCTTTTGCACAAACCCTCTCTCACTGGTGAGAGAGGGTTTGTGGTTTTGTCGCAGGAGGTGAGAGAGGGTCTGTGGTTTTGTCGCAGGAAGTGAGAGAGGGTTTGGGCTACTTGAAGGTCTTGCGCTTGGATTCCGAGCCGTCTGGCGCGTAGGTGACCCATTCGCCTAGTTTGCGCCCGGCATCGTAGGTTCCTTCGTCCATCAGTTCGCCGGTGCTGTGCCAGCGCTGCCAAATACCATGCTGTTGGCCGTCGCGGAAGGCACCTTTCTGCAGCAGTCCCCCGCCTTCGCGGTACCAGATGCAAAGTCCGTCCAGCTGGCCGTTCATGTACCCGGCCTCGGATTTGACCTGCCCGTTCCGGAAGTAGAAGGTCCAGTGCCCATGCCGTTCACCGTCCAGATAATCGCCGGTCCCGGATAGTCTGCCGTCCTTGAAGGATTCCTCAGCCATGGGCCCACCTTACCGCGGGAGAATGATCACATTCGTGATTAAGTGATCATCAATTGCTATCATGTGAGCATGAAGACTGACGAGCGCCACCGGTTGATCGGTGAGCTGCTGCGTGCACAGGGGGACGTGACCGTGGACGAGCTGACAGAGGTCTGCGACGCCTCGGGAGCAACGATCCGCCGTGACCTCGAAGTCCTCGCAGCGAACGGCGTGCTCCGCCGCGTCCATGGCGGTGCCAAGAGCCTCATTGTGCGTGGCGAGAATCCCGGCTACGGCCAACGGGAACTCGAGGACCAGGGCATCAAGGTGCGAATAGCAGCCGCCGTGGCGGGACTGCTGCGGGACCGGGAGCGCGTGTGGCTGGACAGCGGAACCACCGCCACCGAGATCGCACGGACACTGCGGGGCCGCGAACTGACACTGATGCCCATGTCCCTGCGCTCCCTCAATGCGGTGACTGCGGACGACCAGAATGTCGGTCAGCGTCCCGCTCTGCTCCTTCCCGGCGGTAGCGTGGTACCGGGCGAGCTGTGCTTCCGCGGGCCGCTGGCGGAAACCAACATCCGGTCCCTCCGCTTCGATACCGCGGTGGTCACGCCCTGCGCCTTGAACCTCAAAGACGGTCTGCTGGCCCACGACCTCGAAGATGCCGCGGTAAAGCGGGCCGGCCTCGAGTCAGCCGGGCGTGTCATCGTTGCGTGCGCCGGGCCCAAGTGGAATGCCAACGCTATGGCACTGGTGGCTGCCCTGGATTCAGTGGACGTCATCGTGACGGAAAAGAACCTCAGCGCGGACGAACTCGCACAACTCAACAAGCTCTCGGTGGAAGTAGTGAACGTATGAGCATCAACACGAGCACCAAGACCAGTCCGGCCATCAGGGCAGCAGCAGCCGCCACCTTCGTGGTCTTCGGAATCAATGGCCTCGTCTTCGCCAGCTGGGCGGCCCGGATCCCGGCCGTCACCGAAACCCTGCACGTGACATCGGGCCAGATGGGCACTCTCCTGCTGTGCACAGCTGTCGGATCGCTGCTGGCCCTTCCGACGGCGGGACTGGTGGTGGGCCGGATCGGGACCGCAAACACCGTACGGGCCAGTGGGCTGCTGGTCGCGTTGGCCGGCGCGGGTCTGGCACTGTCACTTTCGGGGGAATCCATTGCAGGAACGGCAGTCTGCCTGTTCTTCTTTGGAATCGGGATAGGGCTTTGGGATGTGGCCCAGAATATTGAAGGTGCCGACGTCGAACACCGGCTGAGGCGCACCGTCATGCCACAGTTTCACGCTGCCTTCAGCGGTGGTGCGTTCGTCGGTGCCCTGATCGGCGCGGGACTTTCGAACATCGGAGTCGGACTGCCTGTGCACTTGCTGGTCATCGCGGGTGTGGTGGCTTTGGTGACGCTGCTGACCCCCCGCTTCTTCCTTCCGCACGTCGCCGCGGCAGCCCCCTCTGACGGCGGGCCGAAGGAATCAAAGGGGCCTTCCGCCTGGCGTGACAGCCGCACCCTGCTGATCGGGGTGGTGGTCCTGGGTGCCACACTGACCGAGGGCGCAGGAAATGACTGGATCGCGAAGGCCTCAGTGGATGGGCTGCACACTTCCGAATCCACCGGCGCGCTCATGTTTGCCCTCTTTGTCCTCGCCATGACGGCCATGCGCTTCTTCGGTGGCCGCGTGATCGACGCCTACGGCCGCGTAGTGGTTCTCCGCGCCAGCATGGCCGCGGCGGCCGCCGGTTTGTGCCTCTTTGTGCTCGCTGGAAACGTGTGGCTGGCAGCAGTGGGGGCCGCCCTCTGGGGTGTGGGTGCCGCGTTGGCCTTCCCCATGGGAATGTCTGCGGCGGCCGACGATCCGCAACACGCTGCTGCGCGGGTTTCGGTTGTATCCACTTTGGGGTACATCTCCTTCCTTGCTGGCCCGCCTCTGCTGGGTTACCTAGGGGACATCACCGGAATTCATCTCGCACTGCTGGCCATCCTCGCTCCGATTGTGCTCGCCCTTGTGCTGGCGGGGGCGGCCAAGCCTCTCCGCTCCAAATAGAGGGCCGCCTGGGTCAAGCTTTCCCGCCGGAAGGCAGCCACAATCCGACTGCCACAGGAGGCGGAAATGAACCAAACTCCGGCGGTAGGGTGGGGAGATGCACAGGATGTGGCGCAAGGGCCCGGGATGGATCGCACGCTTTGACCGGTATCTGCTTCGCCGCGTTTCGGGATTTCCCGGAGGAAACCATGACACGTTCTTCCGCCGGCTCTCCGCGTCGGCCAACCACGGCAAGCTGTGGATGGGCGCGGCAGCTGTGATGGCCGCTTTTCCAGGCAAGCCCCGACGGGCCGCAGTGCACGGCCTGATCGCACAGGCCGTGGCATCCGCTGTGACCAACGTCGGGTTCAAGACGCTGCTGCCCCGCACCCGGCCCCTGCCCGAGCATCTGCCGGTCTTCCGCTTCGTCCACCCGCAGCCCACCAGTTCGTCCATGCCGTCAGGACACTCGGCATCGGCCATTGCATTCGCGGTAGGTGCCGGCATGGTCAAACCATCCGTTGGCCTCGCCCTGGCCCCGGTGGCGTTGGGCGTTGCCTATTCTCGGGTGCATACGGGCGCCCACTGGCCGTCGGACGTCCTGTTTGGCTCCGCCATCGGCGCCGGGGCCGCGCTGATCACCCGCAAGTGGTGGCCGGTGCGCCCGCCGTTTCCCGCCACCGCCCGCAGCTGGACCTCGGCGCCGGAACTCCCGGACGGCGAGGGCCTTAGCGTTGTGGTGAACACCCTGGGTGGATCCTTCACCAAAGAGACCGCAGCTGCCCTGCAGGAAGTATTCCCTAGGGCGCATATAAACACTGTTGAGGCCGGTGAGGACCTGGTTGATAAAATTCGGACCACTGCAGGCCTTCCTGGTACGCGCGCATTGGGCGTCTGGGGCGGCGACGGGACGGTGGGCACCGCAGCCGCTGCCGCCGTCGAACGTTCTCTTCCCTTGCTGGTCCTTCCGGGAGGCACTCTCAACCACTTTGCGCGTGATGCTGGAACGGGGAGCCTCAAGGAGGCGGTAGCTGCTGCCAATCGGGGCGAGGCCGCCCTTGCCGATGTGGGGGTGGTGTCCGTGGAACGCGGTCTGGCGGGAAATCCCGAGACGGTCGAACTCCTCATGCTGAACACTGCGAGCATTGGGCTGTACCCCAACCTGGTGCGGCGCCGTGAGAAGCTTCGGCCTGCGCTGGGCAAACCGCTGGCCGGGGTGGTGGCCATGTTCCGGACCTTCACGGCGGGAACGCCCACCACACTGATTGTGGACGGCGTGAGGCATAAGCTTTGGATCGCCTACGTAGGCCGGGGCCGGTACTTCCCCAGAGACCACGCCCCCCTGGTTCGCCCGGTCCTTGACGACGGAGTGCTGGACGTGCGGATGATCACTGCCGACGAATCCTTCGCCCGGCTGCGCCTGCTGTGGTCCGTCCTGACGGGCACTGTGGCCACGTCCCGGATCACCCACCTGAGGGAGGTTACCGGCATCCGCGTCGAATCAGACGGCTCGCCCATGGTTTTGGCAGTGGACGGCGAGGCCCTTGCCGGCGTGCGCAGTGTCGAGTTCCGCGTGGATCGGCACGCTCTCATGTACTACTCGCCGCGGCCGTGAGCGACCGGCAGCCCAAGGGACCCGTGCCGCAGCCCAGGCTGGGGCCGGTCATCCATGCGGACTACCCTGGTTCAACCCTGAATCATCCCTGAGACCGGCGAAATCGGCACGGTGCGTCGGTAGCGTTGAGGATGCACATCAAACTTCCCCGCATCCCGCAGCACCACGCTGCTGTTCTAAGGAACATTCCCATGATCGAGGCAAAAGGCCTGACCAAGGTTTACGGCGGCAAGACCGCTGTTGACGGCGTCGGCTTCACCGTCCAGGCAGGGCAGGTTACGGGCTTCTTGGGCCCCAACGGCGCCGGCAAATCAACCACCATGCGCATGATCATGGGATTGGACCGGCCGACGTCGGGCACGGTCACCGTGAACGGGCTCCACTACGCGGAGCACAAGGCGCCCCTGCACGAGGTTGGCGCACTGCTGGACGCTAAAGCCGTTCACACTGGCCGCAGCGCGTACAACCACCTGCTGGCCATGGCGGCCACGCACAGCATCCCGAAAACCCGGGTGCACGAGGTCATCGAGATGACCGGCCTGGACGCCGTGGCAAAGAAGAAGGCCGGCGGGTTTTCGCTCGGTATGGGGCAGCGGCTGGGCATCGCCGCGGCGCTGCTCGGTGATCCGCAGACACTCATCCTGGACGAGCCGGTCAATGGCCTGGATCCGGAAGGCGTGCTGTGGGTCCGCAACCTGGTCCGCTACCTGGCCAACCAGGGCAAGACCATTTTCCTGTCCTCGCACCTGATGAGCGAGATGGCCCAGACGGCCGACCACCTGATCGTTATCGGCCGTGGCCGGATCATTGCCGACGCACCGGTCCAGCAGATCATCGCCGGCACGCGCCAGGCAAAGACCCTGGTCCGCAGTTCCGCAGCCTCGCAGCTCTCTGCCTTGCTTGCAGGGAACGGCGTGAAGGTGGACCAGAGCGAAACGGAGACCCTGGAAGTGACGGGGATGGATTCACGGCAGATCGCCCAGGTTGCGCTGGACAACGGCGTCCTGGTCTACGAGCTCACACCACAACTCTCGTCGCTTGAGGACGCCTATTTCGATCTCACGAAGGATGAGGTGGAGTACCACTCGCATCTGGCTGGCGGACCCGCCGACGCATACGCCACGGCAACGGCAGGAAAGTAAGGACGATGACCACCATGACTGAAACCCGAACCACCGCCCGTTCCACCGCAGGGTCCCGCGGCGTGAGCTTCACCGGCGTCTTGCGGTCCGAATGGATCAAGCTCTGGTCCCTGATGTCCACCCGAATCCTGCTGGTGCTGACCCTCGCGGCCATCATCGGAGTGGGTGCCCTCGCGGTCCTCATCAGATTCTCCTACCTGGACAGCGTGGCGCGTACCGCGCGGGACCAGGGCCAGACCATGACGCCGGAAATGATGGAGCAGACCTTCCCGCCGGGATCAGGCTTTGACCTCTATAACCTGCCCAATGCGGGCCTGCAGATCGGCATCCTGGTACTGGGTTCCCTGGCCGTCCTGTTCATCTCCTCCGAATACGCCACGGGGATGATCCGCTCCACCATGAACGCCGTCCCTAAGCGCACCCCGGCCTTTCTGGCCAAGGCCATCCTGCTTGCCGTTATCTCCTACGTCATCACCACCGTTGCCGCCGTGGCCACATTCCTCATTGCCATGCCCGTGTTCCAGGGCCTGGGCTTTGACCTTGACTGGTCCACAGACGGCGTCCTGTACAGCGTCTTCACGGGCGGCCTGTACGTGGCCGGTGTGGCCCTGATCGGCCTGTCACTCGGAGCGCTGCTGCGGAACTCCGCGGGCGGCATCACGGTGCTGGTGGGGCTGTTCTTTGTCCTGTCCATTGCCGCCAGCTTCATGACCCTCATTCCCGGCGACTTCTGGAAGCACGTGCCGCAGTACATCCCCAGCGAAGCCGGCGGACGCTTCCTGTCCATTGGCCACGTCGACGGCATCATCGATCCATGGCACGGCGGCCTTATTTTCCTGGGCTACGTGCTGCTGTTCCTGGTTCCGGCCATGATCGTGCTGAAGAAACGCGACGTCTAGCATCCGCAGCGCCTAGGCTCAGAACATGACGCATGCCGTACCCGTAAAGGACGCGCCGGCCGGACAGGCCGACGCGTCCTTTGACGAAATCACGGCCAAGCGCCGCGGGCTGCTCCGACGCTACCTGTACCAGCATCCACGGGTGATGGACGGGGTTGTGGCATTGAGCTATTCGCTGCTGGTCGCCCCCACGGCGGTGGACGCCATCGTGTCAGGTGGCTGGCTCACGGCTGCCCTGCTCATGGCAGTAGCCGGTTCAATGTTCTTCCGGCGCTCCCACGCCGTGGCGCTGGTGGCCTTCGTGGCAGTGGTGGAAGTGGCGGTGACCCTCCTGCACCCTTGGGGTTCCAACGTTTCCGCCGGGCTGTGGTTCTCGCTGTACGCCGTGGCAGTAGTGCACACACGACGGTTCGCGCTCATCACCCTTGCGGTTGCCACGGCGCCGGTTGCCCTGCTCTACCTGCTGGCTGCCGTCGGGCCGATGCAGACCTCGTTTGTCCATGACGGGAGCCCGAATCCCGGGGATTTCCACCTTCTGACCAGCATCGCCACCGGTGCCACGATTGCGCTGTCCAACGTTATCGCCACCGGCATCGGCATCTCGGTCAGGCAGCGGCGCGGACATGAACAGGAAATCGCCGCCTGGGCGGCCCGGACGGCCAGCCTCGCATCCGTCAACGAACGGACCCGGATCGCCCGCGAAATGCACGACGTCGTTGCCCACTCGCTGACAGTGATGATCAGTTTGTCGGACGGCGCCGCCGTGGTGGTCAGGAAGAGCCCGGAGCGCGCCGGAGAGGTGCTCGGTGAGCTCTCCCGCACGGGCCGGACCGCGCTGGCGGACATGCGGCGGGTGTTGGGGGTGCTCCGGGACGACGCCGAAGGTACAGCACCGCGGCAGCCGCTGGCGTCCGGGGACAGCTTTGCCAAGTTGTTGGAAGGCTTCCGCACCGCGGGCCTTCCCCTGCATTATTCGCACACAGGCCCGGCACTGCCCCAGGACGCAGCCTTCCAGCTCACGGTCTACCGGATTGTGCAGGAATCGCTCACGAATGTGCTCCGCTACGGCCGTTCCCTCAGCCGGGTGGACGTGAACATTGTCCGCGCCGCGTCTACCGTCACCATTGAGGTGCTCGACGACGGCACAGGGTCTGTGGGGCAAGGCACCTTTGAGGCTGGCGGACCGGGGTCCGGACAGGTCCTGGGGCCGGGACCGGCTTTGGGTTCCGGACAGGGGCTGGCGGGGATGGCGGAGCGGGCGCGGATCTACTCGGGAACGGTGGAAGCCGGCCGGCATGGCCACGGCTGGCGGGTCCGGGCCGTGCTTACATGGCCTGGAGATGACCAGCCCGGGATACTCGAATACCGGGAGTACAAAGAATCCATCAAACAACTGGGGGCAAGGCATGACTGAGACGCAAGAGATCACCGTCCTGCTGGTGGATGACCAGCCGCTGCTCCGAATGGGCTTCCGGCTCATCCTTGAAGGTGAGGATGACCTCCGGATCGTCGGCGAGGCTTCCGACGGCGCAGAGGCCGTGCGGCTGGTCCGCGAACTCAACCCCGACGTGGTGTTGATGGACGTCCGGATGCCCGTGCTGGACGGCATTGAGGCAACCCGTGCCATCACCGGCTCCGGATCCGGCGTAAGGATCATCATCCTGACCACCTTCGATGTGGATGAGTACGCCTTTGCCGGGCTGCAGGCCGGCGCCTCCGCGTTTCTGTTGAAGGACGTGGCACCGTCAGAGCTGATCAGCGCCGTCCGCGTGGTGGCCAGCGGGGACGCGGTAGTGGCCCCGCGGGTCACGCAACGGCTGCTGGAAACCTACGTTCGCGGAGCAAAGCAGCCCGCCCAGGCAGCCGCACAGAGGGATCCGCTGCTTGAGGACCTGACGCCGCGCGAAACAGAGATGCTGGAAGCCATGGCCGAAGGACTGTCCAACGGCGAGATCGCACACCGGTATTTCCTCTCCGAAGCCACGGTGAAGACCCACGTCCGCAGGATCCTGACCAAACTCCACCTGCGCGACCGCGTCCAGGCTGTGGTGTACGCCTATGAGACAGGCCTGGTGGTCCCGAGCAACCCCGACTACTGACTGCTGGCGGAGTGCTTACGCACAGCTGAGTCACAGGAATGCCCTATGCACGGCATAGGGCTGACGGGTTCTATGGATCTATGACCACTTCACACACTCCCAAAGATCCCCGCACGTCCATTGATCAGGACGGCCACAAGCCCCATCCCAACCACGACCGAGGACTTGAGTTCGATCTGTCCACGCTGATGAGCCGCCGGTCGTTGGGGATGTTCTTTGGCGCCGGGGGCGCCGCCGTGGCACTGGCCGCCTGCACTCCCGGCGGGTCCACCTCCACACCCAGCACCCCGGCGTCGACCGCCACAGGTACCGCAAGCGCCACGACGTCGGCCACCTCGTCCGCGACCGCGACCCCCACGCTGACCCGGGCGATCGCGGAGTGTGGTGTGGAAATCCCGGAGGAAACGGCAGGGCCGTACCCCGGCGACGGCTCGAACGGTCCCAACGTCCTGGAGGCCTCCGGGGTGGTGCGGCAGGACATCACGTCCAGCTTCGGGACCTCAACCACCAAAGCGGAGGGTGTCCCGCTGACCTTCACGCTCACGCTCCTGGACAACGCCAACGGCTGCGTTCCCCTGGCCGGTGCTGCCGTGTACGCCTGGCATTGCGACAAGGACGGGAAATACTCCATGTACGATTCCGGCCTCGAAAACGAAAACTTCCTCCGCGGCGTCCAGGAAGCCGACGCGAACGGCCAGGTCACCTTTACCTCAATCTTCCCGGGCGCCTACCTGGGCCGTTGGCCGCACATCCATTTTGAAGTGTTCGAGTCCATGAGCTATGCCACCTCCGCGGGGCAGGTGTTGGCGGTCTCCCAGATAGCCCTGACCGACGCGGCGTGCAAGGAGGTCTATGCCATGGCTGGCTATGAGTCCAGCGCCCGGAACTTTCCCCGCACCACGCTGCAGTCGGACAACGTGTTCGGGGATGACGGCGGCATCTACCAGCTCGCCACGATGACCGGATCGGCCTCTGCCGGGTACACGGCGGGGCTGAACGTCACCATCTAAGGGCCGGTGAGGGGCATCCGCCCGGCGTTAGACTCAAGACCATGCCTTCACCTTCCACCGCCGCTGACCACATCCAGGACCTTGGCGCGTATGTCAGCGCATCGCCGTCGAGCTTTCACGCTGTCCACGAAGCCGCACGGCGGCTCAAACAGGCCGGTTTCACCGGCCTGGACGAGCTTGAACCCTGGGACGGCGGTACCGGCAATTTCTACCTGGTCCGGGACGGTGCGCTCATCGCATGGGTGGTACCGGACGGGGCAGGCCCGACCACCGGGTTCAACATCCTGGGCTCGCACACCGATTCGCCGTCGTTCAAGCTAAAGCCCAAGCCCACCATCGGCGCCCATGGCTGGCTGCAGGCCGGCGTCGAGGTTTATGGCGGTCCGTTGCTGAACTCCTGGCTGGACCGGGAGCTTGAGCTCGCCGGAAGGCTGGTCATGCTGGACGGCACCCAGCACCTCACGGCTACCGGGCCCCTGCTCCGGTTCCCGCAGCTGGCCATCCACCTGGACCGTGCCGCGAACGACGGCCTCACCCTGGACAAGCAGCGCCACATGAACCCGGTGTGGGGGCTCGGGAACCCGGCTGACGTTGATCTGCTGGGGATGCTGGCCAGGCACGTGTCCGGCGGCGCCGCGGTGAAGGCTGCGGAGATCGGCGGGTACGACGTCGTGATGGCAGATACGCAGGCTCCTGCGGTTTTCGGGGCCAACGGTGAGTTCTTCGCCTCCGGACGCCTGGATAACCTTTCCGCCACGCACGCCGGGCTGGTAGCGCTGATCGCGCACGCGTCGTCGTCCGCGGGCGCTGGCGGCCCTTCCGGCCGTGCGTCAGAAGGCAATGCCCCGATCGCTGTCCTGGCTGCGTTTGACCACGAGGAAATCGGCTCCAACTCCCGGTCGGGTGCGTGCGGGCCCATCCTCGAGGACGTGCTGGTGCGCATCTCCGACGGCCTGGGTGCCACAGTGAGCCAGCGGCGGCAGGCGATGGCGGCGTCGTTCTGTGTGTCCGCTGATGCCGGCCACGCCGTCCACCCCAATTACGCGGAACGGCACGACCCCACCAACCACCCGATGCTCAATGGCGGCCCGCTGCTGAAGATCAATGCCAATCAGCGCTACGCCACGGACGCCAACGGCGCGGCCTTCTGGGCCCGGCTCTGTGCCGAGGCTGGGGTGCCGTACCAGGAATTCGTTTCCAACAACGTGATGCCTTGTGGCTCCACTATCGGCCCGCTCACCGCGACGAGGCTTGGAATCCGGACCGTGGACGTAGGCGTGCCGCTGCTGTCCATGCACTCCGCCCGCGAACTCTGCGGCGTGGAAGATCCGCACCGGCTGGCCACGGTCACGGAGTTGTTCTTCCGGACCGCGGCCAGGGCGTCTGCGTAGCCGGCTTTCGTCCGGCAGTCGGGTCAGGGTGTAGGTCTAGGCCGTTCCAGCTGCCGCATACACGCGAACCCAATCCACTCGCATCTCGCCGGCGCCGTTAGCAGTGCTGTCTGGGAACCAATCCAGTTGTAGCGTCTGGTGCATCGGACCGGGAGGCTGGTGCGCCGGCTCTGTGGTCTCGAACCACTTCACGCCGTCAATGTAGCCGACGATCCCGGCTGGAGACCAGTCCACTGCGTAGTTGTGGAACTGTGAAACGTCCAGGGTCCTTGACTCGGACACCTGACGGTTTTCACATGAGTAGTGGTGGAAGAACGTGATGGCGTTCCAGTCACCAGTCGTCTCCGCGTAGTCAACTTCGCCGTCACACGGCCAATTCTCACTATCCGGCCACAGGATGGACACCATATGGTACTCATTATCACCAGACCCGGCCGCACGGACTTCCCACCGGCCGTACTTCTGGTTTGCAAACTTCGCGCCCATTCCAGCGGTCGTGCCATCCGGTGTTCCAGTCATGACCATTTTGGAACCGTCCACGGTAACCTGCTGTGGACTCCGGATACCCTTGCCCGCGTGCCCGGCGCTATTGTAAACAATCCACTTCGTGGCATCCGGCGCACCTGTGTAATTGAACTCGTCGCCAGTTACACGCGCGCCCCAACCATGGACTACCGCCGCCTCGGTAGGGGTTACCGTGTCAGGCGCGGTCGTCACGACCAGCCGTGGACGCAGGGACGAAGATTCCTTTGACTTGAACCCAATCCACTTCTGCGCGTTGCTTTCGAGCTTGAAGTTCTGCTCGCCACCCTTTGCGCTAACGCCCTTAGTAACATCCCATTCAACCCAAGAGCCGGTAGCGAACCCGCCAGTCTTCCCCAGCCACGTCCCGCGTGCTGGTGCGTTGTTCCAGGTAACTCCCCGCTCGGTCCAGCCGCCAGACGTAGTGAAAACATCCACGAACTCAGTGGAAGTTGTGGATGCCTCCGAATATGCCCGCAGTTTAGCCGAAACAACATGTTCGCCAGCGGGAACTTGAACATTGAACCGTAGTAGTGCGTTCCGCCAGATGTTCGCCCGGCCCTCTGTAGACAAACGGACGCTAGCCCCAAAGTTGGTAGTCGCCTTGTCCGCCTGTACGTAGGCGTCCATGGTCGGCGAGATCGTCGTTGCGGCGCTTGCCGTTGTCGGAGTAATGATGGCGAACGCAACCACAATCGATGATGCAACCGCTACGCATTTACGCCAGAACATCAGCCCGCCCCTATCGAAGGTTAAAAATCTTGTTGGACCCGTTGTCCATGCGGTTGCTACATCGCCGCCATTGGGAACAATCGGGGGGTCGTGCCGGTCCACCCCATGTCTCCATGCCGGCGGCCCAAGCACCGCTGGAATTACTGAGCAGACTTGTAGCGTCGATTGTGGCGAGGACGAGGGCCTTACGAAGCCAGCGGACGTAGCTTTCATATTCATCGCTGTTTCTACTGGGGATTTAGAGTATCGGGCTGGGGTTAAGCAAGCGTCGACCCAGAAACAACGACGGCTGAATGCCAGATATGCCAAAGAGTAGGCCAGAGACAAAGAGTGTGCAACAGGACCCCTATACCTATTTCCCTGGAATGCGCGAAACCCCCTATGCCCAAGTAATGGATTGAGCGATAACCCCTAAGCCTAAGTATTGGACTGCACCATAACCCCGGTACTTACGTATAGCGAGTGGATCTTGCCGGGAAAAGCGAGTACCGGCTACTCGTGACACCCCTTGGGGCGGGTCATAGGCTCTACGACACGGGCAGAGTCAATGGCTAAGAGCTGGGGCCACAGACCAGACCATGACCGAATAAGCGCTAGTGTCGCGCCTTCATAAGCGCGACGTCGTCTGATATTCCGTAATTGTCATGAAGTGGTGATGCATTTGTCTATTTCCACCCAGCTTCCAATTTCCTTCTCCGAGCCGACCATCTCGTCACCGAGGGCGTCAGTAAGTGTGGTTATTCCGACCTTAAATGAGGCAATGAATCTCCCTTGGGTCCTTCGCCGCATGCCCTCGTACGTGGACGAGGTTGTCATCGTAGATGGGCGCTCCCATGATCACACCGTCGACGTTGCCCGGGCACTCCGCGTCGACGTCGTTGTAGTGGACGAGCGACGCAAGGGAAAAGGTGTCGCCGTACGTGCGGGATTCGCCGCAGCCTCGGGTGACATCATCGTCATGCTGGACGCGGACGGAAGCATGGACCCCCAGGAAATCGGCTGGTTTGTCTCCCCGCTCCAGCATGACTACGACTTCGTCAAGGGCTCACGTTACGTCACCGGGGGCGGATCCGAGGATCTGACCTGGTTGCGGAACGCCGGCAACCGGGCGCTGACAGGGTTGGCCAACACCGTGTTGCGCAGTGACTACTCCGACCTTTGCTACGGATACATAGCGTTCCGCAGGGAATGCCTGGAGGTTCTGGAACTCGAATCGAATGGCTTTGAAATCGAGACGGAGCTGATTGTTCGGGCAGCCAGGGCGGGCCTCCGCATCGCCGAGGTACCGAGCATTGAGCTTGACCGCATATCCGGAGCCTCGAATCTGCAGACGTTCCGTGACGGGTGGCGGGTACTGCGAACGCTTGCACGGGAATGCACCCTCTGGGAGGCGCCCACTGCCGGAGCCCGTCCCGAGGCTCTCCGGCGAGTGAAGTATGCCTATGCAAACGTCAGGTTTCCGCGGACACCTACGGATCCGCAGAGCCTCCTGGCGTTGGTGGAAGGGCATTAGCATGTTCATTGCCAGTGAGCCCCCAACTGTTTCGGTGGTCATTTGCTGCTACACCATGGAGCGCTGGGACCGGTTGTTGGACGTTATTGACTCAGTTCGAGCCCAAACGCTGGTCCCCCAAGAGGTCATTGTTGTGATTGACCATAATGAGGACCTGTATGAGCGTCTCCTCTCCATCGTGGATGACGTGACACTGGTAAAGAGCAGGGGGCCAGTGGGACTTTCCGGAGCGCGAAACACCGGGGTGGACACTGCCAGTTCCGATGTCTTAGCGTTCCTGGACGACGACGCCGAAGCTGCACCGGAATGGCTCGAACGGCTGGTGGCATTTTATGACGACCCCGACGTGCTGGCCGTGGGCGGGCGCGTTGAACCGGTGTGGGAAAACGGCCGCCCAGGCTACTTCGGCGAAGAGCTCGACTGGATCGTGGGGTGCAGCCACCGCGGCCTGCCCAGGGTGGCGTCCGAAGTCCGGAACGTCATTGGCGCAAACATGTCCTTTCGTCTTGCAGTCCTCCGCCAAGTGGGCGGCTTCAACCTCGCGCTTGGCCGCCAAGGCTCAAAACCCTTGGGCTGCGAAGAGACCGAAATCTGCATTCGTTCCAGGATAGGCGCCCCCGGGTCACGGATCGTCTATGAGCCGGCGGCCCTGGTTCGCCACCACGTGCCCGCCCACCGGGGAACACTCCGCTACATGCTGGCGCGGTCCTGGTCCGAAGGAATTTCCAAGGCGCAGGTCAGTCAGGTGGTGGGCCGCAAACGGGCGCTGGGACCGGAACGCCGGTATGTAAAAAGTGTGCTGCCACGGGCTGTCCTGGCCGGAATACGCGACTGGAGCACTGGAAGAAACCGCCGAGGACTGGGCCGTGCAGGGTCCGTTCTCGCTGTATTGGCCTTCACGTCCGCCGGCTACGTGCGCGGGCGTCGGCTCGCTCACGTCTCCACCACGCAGCTGAGCAGGACAGTTTCCCAGGGTGCACCCTGGAGGGAAGTCCAGTGAGTGAACGCGTGAATGAGCTGCTCCCGTCCGCCGACGGCGCGGCCCTTGAGCTGCAAAATCACACCGGATCAACAAAGAACGGAAACGTCATGCCAACTTACAATGAACGGGCCCGGTTGCTGGTGCGCGAGGGGACAGCTGTGCGCGGTTTCGTCGATCTAGCGACCCCCGGCGGGATGCTCGAACGCAGGGTGCGCAGGACTTCCTGGCTAGGCCTAAGGCGGGAAGGTGATCGCTCGGCTGGCCTTCGTCTATGCGGGTCGCTGAATCTGCGGCCCCACGCACTGCTGGCGGCACTGCTGACAGCGCTGCTGCTTGCGGTGGGTGTTGTGGTGGTGCCTGCGGCTTCCGCTGCTCCGGGCGATGTTGGGGTTGAGGGTCCGTCGCATTCGGGGACGGGGACGCCGACGGGTACGAAGCGGGCGACGAGTGGGTTGTGGTTCAACGACGGGGCCTGGTGGGGGAACCTGTGGGACACTGCCAGCTCAGATTTCCATATCTTCCGCTTCAATGCTGCGACGAGCTCGTGGGTCGATACGCGTGTGGCGACGGACACGCGGTCGAACACGCATCATGACGTGCTGTGGGACGGGACTACGTTGTATGTGGCGAGCTATCGGTTCGTCAACGATGGTGTGCCGGCTGAGCCGAACTACCCGACGACGATGCGGCGTTACAGCTACGACTCGGGTACAAAGACGTACAAGCTGCTGGGTTCTGCCAATATCAACAACCACCGCGTTGAGACCCTGACCTTCGATAAGGACTCGACTGGTCGGCTGTGGGCCACGTGGCAGCAGGGGAACAAGATCTACTTGAACGCCACTAATGTCTCGACTACTGGCCCTGATGACGTGACGTGGGGGACGCCGTTCCTGCATCCTTCGTCGTTGAGCAACGTGTCTGTGGACGACACGTCGGCTCTGATCGCGTTCAACGGGAAGATGGGTGTGATGTGGAGCCGGCAGGTCGGTGACGCCACTGACGGCATGTACTGGAGCTACCACGTCGATGGAGCGTCGAACACCGCCTGGACCACTCCTGTGGCGGCGGTGAAGGGGCAGCGCAGCGGTGATGACCATATGAACTTGAAGTGGCTGGACTCCTCGAGTGACAAGGTTTTCGCCGCCATTAAGACGTCGTTCACGTCGGCGTCTCAGCCGCTGATCCAGCTGTTGGCATTGAATGTTGCGACATCGACATGGTCGGCGCACACGATCGCGACTGTGGCGGAGTGCCCGAACCGCGTGATCGTCATGATTGATGAGAGCACGCAAAGGCTGCGTACCTTCGCTTCCTATCCGAAGCCGAGTGGCACGACGAACGCTGGTACCTGCACCAGCTCGGGGGGTGCCATCTACGAGAAGTCCACGCCGCTGGGCGCCATCAGCTTCACCACCACCAAGACGGCTCGTATCGTGGACGCCGACCAGTATGTCCACAACGTGACGTCGACGAAGCAGAACCTCAACAGTGCGACGCGGGGCACGGCCAACAGCGGTCTGCTGGTGCTCGCCGATGTGAACGCCACAAGCCGGTACTGGCACTTTTACGAGGCCAACGGCGCTGTTGATAGGACGGCTCCGACGGTGACGGGTACGTCGCCGGCTGCTACGTCTCCGGCTGCGACTGGTGTTGCGGTGACGGCGAATGTGACGGGGACGTTTTCGGAAGCGATGAATACCTCGACGGTCACGCCCAGCACGTTCACGTTGAAGGCGGGGGCGACGACGGTGCCGGCCGCTGTGTCGTACAACACCACAACCAGGGTTGCGACCTTGAACCCGAGTGCGAATCTGGCGGCGGGAACGACGTACACGGCGACGATCACGGTTGGGGTGAAGGATGTTGCCGGTAACGCGTTGGCGGCGCCCAAGACGTGGAACTTCACCACGGCTGCTGCGGGCACGTCGGAGACCGTCACTCTCACGGCCACCGCTGACACCTATGTTTCCAGCGGGGCGACGGGGACGAACTTTGGCACGAGTGTCATGGTGGGTGTGGACAACAGCCCGGCGGAGGTCACGTACTTGAAGTTCGACCTGTCGGCGTATGCGGGCAGGACGCTGCAGAGTGCGACGTTGCAGCTGCGCAGCGCCGGGAGTGGGTCAACGGGTACGCAGAACATCAAGGTCGCGGGTGACAGCTGGACCGAGGGCGGGATCACGTACAGCAACCGTCCGGCGCTCGGCACCAGCATCGGCACGCTCGGCCCAACAACGACCAACACCAACTACAACGTTCCGCTGACGGTCAGCGGCCTGACCGGTGAGCTCGGCCAACAGCTCTCACTGGGCATGGACGCCAACAGCAGCGACGGCCTGGACCTCAACTCCAAGGAGGCCGGCAGCACGCTCGCACCCAAGCTCATCCTCACGATGACGAAGTAGGCGGACACCGTCGACACGGCCGACACCGTCCACACCAGCAACACCATCCGACCGACACTACCCAGACAGGGGAGACCATGCACACCAGGCAGACCAAGACTAAGGCCGAGGCATTGCATTTCGATATCCACGGCCGCGTGAGGATCCGTGTTGACGCGAAGGCGCCGGCGGCGAAGCAGCTTCAGAGCATGTTGGCGTGTTTCGCCACCGATACCGAAGGGCCGGCGGACATCGTTGTTGATGACGGGCCGGAGTCGATGCCGGATGCGGGTTTGCTTGAGCATGAGCTTGCGTATACGGGGACCAGCGTGCGTTTCCAGGCTGATCGGGTCCAGGTGGTGAGGGACGCGGAGCAGTGGCGTATTCACGGGCCGGGGGAGTTGTTGACTTCCGTGGTCCCTGTTCTTGATGCCGCTATGGTCGGTCGGGGAGCCGCCATGTTCCACGCGGCTACGATGGCGTACCGGGGTCACGCGATTGCGCTTCCGGCCGCCGGGGGGACCGGTAAGACGAGTACCGCCGCGAAGCTGATGCGGCGCGAGGGGTGGTCGTTCATGGGTGATGACTGGGCTTTCCTGGCCGAGGACGCCACGCTGCTTGGTTACGCGAAGCCGATGTTCATTAAGCCGCATCACCGGGCCATCTACCCGCACCTGTTCGAGGGTGTCCGGAAGCCCCTTGTCCCGTCGGGGCTTTCGGGGAGTGTCGGCCGTCTGACCACGGTGGTGCATCCGTTCGTCATCCGTTATCCGCGGCTCGCGGACTTCTCCCGGCGATGGTCGCCGGAGCACCGCATGGTCGAGGCGGGGACGGCGTTCCCGGGGCGGGAAGTGACGACGTCGGCCCCGCTCGCGGCTGCCGTCTATATCGAGCGTTTCGAGGGCGCCCGGTCCCGGATCGTGGAGCGGTCGAGCGATTGGATGGTTGACCGGATGATCGGGAACTTCCACATCGAGATGGCGGGTTTCTCGCAGCGGGTCGTGACTGGCTTGGCGGCCACGTCCGTGGTCCCGTGGCGGGAGCACTTCGGGGCGAAGGGGGTCGTGCTGAGCAAGGCGCTCGACGGACGTCCCTGCCACCTGTTGCAGGTGCCTTCCGCGTATTCGGCGGACGAGGCCTCGGACGATATCGTCCGGTATCTCGAGGAGCTGCTGCCGTCGGTCCTGGACGAGGAGGCCTGAGGTGCCGGACACAGTGGGTCACAGCCCTGCCGAGGTTACCGCGGTCGTTCCGGCCCGCAACGCGGAGCACATGCTCCCACGCTGTCTGGAGGCGCTGCGTCAGTCCGGTGTCGCCGAGATCATCGTGGTGGACGGATGCTCCACCGACCGCACTGTCGACCTCGCCCTCGCGGCCGGTGCCCGGGTCCTGAGTGACGAGGGCCGCGGCCTGCCATGGGCTCGCACGCTCGGTGTGCGGAGCAGCAGCACCCGTTGGGTCGTGCTCGTCGACTCCGACGTCGTGTTCGGGCCCACGGGGGTTGCCGACCTGCTCACGGAGCTGGTCGAGGGCGGCCACGACGCCCTCCAGGCCGGTCTGGAGAGTGTCGCTGGACCGGGCTACTGGGGGCAGGCGCTGGCACATCACCATCGCACCGGCCGCAGCCGCAACTGGTTCGGGCTCGTAGCGACGGTCATCGACCGAGACTTGATGCTGGGCGTGGGCTTCGATGACTCGTTCAAGTCGGGGGAGGACATCGAGCTGCGTTGGCGGATGCGGGAGTCAGGGCTGCGAACGGCGGTGTCGCGCCGGGTCGTTGTCGAACATCGTTTCGCCGCAGATGACTTCGACTTCGCGCTGGACCAGTTCCTGATGGACGGAACGGGATTGGGGCGGATGGTCCGCAAGCACGGCTGGCGTGGTGCGAGGTTGGCACTGCTGCCCGCTGCCGCGGCAGTCCGGGGCAGCGCGTTGAGCCTGGCTGCGGGCCAGCCTCGGTGGCTGCGCTACTACATCGCGTTCTGCTGGTATAACTATGCCGGCCTGGCGAAGGGGTTGCGTCGTGAGCGCTGACCAGGGGATCACTGTCAGGGACGCTCCGACCGTGCGGCATTCCGCGTTGCGCAGTTCGCTCGGCCTCGTCGTGGGCAAGGCCGCCCAGACGGGCGCGGGTTTCGCTTTCTGGGTCGTGGCCGCGCGCGCGACGTCCGACCGTGAGGTCGGGCTTACCATGGCCGCGGTCGCGGCGGTGATGATCTGCACGCAGCTCGCGGTGCTGGGCGCCGGGTCGGCCGTGATCCTCTCGGTGGGGCGGGGGGAGCCGCCCGCGCGGGTGCTGGACGCGGCGTTCGCCATCGTGGGGGTCGCCGGCACCGTGCTGGCCCTGGGCTACCTCGTACTGCACTCGGCCGTGGCGCCGGACACGGCCTCGGCATCGGTTCTCTTCTGGCTCACGTTCCTCGTTGCTGCCGTCACCGGCACTCTGGTCATCGTGCTGGACCAGGCGCTCGTGGCGTTGGGACGCGGTTCCAGCGCGAGCTTGAGGTACGCGTTGGGCGGCGGCGTCGCACTCGGGGCTGCCGCGCTCGTGGCCTGGCAGGCGCACGGCGCCTCCGCCGACGTGCTGATGGCCTGCTGGACCCTCGGGACGACTGTGGCGTGCGTTGTCGGTGCGGTCCAGCTGCGCAGACTGGTCGGCTACCGGCCGCGGCCGTCCTTGCGCTCGTCGCGCGGCCGTCCAGTGCTGGCGGTGGGCATCCCGTACCAGCTCCTCACCCTCACCGAGCGCGCCCCGGGGCTGGTGCTGCCGCTCCTGCTCGCGCACATGGTGGCGCCGGAGGCAGCTGCCTACTGGTATCCCGCCTGGATGATGGCCTGGG
This sequence comes from Arthrobacter pascens, assembly GCF_030815585.1. NCBI lineage: Bacteria > Bacillati > Actinomycetota > Actinomycetes > Micrococcales > Micrococcaceae > Arthrobacter > Arthrobacter pascens. Next base: position 4,498,513 of record NZ_JAUSWY010000001.1, read on the forward strand.
CCGCCTACTCCGCTCCGATGCTGATGGGCATCGTCCAATTCTCCGAGGGTGTCCGCGACCCGGGCCGCCTGGTGTCGACCACGTGGGCGAGTCTTCGTTGGTCGCTCGCCGTAGGAGGTCTGGCTGCCGCCGTCCTCGTCCTCCTCGCTCATCCGCTGCTCAGTCTGCTGGGGGAGCGGTACGCCGACACGTCCGCCGGTGCTCTGCGGTGGTTGGCGGCCGGACTGGTGCCGTACGCGGTGCTGCAGGCCTACAACGCCGTGTGCCGCGCCCGCGGTGCCTACGTGGAGGCGATCGTGGTCGGCGCGACGCTGGGAGTCGCCCTCTGCGCCTCAGCGCTGTGGGCCGCCGACAGGGGCCCCAGCGACATGGCCCTTGCGTGGCTGGTGGTGCTCTCCATCGGGGCCGCGGCGGTCGGACTCCGGCTGGTCGTCGTCCTCCGGCGCGTCAAGCAGGACGCGCGATGAAACGGGAGATGACCGGCACGCTCGAGGCGACCAGCCGGACCGAGGGACGCTGGAAGGCCCGTGATGTGTGGTGTGCTCTGGCGGGCGTCGTGTCGCTGGGGCTTGCGGTGGGGGCCGCTTCCACGGTGGCGGTGCCCGTGGACAGCGACCTGGGGCTCGTCGCTGTGCTGCCCTACCCGTTTTGGGTGGGGCTCCTGCTTCTGAACGTCGCCTTCGTTGTGGCGCTGCGGGGGGATGCCGCGGGCCCGGCGCGCCGCCCGGTCATGGTGTGGCTCGTTGTGGTGCTCGTGCTCGTGCTCTTCGGGACCGCTGCCTTCGTGACGGGCGTACCGCGGGGTGAGGTCGCGTTCCGTCATCTCGGTATTGCCGACGCCCTCTCGGGCAGTCAGGGGATCGACCCGGACATCGATGCGTACTTCAACTGGCCGGGTTTCTTCGCGCTCCTGGCGACGGTGTTCCGGGCGACCGGTCTGGACCCGGTGGCTGTTGCCTTGTGGGCGCCGGTGCTCAACATGGGTCTGTGGCTCGCTGCCCTGGGCGTGCTGACGCGCTATTTGACGAGCGATCCGCGACGGCTCTGGCTTGTGCTCTGGGTCTTCTGTCTTGGCAACTGGCAGGACCAGGACTACCTGTCTCCCCAGGCCTTCGGCTTCTTCCTGTACCTTGTCGTGATCGCGCTGCTCGTGGGCCCGTTGGCCGCGCGGGCCCCCGGGTTCCGCGGCTTCCGAGACGTCGACCTGACGGCGTGGTGGCGAGGGCGGTCGCCCGCCGAGCCCCGGCCGGGGCACCGGGTGAGCGCCCTCGTGGTGACGCTCTTGCTCGTCACGGTCATCTGCGCGAGCCATCAGCTGACGCCGTTCATGGTACTCATCGCCATCACCGCTCTGACGCTGAGCGGACGTGTCTGGCCCAGCCGGCTGCCTCTGATCACCGCAGTGGTGCTGACGCTGTGGCTCGTCTACCCCGCGAGTGCATACCTCATCGGGAATCCACCCCTGGCCGAAGCAGGACTGCAGGCCGC